>NZ_BLJH01000013.1:0-154701 GCF_009811895.1 Novosphingobium sp. TCA1 | reverse complement strand
ATGGCGGCGATGGGCTTAATCCACTAACAAACCAATCGGGCCACTCGGTGGGGGCAGATCATCTTTATGATGAGCAGGCGGCATTGCAGCCGAAAGGCCTCTGCGACGTTGCTCTTCGCAACTCTTGCGGAAAAATGCCCATGACACGTGAATGCGCGCCCTTTGCCTTGATTGCCGACGATGATCCCCTGGTTCGGATGAGCTCCGCCGAAATTCTGGAAGAGGCCGGCTTTCGGGTGCTTGAAGCTGAGAGCGTCGATCAGGCGGTTCGGATTCTCCAGGCGAATGGCAACGGCATCCGTCTTCTGTTCACGGACGTGCAGATGCCGCCCAGCAACCGGGACGGGTTCGAGTTGGCGCGCACCTGCGCCGACGCATGGCCGGACATCCACATCCTGGTCGCTTCCGGCCTGGTAAGGCCGGGTGATGGCGATCTGCCCGAAGGTGCGATCTTCATCAACAAGCCTTTCAGTGCAGATCTGGTCTATGATCGCCTGCAAGACCTGCTACCGACCGACGAACAGCCCGCGCCCCTGCGGCAGGTGTTCAAGTGAGGTCGCGTCCCGTGGACTGCATGACTGAGATGCCCACCGGGTGAGCCTTGCCGGGACGTTCTTTGCCGCTGATGGACGGATGCGCGCCATGGTCGATTGCTTCGACTGGGCTTCTACGCCGCTTGGCGAAATCGCGAACTGGCCGCCGGAGTTGCGAGCTTCGGCCAATCTGGTGCTCGACAGCATCGAACCGACCTGGCTGGCCTGGGGCCCCGACCTCACGTTCATCTTCAACGATGCCTATCACCCGCTGCTGGGCGGGAAGCCTGCTGCCCTGGGGCGGCCGCTCGAAGAGGTGTGGCGCGAGGTCTGGCCCGACGTAGGCGCGCTGGTTAACCGAACGCTGGCGGGTGAATCCGTGCTGCTGCGCGATCTGCCGCTGCGTGCCGAGCGCGGCAACGGCCCCGAGGATACCTGGTTCACGTTCTCCTACACGCCGCTGCGCGATTCCTCGGGCGCTGTGCAGGGGCTTTACTGTGCAGTGGCGGAGACCACGCAGGCGGTACGGGCGACCCAGGAGCGGGACGAAGCGGAAAGCGCGCTGCGCGACCTCAATTTCTCGCTCGAGCACCAGGTGGCTGAACGCACGCTCGAGCGCAATCAGCTCTGGCAGGTCAGCCATGACCTGCTGCTCGTCGCCGACCTCGACGGCACATGGCTGAGCATAAACCCGGCCTGGACGCGGTGTCTGGGATGGAGCGCGGACGAGCTTGTCGGACGGACTTCCGAATGGATGGAACATCCCGACGACCAGGCAAGGACGCGCGCGGAAGTCGCAAAGCTGGCCGAGGGGCGAACGACGCTGGCCTTCGAGAACCGGTTCCGAACGCGCGACGGCGATTACCGCACGCTATCGTGGACGGCCACGGTCTCCGGCGACAGGCTCTACGCCAGCGCACGTGACGTTACCGATGACCGGGCCCGCGCCGAAGCGTTGGCAGAAGCGGAGGATCAGCTGCGTCAGGCCCAGAAGATGGAAGCGGTGGGGCAACTGACCGGCGGTCTGGCGCATGACTTCAACAATCTTCTGGCCGGGATCTCGGGCAGCCTTGAACTGATGAATACGAGAATCACCCAGGGGCGCCTGGGTGAGATCGACCGATACATGGTCGCCGCGCAAGGTGCCACGAGGCGGGCGGCGGCCCTCACGCATCGGCTGCTGGCCTTCTCGCGGCGCCAGACGCTTTCTCCCAGGACGACCAATGTAAACAATCTGGTCAGCGGCATGATCGAGATGCTTCGCAGGACCGTCGGGCCGAGCATCGCAGTCGATCCGGTCCTCATGTCTGGCCTTTGGCCTGCCCTGGTGGACGCGTCGCAGCTTGAAAATGCGCTCTTGAACCTCTGCATCAATGCGCGCGATGCCATGCCGGATGGCGGGAAAATCACTATCGAAACCGGCAATCGGTGGATCGACCGTCACGGCGCGCGCCAGCACGGTCTGCCCGAGGGGCAGTATCTCTCGCTTTGCGTCTCGGATACCGGAACCGGCATGCCTGCTGACGTGATCGCCAAGGCATTCGACCCCTTCTTCACCACCAAGCCGCTGGGGCAGGGCACCGGGCTCGGCCTTTCGATGATCTATGGTTTTGCGAAGCAGTCGGGCGGGCAGGTGCGGATCTACTCGGAGGTCGGGGAAGGGGCGATGGTCTGCATCTACTTGCCCCGTCATCGCGGGGAGGCGGATGAGGACGAAACGCTGCCGGATGCGGCGAGCGACAATCTCGCCACTGATGGAGAGACGGTTCTGGTCGTCGATGACGAGCCGACGGTGCGGATGCTGGTAGCCGATGTCCTGCACGAGCTGGGGTACACGGCGATAGAAGCCGCAGATGGTCTTTCGGGCCTGCGCGTGCTGGAATCAGACGTGCGGATCGATCTCCTGGTATCCGACGTCGGTCTGCCCGGCAGCATGAATGGTCGGCAGATGGCGGATGCGGCGCGCGTTCATCGCCCGGACCTCAAAGTGCTTTTCATCACCGGGTTTGCCGAGAATGCGCTCTTGAACAACGGCCAGCTTGAGCCGGGCATGTCGGTTCTGACGAAGCCGTTTGCGGTCGACACTCTCGCTGGGCGGATCCGCGAAATGATCAGCGAAGTGTAATCCTGGGCTTGCCGGCCCTTCTTCGCAAGATTTGCGGAACATCGGGACAGAACAGATGTTCTAGAACCGAGCTGCTCGAAAAGTTCGATGCAGCGTTCGTATCAAGGGAGAGCCCCATGTTTCGCTGGGCCATCATTTTCGCTGTTGTTGCACTTATCGCGGCGCTGCTCGGTTTTGGCGGCGTTGCTGGTCTTTCGGCCAGCCTGGCAAAGGTCTTCCTGCTTGTTGCGGTGGTGATCC
Source organism: Novosphingobium sp. TCA1 (assembly GCF_009811895.1). Classification (NCBI taxonomy): domain Bacteria; kingdom Pseudomonadati; phylum Pseudomonadota; class Alphaproteobacteria; order Sphingomonadales; family Sphingomonadaceae; genus Novosphingobium; species Novosphingobium sp. TCA1. The sequence goes on along the minus strand of NZ_BLJH01000013.1, from coordinate 151,803 downwards.
TGGCCCTCGGCTTCTTCTTCGGCCGGGGTAAAAGGATTCCGTGAGCCCTGGGTTTTATAGGTAGGGACTTCCTGCCTGGCCTGAGCTGGCAGATCATGCGGCAGGAGCAGCCTTTATGAAGGCATGCTCCTGCCGCAAATCGCGTTCAATCATTCTCGAACCTGTAGGGATCGAAGCAGCGAGCGTCTTGGTCTGCTTTTTCTCTTAGCGACGCATCCAGGATTTCCGCGGCCAGTGCCGCAAAGGCAATTCCGTTGCCGCCGAAACCTGCGGCGATCCAGAGATTGTCCATATTGCGTGCCCGCCCGATTGCGGGAAGCCCGTCCGGCGAACTGCCGAAGGTTGCTGCCCACGCGCGCTCCCAGTCGATCTTGTCTTTTCCGAGCATGGCGGCCAGCTTGGCGGCAATGATGCCTGCCTTGCCGGGAAGCAGTCGGTCCCGGGTATCCTTGTCAGCGACATCGATATCCTCGCCGCCTGCTATGATCCTGCCGTCGCGGCTTGCCCGCACGTAAAGATAGGGATCGCTGGCTTCCCAGATCATCGCATTTTCATTCCATAGCGGTGCAGTGCCCGGCGGCGCTGCAATCGCAAATGTCGAGAGCAGCGAAAAGGCATCGGGAAGAAACAGGCGCGCTCTCTCGTAGCCCGTGGCGAGAATGACGTTTCCGGCCATGAACGACCGCCCGTCTTCCGTCTCCAGTTCGATACCGCGCGCCGATGGGTGAAGCGCGGCGATATCGACGGGATAGGCGATCGACGCACCCCGGCCCAGCGCACGGTCCAGCAAGGCGTGACAGGTCCGTACCGGATCGATGGCATATGTGCCGGTCGAAACAAGACCTGCCCTTGGCGCTATGGCGTATCGCTCGGCCATCTCATCTGCTGACAAGAACCGGGAAGGCAGGCCATGGCGGCAATGCAGTGCCGCTTCTGCCTGAAGGGCCTCGGGCCCGAGCAGGTCCCCGGCAAGATAGAGCGTCGGACTGTCCTGCTTCAGGTCGCCGCCGATACTATCCAGATGCTTTCCGAAGCGCTCCAGGGCGGCGAAAACGCGCTTCCATCGCCGTGCCGCTTCACGCTCTCCAAGACGTTCCGCCAGCATGGTCAAGGGCACGTCCATCGCCCACATCAGCTGCGCCGTGGAAGCAGCCGTGCTTCCCGTTCCCGGAGCGCGGCGATCGATGACTGCCACCGTGCGTCCCTGCGCGGTCAACCGATCGGCGAGGATCGCCCCCATGATTCCGCCGCCGAGAATGGCGATATCGACATCACGGGACGGCAATTCGCCGGTAGCCGGCGGGAGCCAGTCCTTTTCCCGCCACGGAACGGTTCCCGTCCTGAGATCCCGCGCTTCGGTGAGGGCGAGGGCGGCGCCCGCCGTCATTCCTGCTCCTGTTCGCGGGGTGCTATCGTAATCTGCTGGACCACGGCCCGTCTCGGCTGGGTAAGCAGGTAATGGACGGCCACGGCTATATCCTCGGCGCGCAGCATCGTTTCTTCGGCAATCATGGCCCGCTGCTTTTCCGCTGGAATGTCGGGATACTGGAAGTCCGCTCCGGTCTTGCCCGGCTCGACCAGACCCACCTTGATCCCCTTGGGACCGAGTTCGCGGCGAAGGGCTTCGGCAAAGCCTGCGATGCCCGCCTTCATTCCGGCATAGACCGTCGATCCGGGCCCCAGAACATGCGCCGACATGGAGCCGATCAGCACGATGTCGCCCTTGTCCGCCAATGTCTCCTGCGCAGCCTTGGCGCTGAGGACATAGGCGGTGAAATCGACCTCAACGGCGTAGCGTATTTCCTCGGCCGACATGTCGGAAAGGGCGCGGGCGGGAACGGCGGCATTGACGATCACGATATCGGGAGAGCCGAGAGAGGCGCGGGCTTCCGCGAAGAAGCGGTTCAATTGCCCAGGTTCGGCAAGATCGAGGGCGATGCCACTGCCACTGCCGACTTCGCCTATTCTCGCCAGCGCATCGGCAAGATGCTCGGGCGAGCGGCCGCAAATGAAGACGTCCGCCCCTTCGCTGGCGAGCAGGACCGCAATCGCCCTTCCGATCCCGGTCGTCCCTCCGGTCACGATCGCCTTGCGTCCGGCGAGCGGCGAGACTGCGGTATGGGCGTCCGAGAGCGATGTCATGGCGACACATTCCCGAGAACGATTTCGCCTTCCTCCTCGCCGTCCCAGTAATGGGCGCGCTCGCCTTGCGCTTCGATCAGCACGAGCCCCGGCGTTTCCGGTCCCTCCGGCCACCACCGTTCGAGACCGTCCGTCCAATGCTCGGCCAGTGCGGCCTTGTCGCGGACAAGCCTTGCGCGTCCTTCGACGGCCAGGAAAAACGGGCGCTGGCCGAGCAGGCCCGACTTGCCCTGATAGGACAGCGTGATCTTGGGATCGGCTGAAATGTCGGCCGCCATCAGCGCGCTCTCTTCGGTGAAGAACCAGGCGGTGCCTTCGTAGCCGACCTCGCGGTTATTGCTCATCGGCCGCGCCGCGATCGCTCCGCCCTTCGTATGGGTGGCGAGCATGGCGAAGTCGATATCCTTCATCTTGTTGGAAAGTTCGGCAAGAGACCATGTCATTACGGCTGTCCTCATCCTGTTATACTTCGAGACGACGCATGGGCCGCGCAAGGATGAGGGCCGCCGGTCTGCCGCGACCCTCTTGCATCCTTGCCGCCCGTTCAGGCCAGATCGCGGATCCTGGGCTCGCGCGCCCAATGGCGCCGGGCGCCTACGCCTGCAAATTCGTCGATCGGCACGACGCCGTCATCTTTCTCCACGCCGGCCTTGTCGAGAATGGCCTGGGTGCCCGGGCAATGCGCGATGGTCTTGCAATGACCATAGGCATCCATGAACCATTGCACCGCGGCGGCCTGCGTCGTCAGCTTTTCCGCCGCTTCGGGCATGAGGATCGAGGCAACCGCGTCGAACAGCACCGAAGGCGACCCTGCGAGCTGACCGTCCGCCTCCAGAGTGCCGCCCTTGAGCTTCAGCGCACCGACTTTTGGTGCGACGAGAAATGCACTGCCGCCGGACTTCTCGATCGCGGATTTGAGGTCGTCGAGTGCCTTCTTGTCGGAACCTTCATCGAAGAGAATTCCGACCTTGCGGCCTTCCAGCGTTTCGAGCGCATTCTTCTGGATCGAAAGGGCATCGGAAGGCGCCATCTCGACCGGCTCGCGTGCAGCGGCAGCCTTTTTCGGCAATTTCAGGGCCAGCCCTGCGGCAACGCGCTCCGCCAGCGTCTCGTCGACGTTGCGCAGGCGGGAAATCACCCGCTCGCGAACATGCGCAAGGGCTACCTTCGAAAGTTCGAAGACGATGGCAGAGGCGATATGCGACTGTTCGCTTTCCGTCTGCGATCGATAGAACAGCCCGGCCTGGCTGTAATGGTCGGCAAAGAGTTCGGCACGGATGCGCAGCTTGTTTTCAGGCTCGTTGCGTTCGGCGTTTTCGGTGAAAGTGGAAAAGCCGCTTTCCGGCTCGGCGCGCGGACCGCTGTCCTCGCCCGCCTCGGCAAGACTGTTCGGTTCGTAGTTTGCGCGGCCGGTAGGAACCAGCGTCTGCATCATCCCGTCGCGCTGGAAATTGTGGAACGGGCACTTGGGCGCATTGATCGGAATCTGGTGGAAATTGGCGGTGCCGAGCCGCGACTTCTGGGTGTCGAGATAGGAGAACAGACGGCCCTGCAACAGCGGGTCGTTGGTAAAGTCGATCCCCGGTATGATATTGCTGGGCAGGAAGGCAACCTGTTCGGTCTCGGCAAAGAAATTGTCGACGTTGCGGTTGAGGGTAAGTCGCCCGACGATCTCGACCGGGATGTCCTCCTCGGGAACGAGCTTGGTGGCGTCGAGCACGTCGTAAGGTTGCCTTGCGGCCCATTCCTCGTCGAAAACCTGCACGCCGAGGTCCCAGGCAGGGAAATCGCCTGCGGCAATCGCTTCGAACAAGTCGCGCCGGTGGAAGTCAGGGTCAGCGCCTGCGATCTTCACGGCCTCGTCCCAGACCAGCGATTCCATTCCCAGAACCGGCTTCCAGTGAAACTTGACGAACTTGCCTTCCCCGGACGCATTGACGAAGCGGAAAGTATGGACGCCGAAGCCCTGCATCATGCGCAGCGAGCGCGGGATGGCCCGGTCCGACATGGCCCACATGATCATGTGCATCGTCTCGGGCATCAGCGAAACGAAATCCCAGAACGTGTCGTGCGCCGAAGCGGCCTGGGGATAGCCGCGGTCGGCTTCCATTTTTACCGAATGCACCAGGTCCGGGAATTTCATCGCGTCCTGGATGAAGAAGACCGGGATGTTGTTTCCGACCAGATCCCAATTACCGGTATCCGTGTAGAACTTGACGGCAAATCCGCGCACGTCGCGGGGCGTATCTACCGACCCGGCACCGCCGGCGACCGTGGAGAAGCGCACGAAGACCGGGCAGCTTTCGCCTTTTTTCTGGAAGATCGAAGCCTTGGTCAGTTCTGGAATGGCCTTGGTGCATTCAAATACACCGTGCGCGCCGGAGCCGCGGGCATGGACGATGCGTTCGGGAATCCGCTCGTGATCGAAATGGAAGATCTTTTCGCGCAGCACGAAGTCTTCGAGAAGCGTCGGTCCGCGCTCACCGGCCCTGAGGCTGTTCTGGTTGTCCGCGATGCGGTGTCCGAAGTTATCGGTGAGATAGTCCTGGGGCGCCGCCGCCGAGGGCTTCAGGTCCTGATGTGTCTCGCCGCCGTTACCGGCGTTATCCTCATGCGGCGGCTTTCCGGCTCCGGGCTGATGATCGCCGAGCGCATGGGCGACGGCAGGAGATGCGGAAGAAGGGCGCGTGTCGCGGGTGGCCATGGAAGCTCCTCTGGAAGTCTTGTTTGGCTCTTCAACCCGGTGCTCGCGGAAGCGGTTCCTGCCCTTGTTCGGCAAAGATCACGGCTGCGCCTGTATGACGCGTACATGAGCCGAACGGCATGACGGGAGTCGCTTCCGCGTGGCGGTGGCACCTGCGATTTCCCGAGGATTGCGTCCTTGAATGCCGCTGGCCGTTACCTTCACTTTTTACTGAGCAAATCAGATGTCGAGAAGGGCATATGGCCGGTCGAAGCGTTCGCTGACAACGAACTGCGCGCAGTTGAACACCGGCGCGCCGCGCATGGTTCGGCCTTCGTAGGAGCCACGATGGGCATGGCCATGCACGACGGCCTTCACGTTCTCGAAACGGTCGATTGCTTCCGCAAGCCGGGAGGAACCCAGGAACGGGAATATTTCTGGTGGTTCGCCGATGACCGTCTCGACGATAGGTGCGTAGTGCAGGACGGCAACGGTCCGTTCCGTTCGCAAGGATCTCAGGCCGTTCTCGAGCTTCCGGGCTTCGGCGACGGACTCGTCGACGAATGTCTTGATCGCGCTCTCTCCGAATGCACCAAGTTCGCCGCGGCCAAACCCGCCGACGAAGCCTTTGACACCCGCAAAACCGACCCCATCGATTTCCACCGCCTGATCGTCGAGTATGGTAACGCCGGCCTGGCGCAGGATGCTTGCAACCGTGTCGGGATCGCCGCACTCGTAGTCATGGTTACCAAGCACTGCGACCGTGGGAATGTTGCAGCCTGTCAGGTCCTCGGCCAGTCTTTCGGCCTCGCTGGCCTTGCCGAAGTTGGTAAGATCGCCGCAAAGTGCCAAGACATCGGCCGCCTGCGAGATTTCGTGGAACATGTCGTAGTATCGCCTTCTGTCCTGTTCGGTGACATGCAGATCGCCGATAGCGGCCAGCCGAACCTTGCCGGGCGGCGCTTCGGAATGGGCTTCAGAGATGGCGTTCATGCTTTTCGTCCAATCCTTTGCCGACAAGATCGGCGAAACCCCATTCGCTTATGTCGATGAGATAATCGCGGGGAGAAAATAGCCGGCCGCGGCAGATGCGCACTTCGGCCGGTGGAAGTTCGGCCTGGGCATTCACACGCTCGATGAGGGTGTCGAAAAGCCATCGCGGAATCCGATCGCGTTCGGTCGGATAGATGAATCTGAAGTTGAGCACATGCAGGAGCAGGACCTCCCAGTGCAATTCCATCAGCGAAAGCAGGCGGTGCCAGTCGATATCGTCGTGGCGCTTGAGGATGGTATGGGCGATGTCCGCGCCATCGTAGCGGTAGCGATCCTGGATGAAAGCCTTGGAAACGATGAATTCGGTCGGCGGCGTAATGCGCACGGATGTCCCGTAGACCTGGGCGGTGAAGACCTCGGTGAACCAGGCATCGGTGATGGGTATCGAAGCGGATGACATGTTGAAAATGACATCGAAGAAGGCCTCGCCTGACCAGACTTTCGCAATCCAGCGATCATCCTCGACCGTTATCTGGTAGCCTTCGCCCTTGAAGCGGGCCAGCAGCAAGGGCGCGTCACCGGGCTTGCAGAATATGTCTATGTCCTTGGTGGGACGGACGACGCCGGTGTGACAGGTAAGCGCGTACGTGCCGGACAGAAGATAGGGAATCTCCCAGGCCGCCAGCAATTGAAGACTGCGCGTATAGAATTCGATCGCATGGGAGGGCGGATCGAAATCGGGCTCCTCCTGGAATGAATCGGTCAGGGTAGGAGTGCTCGCCATTGCTTTACCTCTCCCTGTGATCAACAACGGCCGCCTGTTGAGGTTCCACTGACGGTCGCGAAGAGCGTGCGAGAGATCTTGGTTCGGCGGAGACGATCAGCGCGTCTTGGACGTTTTGGGACCACCATCCTCGATTTCATGGTCGCCGTCTCTCGAAGTGCCGGCCTGATCGCCATCGCGCCCCGTCGCAGCGTCTGCCTCGGCTTCGCTGGGCGTGGTGGGTCCTGAACCTGCGCCGGTTCGGCCATCGGTGTTTGCACCGGGGTTGGAAAGTTCATCACCGAACTCTTCGCGAGGGCTGCGTGGGGTATCATTGGTAGGCTTGTCCGTTCCGGGGGCGCTCATGTCGGATATCCTTGTTTGGCGCTGGATGCGGCGAAGCCCCTGGGGAAGGACAACCCGCCGCGAACACAGCATGACAGGACAACCGCGCTTGCCCGGTCCCGGTTTCCACCGCGGCGGGCATTTGGGCTGAACTGAATTACATCTCGCCGCGCGCGTAACCCAGGAATTGCTTCCCGTGCCGTCAGGCCCCAATTCTGCGGGCAAGGCATCTAGCGCGAATAGGGTGCTTCCGAAATCGTGCGCAAGGCGCCGATCACGAGCGCGCGGTAGCTGCGTTCCCGAACCCCGTGGGGTTCCGACAGCCCCATGCGCGCGAGTGCGGCGTCTTCCTCCACGCTCAGCGTACCCGCAGCCAGACCCCGCGCCATCGTGGCGGCGAGCGCGGCCGGATGGCGAGCGGCCCCGGCGAGCGAGGTAAGGGCAGGCAAAAGCATTTGTTCCACCGGCGTGAAATCGGTGCCGGAAGGGTAGGGCGGGAAGTTCGCAAGCGGCAGGGCGGAGGCAAGCTGCTCGGGCAAGTTGCGGCGCTGCGCCTCGGGTGGGGAACAGTCGGGATCGAGCTTCCCGGCTTCCCTTGCCGCATCGAGCAGCGCGTCCTGGAAACGGCTGTCGGCAACCGCGATCAGGCGGCGCACCACTTCCTCGTCGCTCTGCCCCCGCAAGTCGGCGATGCCGTATTCGGTGACCACCACGTCGCGCAAGTGTCGCGGGATGGTCTCGTGGCCATAGGACCACACGATGTTGGAGCGCAGTTCGCCATCGTGCTGGCGCGTGGCGGCAAGCGTGATGACCGAGCGCGCGCCTTCCAGTTCCAGCGCCTGCGCGACGAAATTGTACTGCCCGCCCACGCCGCTGACGACACGTCCGTCCTCAAGTCCGTCCGAGATCGTCGCGCCCAGCAGCGTCACCATCATCGCGCTGTTGACGAAGCGGGCGCCCACGCGCGCCTCTCGCTTGGCCTCCTCCTCGCCGTAGAGCGCATTGATCCACGATATCTCGCGCATGTGGATGCGGGCGCGCATATCCTCGTCCATCTCGCGCAGGGCGCGGTAGAAAGCGCGTGGGCCGATGAAAAATCCGCCGTGCAGCACGGCGGCTTCCACCTCGCGGCGCAGGATGCCTGCGCGCAGCAGTTCGAGGAAGCCGTCCACCAGCATCTCGGTGGGCGCGTAGAGCCCCGTTTCGAAGCGCCCGCTCTCGATGGACGGACGCTTGATGCCCGCAGTGGTGAGACTGTCCAGAACCGCGTCGAAGCGCGTGGGTTCTTCGTGTCGCAGGATCAGCGAATGCGCCACGGCATCGCCGATTTCGCCAATGCCGATCTGCAGCGATCCGCCGTCCGGCACCAGCGAGGCGACGTGCATGCCGATGGCGTGCTGCGCGGGACTGACGGGCTGCTTGGGCGGGCCGAACAGGGGGAAGCGGGTCTCCGCGCTGTCGAGCACCATGGCGAAGCGCTCGGCAGGCAGTTCGGCGGGGCCGGTCATGAAGGGCAGCTCGTCGTTCACCTGTCCCACCAGCAGGAAATCCGCCTTGCCTGCGTCGCGCGCGGCGAGGAGGTCCAGCGTCATGTCGGTGTTGCAGCTGAGGCTGAAGCTCTCCCGCCGCCGTGCGACGATCTGGGCGATGACGTTCACCCCCTGGTCGATCAGCGCGCGCATCGCGTGGGTGTAGTTGATCGAGATGTAGGAACGCTGCGCCGCCGCGTTGCCGAGGCGGCTGCCCGCCTGAAAGAAGAACTCGTTGACGACGATATTGGGCGGGAGGTCGTCCTCGCGCTGGGCCTTGGCATAGGCGAACGCGGGGTATCCGCCCATGGTGCGTTCGAACACGGGTTCGAGGAAACGGCGCTCCAGCTCGCTGCCGAGCGCGGGCGGCTCCAGCGTCAGCGCGGTGAAGATCGAGAGGCTGATCGCGCGGTCCCGGCGGGCGTGCTCGAACAGGGCATTGGCGATGTGCGGCGCCTTGCCGAGACCGAGCGGCAGGCCGAGCACGATGCGCCCGCCGGTCTCCTCGATGATCCGCCGGGCGATCTCGTCCGGGTCAGACACGTAGAGGCTCAACGCAGCAATTCCCATCCCGCGTCAGGCTCGAACCTTGCGCCGTGACGTTCCGCCAGTCGGGAAAGCGCCGCCACGACATCATCCACGCCGCGCGCCTGCGCATAGTGGAGCGGGCCGCCACGGAACGGCGCAAAGCCGGTGCCGAAGATCATGGCAGCGTCGATCACCTCGGCATCCTCGCTCACGCCCTCGCGTAGAACTGCGACGGCGGTGTTCGCCATCGGCAGGATCAGGCGGTCGGCCAGTTCGGGGTCGGGCGCTTCCGCCTTTTCCTTCACGGCCTTGCCATCCTTCCAGAGATAGATGCCTTTGCCGCTCTTGCGACCGAGATCGCCTGCCTCCACCTTTTCGCGCAGCCACGCGGGCGCATCGGGCAGCGGCCAGCCCAGGTCCCGCTTCAGCATCTCCGCCACGTCCAGCGCCACGTCGAGCCCCACCTGGTCGGCCAGTTCGAGGGCCCCCATCGGCATGCCGAAGTCGGTCGCGGCGCGGTCTATCGTCTCGGGGGCGAGGCCTTCGTCCATCAGCACCATGGCTTCGGCCAGATAGGGCGTGAGGATGCGGTTGACGATGAACCCCGGTTCGCTGCGGGCGGGCGCGGGCAGCTTGCCGATCCGCCCGACGAAGGCGCGCGCGATGCCTTCCGCTTCGGCCGAGAGGCCGCCATGCGCGATCACTTCCACAAGATCGAGCCGCGAGACAGGGTTGAAGAAGTGGATCCCCACGAACCTCTCGGGCCGCGCCAGCCCCTCGCGCAGCTGGGCGAGCGGGATCGACGAGGTATTGCTGGCCAGGATCGCACCGCCCTTCATGCGCGGCTCCGCCTCTGCGTAGAGCTTGCGCTTGAGGTCGATCTTTTCGGGTGCGGCCTCGATCACGATGTCGGCGCGGGCGATGCCATGGCCTTGCGGATCGGGGATCAGCCGGTCCAGAGCGTCGCGGATCTTGAGCCGGTCGCCGTGTGCGATCTTTTCGTAGAGCTTGGCCGCGCGGTCCACGGCGCGGCCGATGGCTTCCGCCTTCACGTCGGAAAGGCTGGCGCGCAGGCCCTTCCACGCACACCACGCGGCGATGTCCCCGCCCATGGCCCCCGCGCCGATAACGTGGACGTGCGCTGCCTCCGGCGCGTCCGCGTGGCTCAGGTCCTTCAGCTTCTGGCGCAGGAAGAACATGCGGATGAGGTTCTGCGCAGTATCGGTAAGCATGAGCCGCGCGAAGGAGGCGATCTCGGCGCGCTTCATTGCTTCGAAATCGCCGCCGTGTTCTTCCCACAGGTCGATCAGCGCATGGGGTGCGGGGTAGTGCGCCGAAGGCGCCTGCTGCTCGGCCTCGGCACGCATCTGGCGCGCGGCCATGCGGCGGGCGGGCGCGCTGTCCTTGATCCTGTCGACAAAGCCCTGCCTCGGTTGCGGCAGCGCTCCCGAAACGGCGGCATCGACAGCCGCCTGCACATGCCGCTCGGGCACAAGCGCATCGACAAGGCCCATCGCCTTGGCCTGACGGTCGTGGATCGACTTGCCCGTCAGCATGAAGGACATCGCCTTGATCGGATCGCACAAGTGCGTGAAGCGCGCGGTTCCGCCAAGGCCGGGATGCAGGCCCAGTTGCACCTCTGGAAAGCCGAAACGCGTACCGTCCACCGCGATCCGCTGCGTGCAGGCGAGCGCGATCTCCAGCCCGCCGCCCATGGCATAGCCGTGCATCACCGCGATCGTGGGAATGGTCAGCGCGGCAAGGCGATCGACCACGCCGTGCGCGGCTTCGATCCGCCGGCGGATGGCGGCCTCGTCGGTAACGCCGCGAAATTCGGCAATGTCGGCGCCGGCCAGAAAACCCTCGCGCTTGGCGGAGCGGATCACGAGCGCCTTGGGCGCACGCTCGTCCACTTTATCGAGGATTTGAGCGAGTTCCTCGATAACCTCCTGCGAAAGGGTATTGGTGGAGGCATCCTGCTTGTCGAGAACTGCCCAGGCCACGCCCGCGGCATCGCGTGTATAGGTCCAGTGGCGCATGCCTTCGGTGGGCACGCCTTCAATGGGCACATGCGGCACGGGTCCGAGCGAGAGATCACGAGGCTCAAGGTATGCCCAAACCGGGTCCTGCATCGTCATGCGCGTGCTCCCTTTCCTGCGCGCTCGATCAGCATGGCGCCGCCCTGGCCGCCGCCTATGCACTCGGTGGCAATCCCCTTTGAGAGGTGCAGCCGCTCCATCGCCTGCACCAGATGAAGCGCGATGCGCGCGCCGCTGGCGCCGACCGGATGGCCGAGCGAGATCGCGCCGCCGTCCACGTTGATGCGATCTCTTGGGATAGAGCCCGCCGCGCCATCGAGGCCGAGGACATTGCGGCAAAAGCCATCGTCCTCCCATGCGGCAAGGCAGGCGAGGACTTGCGCGGCGAAAGCCTCGTTCAGTTCCCAGAGGTCGATATCGCCCAGCGCCAGCCCGCCGCGCTTCAGCAGTTCGGTAGCGGCGAGCACCGGGCCAAGACCCATGATCGACGGATCGAGCGCGGACCACTGGCTGTCCACGATCCGGGCGCGGGAAGTGAGGCCGTATTTCTCGATAGCCGCGTCGGAGGCCAGCAGCGTCCAGCACGCGCCGTCGGTGATCTGCGAGCTGTTGCCCGCCGTGACCTGGCCATAAGGCGGCTCGAACACGGGGCGCAGCTTGGCCAGCTTGTCGGCCGCACTGTCGGGCCGCACGCCGTCGTCATGGTCGTGGACCGTGCCGTCGCGGGCAAAGGCGGGAACGAGTTCGCCCTCCAGCCAGCCCTGCTCCTGCGCGCGGGCGAGCCGCTTGTGGCTTTCCACCGCATAGGCGTCCGCCGCCTCGCGGGTGATGCCGAACAGGTGGGCGAGTACTTCGGCGGTGTGGCCCATACCAAGGTCGGTGATCGGGTCGGTCAGCCCGCGCTCCAGACCGACGATCGGCTTCAGGAATTCAGGCCGAAACCCTGCCGCCGCCTTGAGCATGCCAAGCGGGCCCTGCTTGTTGCCCTGAAGCGCGGCGAGCCATTCCACCGCGTCCTGTCGCAGCACCAGCGGAGCATGGCTGAGCGCCTCCGTGCCGCCCGCCAGGATGAGGTCGCTGCCGCCATCGGCGATATAGCGGTAGGCGGTATCCATAGCCTGCATGCCGGAGCCGCAGTTGATCTGCACGGTGAAGGCCGTGGTCTGCGCCCCGCAGCCGAGCCGCAGCGCTGCCACGCGGGCAGGGTTGGCTTCGTCCGCAATCACGTTGACGCAGCCGAGGATGACCTGGTCAATCTCCTCGGGCGCGAAAGGCTGGCGCAGCAGCAGCGGCCTGCCGCACTGCACCGCCAGATCGACCGGCGTGAACGGCCCCGGGCCGCCCCGCGCCTTGAGAAAAGGCGTACGCGCGCCATCGACGATATGGACCGGGCGACTCATGCGGCGGCCCCGCGCATCATGGCCTCATCTCCTGACGATCGGGCTGCGCTGTGCTTGGTGGCGGCACTTGGCATCTCTCGGCTCCTTCTCCTGCGTGTTGCAACGCACGGGAGCAGCGCATGATCCCCGTTGACCGGTCGGTTTACACAAGCAGGCGTGAGCACCGCAGGCGACCGCAAGCAACGGTCGCGCCACTCATGCAGTCACGTGACGGCGTTCTTGATGAGACCGGCGACCTCGTCTCCTCGGCCTGCCAAAATGGCCTTTGCAGAATAAAGTGCGGTTCCGAACATCTGCTTTGCCTCGACCTTTGGCGGCATCACGAGTTCGAAACGGTCCGTGACGACATCCAGCAGGGCCGGACCGGGCTCTGCGAGCCATTGACGAACCGCATCTTCCAGATCGCTGCTCTTCTCCACCCGCCGAGACCAGAACCCCATGGCGCGCGCCACATCGGCGAAGTCCGGGTTGTGCAAGGCCGTGTAGCTGTCGAGCAGGCCTTCGACTTTCTGTTCCAGTTCGACGAAGCCGAGCGAGCCGTTGTTGTAGATGCAGACCTTGATGGCCAGTTTCTCCTGAACCGCTGTCAGGAGATCGCCGATCATCATTGCAATTCCGCCGTCGCCCGAGAGGGAAACGACCTGCCTGTCCGGGAAGGCCGCCTTCGCGCCCAGGGCCTGGGGCATGGCGTTGGCCATGGTGCCGTGGGTGAGAGAGATCACCGTTCGATTTTGACCGGTCGATGGTACGTGCCGCAGCAGCCAAACCATCGGCGAGCCGCAATCGGCTGTGAAGACAGCGTCCTTTTCGGAGTGGGCGCCGATCACCTCGGTCAGGTACTGTGGGTGGATGGCAGTGCTGTCGTCGCGTTTCGCATGCTTGCGCTGCCCTGCAATGGCCCGTTCGTGACGGTCCAGGCATTCGTCGAGGAAGTGCTTGTCGTCGCGCTCGCCAACAAGCGGTAGAAGTGCGTCGAGGGTATCACGAACGGTGCCGACCAGACCGAGATCGACCGGATGGCGACGGCCGAGATGGGTCCCGTCGATGTCGATCTGGATGATTTTGGCCGCCGAGGGATAGAACTGCCTCCAGGCAAAGTCGCAGCCAAGCAGGATGAGAGTGTCGCATTCCATCAGCGCTTGAAAGCCGGCCTCCGATCCGAATACACCCGTCATGCCCACGACGAATGGGTTGTCATGCTCGAGAAAGTCCTTCGCGCGCGAGGTATGGGCAATGGGCGCCTTCAGCTTGTTGGCAAGAGCTACCACCTGCCGGTTCGCGTCTTCACAACCGGATCCTCCATAGATCGCAATGCGCTTGCCCTCGTTGATCAGATCGGCGGCCGCCTTGAGTTCGCCGGATGAGGGCAAGATGCGCGGAGACGTGCGATGGACGGAGAACCGTGGTTCGTCGGGCGCCTTGGACGACGAGACATCCGCCGGGACGATGAGGACCGCGACGCCGCGCTTTGCGAGGGCGGCCTGAGCGGCCATGGCGGTCTTCCGCCGGGCCTGTTCCGGCGTGCGGATCTCCTCGCAGAATACGCTGCAGCCGGCGTAGACCTGCTTGAAATCGACCTCCTGCGGGAAGTCGAAGCCGAGTTCGTCGCGGACGATCTGACTTGCGATGAGAATGACGGGCGAGCGGTTCCGGTGGCTCTCGAAAAGGCCGTTTATGAAGTGAAGGCTGCCGGGACCGCAGGAACCGGCACATGCGGCGAGTTCGCCGGTGAGCATGGCATCTGCACCCGCTGCGAAGCCTCCTGCTTCCTCATGACGGACATGGACCCAGCGAATGTCGCTCCGCCTTATGGAATCGGTGATATGGTTCAGTGTGTCTCCGGGGACGCCGTAGCAACGACGGACGCCTGCGTCCTCAAGGGTCTCGACAATCACATCTGCAACGGTTCTGGACATGGTATCTCCAATCTGCGGATTTGAGAGGATTACGCGCCGGGTGCTTCAGGGTTCCTGGGGGCGGCCGTCAGTCAAGGGACGGCTGCGTGCGCATTTGCGGCGTAGCCATCCGCGACGCGCACTTTCGTCGGGGCTTCGACAGGAGGTTGTCCGATGAGCAGAGTGGCTGCCACCATCGGACATTCCCGCCTCTCCGCCATCATAGCGGCCTGGGCCATGCCCGCGGTATCATACTAAGGTTTGGTGGCTATACGAAGTGGCCTGGCAGGCCTGCTCGCCCCCGGATGAAGGCCGACCACGAAAAAGGCCTCGCCGCCGAAGCTCAGGGAAAAGTGCGGATCGAGCGGATTGCGCGGGAGGTGCAAAATGGGCCATGACTGCCGGCGTTTACCGACGAGGGGCTACCGCATATGAACCGTTTTCGCGTGCTCGCGACCAGTCTTGTCGCGCTGGCAGCATCTGCCGCCGGGGCTGAGCAAGGCTTCTACCAATACCCCAGCGCACGCGGGGACGTGCTGGTCTTCGCCAGCGAAGGCGACCTGTGGCGTACCGGACGCGACGGCGGCACCGCCACGCGCCTGACCAGCCATGTTGCCGAGGAAAGCGACGCGCACGTGTCCCCCGACGGCACCATGGTGGCCTTTACCGCCAGCTACGACAGCGACCAGGACGTTTACGTCATGCCGGTGGCGGGCGGAGCGCCGCGCCGGCTCACGTTCGAGGGCGGGATGCTGCGCACCGTCGGCTGGACGCCCGACGGCAAGGTGATCTACGCCTCGCGCCTGACCGGGGCAGGGCAGGGCGAGATACTCTACACTGTCGCTCCTAGCGGCGGCGAGGCGACCCCGATCCCGCTCTGGCGCGCCACCGATGCGACCTACGGGCAGGACGGCAGGACGATCTTCTTCAGCCGCCAGGGCCTCACCGCCCGCGCACGGGACAATGCCGTGCTCTATCGCGGCGGGGGCATGGACCAGCTGTGGCGTTGGCAGACCGGATCGGCCGCCGAGGCTGCCAAGCTGCTGCCGGACTTCGGCGCGCCGATCCGCTTCCCGATGGCCTATGGCGGCCGCATCTATTTCATCTCGGACAAGAGCGGGGCCGACGCCGTCTGGTCGGTCGGCGAGGATGGCAGCGGCGTGGCCAAGCTTTCGCCGGAGATGCCGTTTCCGGTGCTTCAGGCCAGTCTCGACAGGGGGGACGTCTATCTTCAGAACGGCGCGGACATTCATGTGTTCTCCACCGCCGACAACAGCCTGCGCAAGCTCTCCATCGATATCGTCACCGACCGCGAGCAAACCCGCCTGCGCTCGATCGGCGATCCGCTGAGCCAACTGGAAGCGGCGCGGATATCGCCATCCGGTGAGAGTGTTGCGGTCACGGCACGCGGACGGGTCGCGCTGGGGGCGCCAAAGCACCTGCGCCGGATCGACTTTTCGATCCCCTTGCAGGCACGCGGCCGTCAGGCGGTGGCAGCGCCGAAGGGGGATCGGGTGTTCATGATCCTCGATCAGGGTGAGCGGGGAGACATTTACGCGATGCCCGCCGATGGTTCGGGCGAGCCCATGCCTGTCACCCGTGGCTACGGTGCCTACATCTGGTCCTTCGCCCTGTCCCCGGACGGCAAGACGCTTGTCCTCTGGGACAAGCAGGCCCGCCTGCAGAAAGTGGACATCGCCACCGGCCGCGTCACCCTGCTGGCAACCGACGATGCAGGCGACGATCAGCCGTTCCACGACCTGGTATTCTCGCCGGATTCGACGCACATCGCCTATGCGCAAGTCTCGCGGCGTAACAACGCCAACACCACCGAAATTTTCGTCCAGAACCTGGCGAGCGGCGCGCGGGTGAAGGCGACATCGGGCAAGTACAACGACTATGCCCCGACTTTCGCCCATGACGGCGCATGGCTCTACTTCCTGTCCGACCGCAATTTCGATCCGACGCCGGGCAACCCATGGGGCGACCGCAACATGGGCGTGGCCTTCCCGGATCGCGGCGAGATCTACGCGCTCCAGCTGGACCCGGCCGCTGAATTTCGTTTCCGCGAGGATAACGAACTGACCCGCAAGCCGGACGAAAAGGCCGAGGACGAAAAGCCCGCCTCGACGGGGAAGGACGAGGACGACAAGAAAGACGAAAAGCCCAAGCCCGCCCGCATCGTGCTGGCCCATATCGTGCTGGATGGCCTCGCCGCGCGGCTCTACAAGGTTCCGGTCGATCCGGGCATGAGCGAGGGCCTGCTTGCCTCCAAGGACTTCCTCTATAGCCGCAAGGACGAGAAACTTGTCTCGATAGCGATCGACAAGAGCGATCCGAAAGTCGAGACCTTTGCGGACAAGGTCCGGTCTGCCGAAATCTCCGCCGACGGCAAGACGCTGCTGGTCGTGACAGGCTCGTCCAAGTCCCCGAAGCTGATGCTGGTTCCTGCCAAGGCCAAGTTGCCGGAGAAGGCGGAGCCCAATGTCGTGCGTCTCGACGACTGGCGGCTTACCGTCGATCCGGCTTCGGAATGGAAGCAGATGTTCGTCGATGCCTGGCGCCTTCACCGCGATTTCGCATACGATCCGGCGATGCGCGGGGTTGACTGGAACGCGGTGCGCGCGCGGATGGAGCCCCTGATGCAGCGCATCGGCCACCGCGCGGAGCTGAACACCGTGCTCGGCCAAATGGCGTCGCAACTGGGCATCCTGCATAGCCAGGTGCGCCCCGGCGACCTGCCCAAGGACGGCGAGAACAGCGAAATGGCGTTCCTCGGCGCGCGCTACACGCCGGTATCGGGCGGTCTGCGCATCGACAGCATCTTCCGTTCCGAAGCCGATCTCGTCTCGACGCGGCCGCCGCTCACGCGCCCGGGCGTCGACGTGCGCGTCGGTGACGTGATCCGCAGCGTCGATGGTCGGCCGGTCGCCTCGCTCGGCGCCTTGCGGATGGAACTCGCCTCGAAGGCCGGGCAGGAAGTCCGCCTCGATCTTGCGCGCGGCGGCAAGGCGATGAGCACGATCGTCGAGCCCATGACTTTCGATGGTGAAGTGACCGCCAGCTACCACGACTTCGTGGAGGGCAGGCGCCTGGCCGCAGAGGGGCTGTCGGGCGGGAAGATCGGCTATCTGCATCTCAGGGCGATGGGCCCGGAGGACGTCGCCAGCTTCGCGCGCGACTACTTCGCGCAGCTCGACAAGGATGGGCTCATCATCGACGTTCGTAACAACAACGGCGGCAATATCGACAGCCTGATCATCTCGATGTTGATGCGCCGGGCATGGGCGTTCTGGGCCAAACCGGACGGCACGGGCGTGCCCACCACCAATATGCAGAACGCCTATCGCGGCAAAGTCGCCGTGCTGATCGACGAGCGGACTTATTCGGATGGCGAGACTTTCGCCGCTGCCATCAAGTCGTTGGGTCTGGCGCCGCTGGTGGGCAAGCGCACGGCGGGCGCGGGGATCTGGCTATCCGACCGCAACCGGCTGAGCGACAATGGAGCGGTTCGCGTTGCCGAGAATGCGCAATATGCCGCCGACGGCACATGGATCGTCGAGGGCCGCGGCATCGGACCGGACTATGAGGTAGAGAACGGCCCGCACGCCACGTTCGAAGGTAAGGACGCCCAGCTTGAGGCCGCTGTGTCGTTGCTCAAGCAGGAGATCGCCAGGGATCCGGTTCGTCCTCTCAAGCCGGGGCCGCTGCCTGCTCTTGGCACTCCGGCAAGCGATGTCACGCCCCTGGGGCCGCGGTAAGAGGCGGCACGGAAAAGCCGGTGGCGGTCGTATCCGCCATCGGCGCGTTCGGATCGGCGAAAGTCCGGTCTAATCTGGATAGGGCACCAGCAGGGTCGCCCCCCATCCATGGCAAAAGACTGATCGTCTTCGAAACAAAACCAAGCCAGCCCTCCATCGGCTGGCAGATTCGCGGGGTATCGAACGCTCAATTCCTGCAGGAACGATCCTCCGCGTCCAAGACCAGCCCAAGACGAGCTAAGTCATTTTACCCCAAGCGTCTGCGGGTTCGCCCTGATTGGCGAGCCCCGAGTGGGCAGGCGACTGTATTTTCCTGGCTGTTGGCGGATTCGCGATGGAGCATGTATGGCAGGATCTAGGGCGACTGTTCAGGTAACGGTAGACAATTTCAGGCGCGCCGAAACGGAGCTTTACCTCAAACAATTGTCTGCGCAGGGCGCGTACGGCCAATTCAAGCATGACCGTGACGCGCCAGCCGTGGACAATCAGGCCGTCATCCGCCTCAACCGCGACACGCTCTACAGTTATGCGGTGCTGGACCTGACTTCGCCCGCGACCATCGTGAAGGCCGATACCGGTACACGCTTCCAGTCGCTGATGGTGATCAACCAGGATCATTACATCAAGCTGGTCGCCTACAAGCCGGGCATCTACCAGCTCACCCAGGATATGGTGGGCACGCGCTATGCGGTAGTGGCCTGCCGCACGTTCCTGAACCCGGCCGATCCGCAGGATGTACAGGCCGCGCACGCCGCCCAGGACGGAATCGTCCTGAGCCAGGCCGACGCGGGAAAGCTCGAACTGGTGGATTTCGACCAGACCCAGCGCGCCAGACTGCACGACCTGCTGAACGAACTGGCCGCGTTCGAGCCGGATCCGAAGGGGCGCTTCGGCGACGAGAAGGCCGTCGATCCGGTGCATCACCTGATCTACACCTCGGCCGGCTGGGGCGGGAACGCGGCCGAGGACGCAATTTACATATCGGGCAGCGTGACGGCGAACGACGGCACGACCCCCTATGTGATGACGCTGGCCAACGTTCCGGTGGATGGTTTCTGGAGCCTGATCGTCTACAACAAGGACGGGTTTTTCGAGGCGCCGGTGGAAGCTGTTTCCTTTAACAGCGTCACCGCGGCACCGAATGCGGACGGCACGGTGACACTGCATTTCGGCGGGGATCCCAAGGCGCCCAATTATCTGCGGATCATGCCGGGCTGGAATTACCTGTTGCGCCTCTACCAACCGCAGCAGCCGGTCCTGGACGGCAGCTGGAGCGCACCGATTCCGACGCCGGCAGAATAAGGGGAAAAGACATGACTCAGACGACGCCGGCCGCCGCGCCGTTGGTATCGGTCAATCTCGACAATTTCATCCGGGTCGAAACCCACCATTACATGAAGCAAGCGGTGGAAAAGGGCTGCTTTGCCCAACTCGTGCATGCGCGTGGCCCAACCCCGGTGGACCAGCAGATCATCATCCGCCTCAACCTCGACACACCCTATAGCGAAGGCGTGTTCGACCTGACCTCGCCGCTGACGATCACGATGCCGGACCCCAAGGACCGCTTCCAGTCGTTGTTGGTGATCAGCGAAGACCATTATATCCAGCATGTGAGCTATGGTGCCGGCACATATCGCTTCACGGCGCAAAGCATCGGCAGCCGCTTTGCCTATGTGTTCATACGCACGTTCATGGACTCCCTCAGCGACAACGACTTGGCAGCGGGCGCCGCACTGCAAGACCAGATAAAGGTCGAACAGGCATCGATCGGCACATTTGAAGTGCCTGCCTGGGATCCCGACAACCTCGATCATGTGCGCGCTGCGCTTCTAGCCGGCGCTGTCTACCTGCCGGATGCGCAGCGCGCCTTCGGACGGCCGGATCAGGTGGACCCCGTACGGCGACTGTTCGGCACGGCGGGTGGCTGGGGCGGCAACAACGAGCATGACGCTTTCTACTTCCCGTTCCAGCCTGCCGATAATAACGGCGAGACGCCCTATGTGCTGACGGTCGGCACGGTGCCGGTGGACGCCTTCTGGTCGATCACCGTCTATAATCAGAAGGGCTATTATGAAGCGCCCGAAAACGCGATCTCGGTGAACAACGTCACCGCCAGCCCGAATGAGGATGGCACGGTAACGATCCATTTCGGCGGCGACCCCCAGGCGCCCAACTATCTGCGGATCATGCCCGGCTGGAATTATCTGGTGCGATTATACCGTCCGCAGCAGGTGATCGTAGACGGCGACTGGCATTTTCCCACGGCAGCTCCAGCGACAAAGCTATCAGCGGCATGACCAATTAAGGGCCAGTTGGTCGCAACGGGCCGGATCTGCAATCGGCAGAGGGTTGGCGAAGCCGGCACCTCCGCCGGCTCCGCCTGTTGTCGCATTTAGAGCTTACGCGTGCCCAGCCACTTGACCATCGCGGGATCCCGATGATCGAAGAAGCTGCTGGCCTTCTGGTCGAGCGTCGCAATCCGGGCGACATCGTCATCATCGAGCGTGAAGTCGAAGATCGCGAAGTTCTCGGCCATGCGCTCCTTGCGGATCGACTTCGGGATGGCGACGATGCCGCGCTGGTTCAGCCAACGTAGTACGACTTGCGCGATAGTCTTGCCGTGCTTGGCGCCGATGGCCGCCAGGACTTCGTTCGAGAACAGTCCGTTCTTGCCTTCTGCGAACGGTCCCCATGCCTCGGGCTGGACCTTGTATTCCTCGAGCAGTTTTTGTGCGTCGTCCTGCTGGTGGAAGGGGTGGATCTCGATCTGGTTCACCGCAGGCGTGATCCGGTTGTGCAGCACGAAATCGAGCAGTCGATCAGGATAGAAATTGCTGACACCAATAGCGCGGATCCGTCCTTCGCGGTGCAGCTCCTCCATGGCGCGCCAGGCGCCATAGACGTCGCCATATGGCTGATGGATCAGCCAGAGATCGAGGTAATCCAGTTGCAGCTTGTTGATCGAACGTTCGAATGCCGCCTTCGCCCCCTCATAGCTGGCATCCTCGATCCAGAGCTTGGTCGTGACGAACAGTTCGCTGCGATCGATTCCATGGTTCTTGATGGCGGCGCCGACCGCCTCTTCGTTGCCATAGGAGGTCGCGGTGTCGAGCAGGCGATAGCCGACGTCGATGGCGTCGCGCACGCTCCGCTCGCATTCAGCCAGATCGGGGACCTGGAATACGCCGAATCCCAGGCTCGGCATCTCGATGCCATTGTTCAGCGTGACGGTAGGTATGTTGGTCGTCATGTCGTTGGTCCTATTCTTCTATCCGGCCGAGCCAGGCCTTGATCTGGTTGAGGGTGCGGCGTTCCTGATCGGCTTCCATCACGAAGGGTGCCTCGATCCGTGCGCCCACTGCATGGCTAGTCAGTACTTCGGGCGCGGAACCCACGCCGTAGCCGCCGTGGGTGATGAAAGGCCGCAATGTCTTCCCGCGCAGATCGTGCGCTTTCAAAAACGAACGGATCGGCGGCGGCGCGGTTTCACCCCAGATCGGAAATCCCAGGAACACCACGTCGTACGCACCGAAATCCGTGATCCGCGAGGAAAGCGGCGGCGCATAACCGCTGGCGCGTTCGCGGGTCGTCTGGGCCACGTGCTCCTCATAGTCCTCGGGATAGGGGCGGGCGGGGCGGATCTCGAACAGGTCCGCTTTCAGTGCCCGGTGCAGCGTCTCGGCAATGACCCGCGTGTTGCCGGAACGGGTGAGGTACGCAACGAGGGTCTTCGCGCCTTGCATCCCGCCGTTTCCTCTATCCTGGGCGCAGGCCTGCGTGCCGGAAAGCGCCAACACGGCCGGAACCGCAAGCATCGTGCGCCGTGAAAAATCGACCTCGCGGCTCATCGCGCCCTCGGCGGTGCTTCTACACCGGAAAAGGCCTGTACAGCAGGTGGCAAGCGCTCCCCCTTGATGGCGATGCCCGCGACGGCCGTATTCAGTTCTGCCAATTCGCCCGGCGTAAAGCGGAGATCGGCAGCGCCGGTATTTTCCATCATGTGCGCCATCTGCGTCGTGCCTGGAATGGGTGCGATCCACGGACGCTGGGCAAGGAGCCAGGCAAGCGCGATCTGCGCAGGCGTAGCCTGCTTGCGCGCGGCCCAGGTTTTCAGCAGTGCCACAAGCGACAGGTTGGAGGCGATGTTCTCCCTGGCAAAGCGCGTTTCGCCCTTGCGAATGTCGCCATCGGCATAGGCGGTCTGCTCATCGATAGCCCCGGTCAGAAAGCCGACGCCGAGCGGGCTCCACGGCACGAAACCGGTGCCAAGCTGCGCGCACAGCGGTAGAACTTCCGCCTCGGGACCGCGCCAGAGCATGGAGTATTCGCTTTGCACGGCGCTGACCGGGAGTTCCGCGTGCGCACGACGGAGCGTGTTCAGACCCATTTCGCACAGACCCCAGTGCAGCACTTTACCTTGTGCCTTGAGGTCCTTGATGACGCCGGCGACGTCCTCGATAGGCACCTGCGGGTCGACACGGTGCTGGTAGAGCAAGTCGATCCGGTCTGTCCGAAGCCGCTTCAGCATGGCATCGACGGCGGTGCGGATATGGTCGGGCCGGGAGTTGAGGCCGGGCATTCGCTTGCCGGTCTCGGGATCGATGTTCCACCCGAACTTGGTGGCAATGACCACGGAATCGCGAAACGGCTGCACGCCCTCGCCGAGGATGCGCTCGACTTCCAACGGACCATAGGCCTCGGCCGCATCGAAGAAGGTGACACCGCGCTCATGTGCAGCGCGGATGATCCGCAGCATTTCCGGCCGGGCCGGGATGGTTGTCTGGTAAGTCCGGCTCATGTTCTGAACGCCGAGCCCGATGGCAGAGACTTCCAGTGTGCCAAGGCGGCGACGCATGGGGGATCCTGCGGCGGGCCCATCCGACAACCTCGCAGCCTTCGACAGAGCGCTCGCGCTTCCGGCAGGTATCGCCGCAGCCAAGGCAGCTCCAGCGGCAAGAACAGCACGGCGACCCAAGCTCAGTTCCGACTCCATAGGCACCTTCCTCCAGTCAAAAGCGCGCGGTCGATCCGACCGCCTGGCGATCAAGATAGATCTGTGGCGGGCAATGGATTAGCTGCTATAATCTGCATGTTTCGATAAGTTGGGCTAATCAATGGCGGGCGAAAACTACAACGAACTGGCGGCTTTTGTGGTCGTCGCCAGAGAATTGAGCTTCACCCGGGCGGCAGCCAAGCTCGGTGTCTCGCAATCCGCGCTCAGCCAGACGATCCGCGGCCTAGAGGAACGTATCGGTCTGCGGCTACTCACCCGGACGACGCGCAGCGTGGCGCCAACCGAAGCCGGGCGGCGCCTGTTCGAAACCCTGGCGCCGCGCTTCGAGGAAATCGAACAGGAACTTGGCGCTCTCAGCCAGCTCCGCGACCGGCCTGCTGGTTCCCTTCGTATCAACGCTGGCGAACACGCGGCCATTTCCGTGCTGCAGCCGGCCTTGCGCAAGATTGTGTCCGAGAACCCGGATGTTCGCGTGGAAATCATCGTGGACTACGGACTGACCGATATCGTCGCCCAGGGTTTCGATGCAGGGGTGCGCCTGGGCGATCAGGTCGCGAAGGACATGATCGCAGTGCGGATCGGCCCGGATATGCGCATGGCCGTGGTCGGCTCTCCAGACTATTTCACGCGCTATCCTGTTCCGCGGACACCGCAAGACCTCACCTCGCAAAATTGCATTGGCATCCGCTTGCCGACGTATGGCGGGATTTTCCCGTGGGATCTCGACAAGGACGGTCACGAGGTGAACGTGCGTATCGAGGGCCAGCTTGTGTTCAACAACATCAGCTTGCGCCTCAGTTCCGCGCTCGATGGCCTCGGGCTCGCCTATTTGCCGGAAGATCAGGTGCTGGAGCATATCGAAGCGGGCAGGCTGGTGCGGGTAATGGAAGACTGGTGCGGGGCGTTTCCGGGCTACCATCTCTACTATCCCAGCCGGCGCCACACCTCGCCGGCCTTTCAACTCCTGGTGGAGACGCTGCGTTATCGTGGCTGAGGCAGGCTTTGCCGCGTCCTCAATCCATTGACACGGCGATGGGTATCGCTCCGCTCCGGCCAGGCGCGCCGCGATTGGCCGGTAGAATAAACAGAGCAGTGAGGATGAGGCCGGCCACATTCATCAGGGCCGCGCCGATGAACACCGCACCGATCTGATGCCGCATTTCGGCTGCATCCGACAGATCGGGATTGGCGGAGGCAGCGAAGACCACGATCAGCGTGCTAAGACCGATCGATCCGCCCAGTTGATGGGCGACATTGACCAGACCGGATCCGCACCCTGATCACGGGGCGATACGCTCCGCACGCCCGAAGCGGTCAGGGGCGCCATCGTCCCGCCGTTCCCGATGCCGATCAGCACCATCGGCAACCCGAGTTGCCAATAGGTGGCCCCGGTGCCGGCCCCCGCAAGCCAGAACAGACCGAGACTGATGAGCGCCAGCGAGGCCATGAGCATCGATACACCGCCCATCAGGCGTGTGACGCGCGGGATTGCCAACGCCGCGGCAAACTGAACGAGGGTCATCGGCAGGAAGCCGAAACCTGCCTGAAGCGCCGAGTAGCCGAGAACCCGCTGCATGAGCTGTGTGCCGAAGAAAAAGAACGAAACGATCGAGCCGACGTAGAGCATGCGCACGAGATAGGCGGCGCTCCTTTCCCGGCTGCGCAGCAGGCGCAAGGGCAGGACAGGGACCTCGGTGCGGTTCTCATGCCACAGGAAAGCGGCGAGGACCGCGATCGACAGCGCCAAAGTCCCCATGGTAACCGGGTCTTCCCAGCCGGCGCTGGCCGCATTCACGAGGCCATAGACCAGTAGGCCAACACCCAAGGTCGAAGCCGCAGCGCCGAGAATGTCGAAACGCCCGTCGATGCGTGCATTTTCGGGAATGTACCGGCCAACGGCGAAGAACAGCGCGATCCCGATCGGAATGTTCACCAGAAAGCCGATCCGCCATGACAGCAGGCCGGCAAAGATACCGCCCAGCACGAGGCCGAGGCTCGCCCCTGCGCCGGCGACCACAGAGCACCAGGCCAGCGCCCGCGTGCGTTCCTCACCTTCGGGAAACGTTGCCGAGATGATCGCCAGAACACTCGGTGCGAGGATCGATGCGCCGACGCCTTGAACGGCGCGCGCCGCAATCAGCTCATACGACGATTGCGCGGTGCCGATCGATGCCGAGGCCAGGGTGAAGAGCACGATGCCGATCTGCAAAATCCGCCGCCGACCAAAGGTATCGCCGAGGCGTGCGGAGAGGAGCAGGAAGCCCCCGAAACACAGCAGGTAGGCGTTCTGCACCCAGGTCTGCATGACCGGGCTCATGCGCATCGATCTGCCGATTTCCGGCATGCCCGTATAAACAATCGAGAGATCCAGCAGGATCATGAGATAAGCGATCAATACGACAGCCAGGATCGTATTCCTGGTGCCCGATCGCGCTGTGCGATCGAGAGTCATGGCTGATTTCCAGAATGTGGGCTTCGACGCGCGGAACGGGCCGCGCGTGGGGTCAAGGCTTGGAGGCGCGCGCGCTGCCGTCGGCGTATTGCGCCTCGCTGACCTTCTCCATCCATGCCACCGACTTGCCGTTCTCGTTTTCGGCGATCGCGACATGGGTCATTGGCTCGGAAGGAGCGGCGCCATGCCAGTGTTTCACACCAGGTGGAATCCAGGCGACGTCGCCCGGTTTCAGGGTTTGCGCGGGCTTGCTCCATTCCTGCACGAAACCGTGACCACTGGTGACGATCAGTGTCTGACCGAGCGGATGCGTGTGCCAGGCGGTTCGCGCACCGGGCTCGAACGTGACGGTCGCCCCGCCGACGCGCGCAGGGGCTCCGCGCTGGAAGCGACCTTGAACACGCACCTTGCCGGTAAAGCTCTCTTCCGCCCCGACGCTTGAGGCCCCAGTGCCGTGCTTGATGACGGAGACGCTCTGATCTTCCGATTGCGGATCAGCTATTGCGACCGCTGACAGAGACATCATTCCGATCGCCGCGATTGCCGAGTGCGCAGGCCGCCTCATTTGGAATTGAAGACGTCACGGGCGATGCCGACGGCGTTGATGGCATTCGGCCATCCCGCGTAGAAGGCAAGCTGTGTGATCGTCTCCACCAGTTCGGTCTCGGTGATGCCGTTCCTACGTGCGAGCTGCATGTGCGAACGTAACTGTTCCGGGCGGTTCAGCGCTATGAGAGCAGCCACAGTGATCAGGCTGCGGTCGCGCTTGGCAAGACCGGGGCGCTCCCAGACGTCGCCAAGCAGCACCTCGTCGGTCAGTTCCGCAAGCTTGGGGGCGACATCGCCCATCAGTTGCTGGGCGCGCGAGGGCGGCGTCTCGGCCGGGCCGCTGGTTGTTTGCGCATGGGCCATCGCGGAAATTCCTCCGATCATCGCGATGCCTATGAGGAGAAGCGCAGTCCTGGACGTGTGTTTCATCATGGAATCCTCGTCGAAAGCTGGAGCGAGTTAAACGGTCTTGGTGTAGAAGGTCGTGAGCTTGCGAGGCGCCCTCGATCCTGAACAGAGGCGAGAACGAGCGCAGTTCCACCCAGAAACCGGCGTCGGCTTCGAGGCGGGTAGTCGGCCATTTTCAGGAAATCCTGGTCAATCGAGGTGCTTCCCGGCGAGGAATTCGGAGACTTGGTCCGCGATCTCGACATTGTTGAGATCGGACATCATGAAGTGGGTGTTGCCGCGAATGCCGATGTCGGGGAGGTGGATCAGTCGGGCATCTCCGCCGTGCCGATTGACGGCCGCGACCCAGAGTTTTGCCATGGCGAGGCGCACGCGCCAGTTGTCCTTGCCACGTTCTTTCGTGGGCTCGACCGGAATGTTGTCCCCGTAGTAGATGGCAATGGGAATGCGTGTGAGCCTGGCGAAATCGGCAGGCGCGATTTCGACCGGTTTCAGGGTCCCAGCCGCGCTCGGCATCTCGGGCGGGACTTCTCCTTTGGGGAAGACGAAACCGCTTCCCGGTTCGAACGCGACAATCGCCTTGACGTTGGGGCTCTGGATAGCGGTCAACCACCCCGGCTCGCCGCCCTGCGAATGCGTGAAGAGGATCGCGGGCCCCGTCTTCTCCAGCAAGGCCGTCATGGCGCTCGAAATGACCTTGGCGTCGTAAGGGCCGGTATTCGGCGTAACCGAGCGGAAGAACTGTTCTAGCGTCTCGGGCTTGCGATCGAACTGGACGCCTCCAAAGAAGTTTGGCCAAGTCCCCAGACGAAACTGGTCGAAGAAAAGCTGGTCGGTGGGCACTGGGTCGATCGTCGTTGCGATACTGCTGTTGCCCGCCCTGCCGCGGCGCGGCTGATCAACCAGATAAGTGCTGAAATTGCGACGCAGGAAGATCGTCTGAAAACCCTCGCGTCCATCAGGCGTCGTCTCCCAGCTTCGCCCAGACTGGTAGGCACCGTGAAGCATCACGATGGGCAGGCGCCGTGTATTTTCCGGGATCTGGTAGAAGGCGTAGAGATGATCTGCGTGGAGGCTTTGTCCCGCAGGCGTAGGAGCATTGTTGTCGAATTCTCCCGGTGTCGTCAGCACCGTTCCCCCGACCGCGAAACTGCCTTGCTCGCGAATGATCAAGGGGACCGGGCTTGCAGGCGCGCAATGGGCGGAAGCGGCAAACAAGCCCGACGATAGTGCGGCTGCAGCAGCGGTGATCAAACGGTGCAACATGGCGCTTCCTCCTGGTTTGTGCGGGAGAATAGCGCGGCAGGCTTTATCGGATTAGAGCGCTAAATACGCATGCGGTAGTTAGCTGAGCTTATCAATGGCATGACCCGAAATGACGGGTTTCAGGTTGATGCGCAGCTTGGCGAAGCCGCAACAACCAATCCCGATAACAACCCAAAAATCCACGACACGCGTAGTCAGGAACTCGCATCAAGTCATGAAGAACTCGACCGGCACGACCAGTTCGATGGCCTCGCCCTTCACGTCCTCTGGCGGCTTGGGCAGCGGCTGGGCGCGTTTCGGAAGGGCCAAGGCCTCGTTGTCCAGCGAATGGAAGCCTGACGAGCGTTCCAGCCTGACCGACAGCACTTTGCCCTGCCGGTCCATGACGAAACGGATATAGGGCACGCCCTGCTGCCGGGCGAAGTGGGCGTCGCGCGGATAGCGTTTTACCTTGTCGAGGGCGCCGAGAACGAGGCCCTGCCAGGTCGGCTTGCCGCTCGACACTTGCGGGGCGGGCGGCGCGGGCTTGCTGACCGGGGCCGTCGTATCCTTGACCGGAGGACCGGGATCGGGCGGACTGGGCGGCGAAGGCGGCACGGCGGCGATGACGTTGGGACCCGGAACCACGATCTTCGGCGCCTCGATTTCCGGGGCCTTGGGCGCGGGTTTGTCTTTCCTGACCTGCTCCGGGCCGGGAGGAACTTCACGGACGGGCTTGGGCGGGGCCGCGGGCGGCGCGATGTTGAAGGCGCTGATCGCGGGTTGCGGCTGGGGAGTGCTGTAGCGGGTCCAGGTCAGGAAGGCACAGGCAAGGAGCAGCACTCCGATCGCGATCGTCCCGCCCAGCCCCAGCAGGCGCGTGCCCAGCGGCACGGGCAGATCGGCATATCGAAGCGGCACGGCGGCGGGCTCGGCGCTGGATGGCCGATCCGGCGAAGCGGCGCGCGGGGAGAGGGCAAGGGTAACGGTCATCGTGTCATCCGGTCGGCAGGGCAAGGATGCCAATTGCGGAGGCCCGCCATCGACTGGCGAAACGACGAACTACGGGCGGCATCGCTGCCGCCCGTCACGCCTGGTGTGCGATCGCTGGTCACGCGGCCCGATCAGAAGGCGTAGCGCACCGTTCCCATCACGTTACGGGGCTGGCCGTAGACGCTGATGGTGTACATGCTGACGTAGTAGCTCTTGTCGAACAGGTTGTTGACGTTGACCGACGCCGACAGGTGATCGTTGAATTCGTACCGTGCCATCAGATTGGCGACGGCATAGTCACCCTGCGCGATGCGGAAGGTCTTGTAGGGATAGTAGGTCGCGCTGGTCCAGTTGACGCCGCCGCCGAGCGTGAGCGGGCGCTCTGCCACGTCGAACTTGTAGGTCGTCCACAGCTTCACCGTATCCTTGGGGATCTGGGTGAGCGAGCGCACGCCCTCGGCGTCGCGCGTGACGACGTGAGTATAGCTGGCCGAGACATTCCAGCCCGGCAGTACCTCGCCGTTGATCTCCGCTTCGATGCCGCGCGTCTTGGCGCCCTTGACCGGGCGGTATGCCTGAACGTCCGTCGTGCCCGGCACGAGCAGACCGTCGTCCAGTTCGCCGACATTGTCGCGGATCACCTGATAGAGAGCGACACTGGCGTTCAGGCGATCGTCCCGGAACGCGCCTTTCCAGCCGATCTCGTAGTTGGAGCCGATGATGGGCGGCAGCACATTGCCGTTCCGGTCAAGGCTCGCCTGCGGCTGGAAGATGTCGGCATAGCTGGCGTAGAGCGAATGATGCCGGTCGAGATCGACGACCAGCCCGGCATAAGGCGTGAACTTGCCCCGTGCCCGCGTATCGCCGTAAGTGGAGCCGCTGCCGCTGGGCAGAAGCACCATGTAGTTCCGATAGTCGAAATTGGTGAGGCGACCGCCGAGGATGACGTTCACGCCGTCGATGGGCTTGAGCCGTGCCGAAGCGTTGACGCCCTGCTGCTTGTAATAGAAATACTGCGTCAGTGCAGGCGTATAGCTCTCCGGCTCGGGGAACTGATTGTTCCAGGTGTAATAGTTGATGACCTTGCTGCCAGTGCCGGACCACGCCGCATAGTCGTTGTAGTAGCGGTTGTAGTTGTAGCTGAAGTATAGCTCATGCTCGCGGCCGAATAGATGCAGCGGGCCGGAGAGAGACGCCAGGACGCCCTGCTGATCCTGCTTCGCATAGCCGTAGGAGGCATCGACCGTCGCCGCCCCGGTTTCCTCGTTCAGGCTCGCATTGACCGAACTGGGCTGATAGCGGGCGCTTTTGAAATTGCGCTCGACCGTCATGAAGTTGGCGTTGGCCCTGAACATCCAGTCGTGCGGCAACTGCTGTTCCAGTGCCAGCGCATAGTTGTAGGTGTCGAAGTCATCGCCGCCCCAGGGGGCACCGCTGCTGTAGGAGCGGGGAAAGTTCGTCTGCTTGCCGTTGCTGAAGACGCCCGGCACGCCGGGGGCGCCGCTCGGACGATAGCGTTGGTAATCGATACTGCCGCGGATCAGCGTCGTGTCCGTCACGTCGGCCTCGATCACGCCGTAGAGCAGGCTGCTCTTCTGGCTGTAGCCGTCCATGAAGGTATCGTTGTCCTGCGCCATGGCGACGGCGCGGGCGCGGATGGCGCCGCTCTTGATCACGGGACCGGAAATGTCCGCCTCGGCACGGAAGAAGTTCCACGAACCCACGTTGGTCTGGACATAGCCCTGCAATTCACGGGTGGGCCGCTTGCGGATCAGGTTGACGAGGCCGCCCGGATCGCCCGCACCGGTCATCAACCCGGTCGCGCCGCGCAGCACCTCGATCCGGTCGTAGAGCGCGGTATCGAGCGCGGTCTGGGGCACGGTGCGGGTCGTGTTCTGCACCTGTGTCAGCACGCCGTCGTACTGAAAGCTGTTGACCGCGCCACCACGCGCGGAAATGCCGAAACGTTCGCCGCCGTCGCGGGTCAGGTTGATGCCCGGTGTCTGCTGGAGCACGTCGGTGATCGAGACGAGGCGCTGGTCGTCCATCCGCTCGCGGGTGATGACGCTGATCGACTGCGGCGTCTCGCGCAGGGTCAGGGCAAGGCCGGTGGAGGTGCTGCTGGGCGCCTTGGTCGTGTAGGACCGGGTGCCTTCGGTGGCCGAGGCATCGCTGGAATAGCGCGCCGCCGCCGATCCGCCTTCACCGGCGCCCGCGACCCGCACCGGCCCAAGCTGGATGGCGTCGCCGCCCGCGCTTTCCGGCGCCCTGACCAGCGCGACCGAGCGCCCGTCGATCTGGCGCCAGGTCACGCCGGTTCCGGCCAGCAGGCGGCTCAGTGCCTCGAACGATCCCATGGCGCCCGAGACGCCGGGACTCTGCCGTCCGGCCAGCACGCCCTGATCGGCGGTGATCCGCAGGCCCGACTGCAAGCCGAAGGTCGTGACGGCACCTTCCAGCGACTGGGGCGGAATATCGAACTGTACTTTCGCCTGCGAGGACGGCGCGCCCTGCGCCATGGCGGGCATTGCGGGCAGCATCGCCGCCGCGCTGGCACCGATCAGCAGCGCCCTGATGATCGACTGTGCTCGCCCGGCATGGGACGAGACTGAAACTTCACGCATGAAACCCCCGAATGATATTCGCTCAAGCGCGGCCCATGCACATGACTTGCAATAGCCGCTCATTCAGGTGACGAACCTTGGGTGGGCAGCGTCTCACACTCTCGCGAAATTTTTTCCGATAGCGCTCAGGCCGGGGTGACGACGATGATCCAGGGGGTGATCCGGGTCATCCGCGCCCCTCCCGAACTCAGCAGCGTCCGCAAGGAGCCGACCGGGTCGGCGAGGTCGTAGACGCCCGTGACGCGCGCCGATTTCAGCGCATCGTCGCGCATGAAGATATGGCCCCTGAAATGCCGCCCGAGAAGTTCGGTCACCTCCGCGATGCTGGCGTTGCGCACGGCAAGGCGTCCCGATCGCCAGGCGCCGATCTCGATGGGGCTGACGGCGACGAGGCCGTTCCTGCCGCTTTCCCGGTCGATGGTAAGGCGCTGGCCCGGCCGGAGCGCCACCGTCAGCGGCCTGTCGCCTGGCCGCTCGACCCGCACCGATCCCCGCGCGACGCTGACGCCCAGCGTCTCGTGCGTCATCGACACGTCGAAGGCGGTGCCCGTGACGGTCACGGTCATGTCCGCCGCCTGCACGGTGAAGGGGCGCGCCGTATCATGGGCGACATCAAAGAAGGCTTCGCCCTGAAGCAGGCCGATGCGGCGATGCGTGCCCGCGAAGTCTTGCGTGATCGCACTCTGCGCGCTCAGCGCGATCCGCGATCCGTCCGCCAGCGCGAGAGCCCGGTTCTGGGCGGTGCCGCTGGTCTCGTCCGCGCGCAGCTGGAGCATGACCTGCGGCCCGGTCAGGATCGCCACAAGCACTGCCGCCACCGCGCCCAGGGCAACGCGCCTGCCTGTGCGCCTGCTGCGGCGCGGATTGGAAGATGTTCGCGGCTTCGGCTCCCGGTCGACCGTTACCGGCACAGGCGGCAGGTCCGGCTTGGCCTCTCGCCAATCCGCGGCATGGGCGGGCGGCGTCTGCAAGGTCAGGCGGACGCTGCGCTCCAGCAGGGTCCAGGCCCTCCGATGAGCAGGATCGCTCTCCAGCCAGGCCTCGAATCGGGCGCGAAGATCCAGATCGTCCGGGGCGTCCTGGATGCGCAGGCGCCAGTCCGATGCCTCCACCAGCACATCGTCGGGCAGCGCGTGCTCTCCGTTTCCTGCAACAGGTCTGGCCGTCATGGATGTATCGCCTCGTCGAACCCACACAAAAGACGAGTCTCGCGCGCGCCTGTCTCAATCTGCTTCTCAACCTGCGTCTCAATTTGCATCTCAACCGGCATCGTCGTCCCCCTCCGGCCCCATGCGCTCGACGCTGCGCATGACATGAATCATCGCATCCTGCACCAGCCGATGCGCCGTCGCGCGCGACACGCCGAGCTGCTGCGCGATCTGGGTCGAGGACATCTCTCCGAACACGCTCATTTCGTAGGCGCGCCGCTTCTTCTCCGGCAGGCTTGCGAGAGTCGCCAGAACCAGCCGTGCCTCGTCGCCGCAGAGCAGTTCATCCTCGGCCGACGCGGAAAGGGGCTGCGGATCGCGGGTCAGGGCATAGGCCGCATTGCGGCGCTGCTCGGCCGCATCCCGCCGGGTCCAGTCGATCGCGATGTTGCGGGCGATCCGATAGAGATAGCCGACCGGCGTGCGCAGGCCCAGCAGCAGCGGCGGCCGTGTCGGCACGAAGCGGAAGTAGGCTTCCTGCACGACGTCTTCGGCGCTGTCGCGCGATCCGACGATCGGCGTGGCATAGTCGACCAGTGCCGGCCGATGCTCCGCATAGATGCGCAAGCGGGCCTGTGCGCTGTTCAATGGGCGACCTTCTCCGACCGGCTGGCAGGTTGCAAACTTCGGCTTCATAGATTGTTGCGAATAACTTGCAATAGGCTCGGGCAAGAATGAGCGGCTCCGATCGAGCCGAGTATCGCCTTTGCGAAGATCGCCGCGCAAATCGCGCTTGCGCCCTTCAAGCTCCCAAGCTAGCGCACCGCATCCGCCTTCGCTGAACAGGGAGGGCGGAAAAGATCGCGCCGGTGCCTCGAAAGAGGCTTAAAATGGGAACACGGTGAGAGGGTTTCGATCCTCGAATCCGAGGCTGTCCCTGCAACTGTAAGCGGCGAGCGCGATACACATCACGCGGCAGGGCAAGTGCGCCTGTCGTAGCCACTGGGCCGGACGCTAAATCCTGCGAGGCCTGGGAAGGCCGTGTATCAAGCCATGACCCGCGAGCCAGGAGACCTGCCTGCGTCCGGTCGCTCTTGCTTTGGCCCAGGGGATGGCCGGGGCACGGTGTTTCTCCGTCTGAGCGACGAACCAGCGGCAGGGGCCGCACGGTGCGCTGAGCGGTCGTCCCTTCGTTATGGGCGCCCGGCCGGTCGGTGCGCCGGCCTTTCGTGAACGCCGGTCGGCGCGCCGACCGTTCGTGAACGGCAGACCCCTGCTTCGGATCGCATGGCGCTCGACAGGGGGATGAAATGAAGTTCGCTATAAATTCGCCCGCCGCGCTGGCCGCGGTGCTGGCTCTTGCCTGGAGCACGCAGGCCCATGCCGAGGAAACCGGTGAAGACGCCGGTGAGGATCGGGCCATCATCGTCACTGGCACCAGCCTTGAGGAGACGCTGCCGCAGGAGCTTTCCCGCTACGGCAACGACGTGGTGACGGTCAGCGAAAAGCAGATAAAGGACAGCGGCGCGGTAGACGTGGTCAAGGCGCTGGAATCGGTGCCCGGCCTCTACATTCGCGCCCGCAACGGGCCGTTCACTTACGTCGACGTCTCGCTTCAGGGATCGCGCACGCAGGACGTGCTCTGGACGATGGACGGCATCCGCCTCAACAACCGCCTCTACGGTGGAACGTCGCCCAACGACACGCTTCCCGCCAGCATGATCGAACGTATCGAGGTGCTTCGCGGCGGCGAGAGCCTGTTCTACGGCACGCAGGCTTCGGCGGGCGTCATCAACGTGGTGACGCGCGGCTTCACCGACGATTTCAACGGCCAGGTCAATGCCTCGGTCGATTCCTGGGGCGGCACCACGGTGGACGGCTACTTGCGCGGTGCGGCGGGCAACCACCGCTTCGTGGCCTATGCCTCGCACAACCGGTCGGAAGGCTACACGCCTTACAGCGCCTATCAGCCCAGCCTCACCGATCGCCATCTCGGCTATGACTTGTGGTCGGCGGGTCTCAAGTACCAGTACGACCTCGCCCCCGATCTGGCGCTCAACGCCCAGTACCAGCATACCGAGGCGAAGCTCGACAACCTCTCGCCCACGCGCATCCGCGAGAGCCGCAACGATCGCAACGAGGAAATCGCCAGCCTCCGCCTCGATTACACCGGCAGCGATGCCGTGCAGTTCTTCCTCAAGGGCTATTTCCATGACTGGAAGACGGCCTATGTCCAGATCCGCAATTCGCTTCCCGATCTCCAGCCGCAAGTGATCTACCCGGCAGGCACGTTCTGGGGCTATCGCGACTGGGGCGGCAGCGCGGTGGTCAAGCTCCACCTCCACCCCGGCCTCGAATACCTGCTGGGCTACGATTTCCAGAACTTCAGCGGCCGCGACGACGTGCTGCTGATCGCGCCGACCAGCGAACAGGTCCACGCCGGGATCTTCCAGGTGCGCACCACCGACGAGATTTCCTCCAAGGGCCGCCTTGCGGCAGGCCTGCGCTACAACCGCACGGACGGGGCGAAGAAGACGATCTGGAACGTCTCCGGCCGCTACGACTTTGCCGATGCGCTCTATGTGGAGGCGAACGGGGGCACGTCCTTCGTGCTTCCCGATGCCTCGCAGCTCTATGGCAACGACCCCTGCTGCGAGATCGGCAACCCGAACCTGAGCCCGGAGCAGAGCCTCAACCTCAACCTCTCCGCAGGCGGAACCCTGCCCGCAGGCATGGTCACGCTGGGCTGGAAGGCGACTTACTTCCATCGCCGCATCACCAACATGATCGACTACGATTACGATAATCCGGCCTATCCCAACGGCACTTACGCCAACCTCGACGGCAAGGTCCGCTCGCAGGGCGGCGAGTTCGAACTGACCGCACGGACGGCCGGGGGCTGGAGCCTCAATGCCAGCTACACTTACGCCCGCGTGCGGGAAAAGGGATCGTCCACCCAGCTCGACCGCAATCCCCGGCAATATGCGAAGGGCACCCTGGCCTATGCGCCTGAGGACCGGCCGTTCGGCGCCAATCTCGCGGTCAACTGGATCGGCGACGTCTGGTCCACCGCTTCGGGCTTCGGCCGCCGGAACTACGGCAACTACGCGCTCGTCGATGCCGGGGCCTATCTCTACGTGGACGGTGCGGCGCGCCGAAACCGCTTCGGCGTCAATGTCGAGAACGTGTTCAACAAGGAATATGCGACGCGCGGCTATCAGTCGGCAGTGACCGACCAAGGCGCGCTGGATGGCAGCAACAGCCGCTTCCTCTACTTCAGCCGGGGCGTGCCGCGCACGCTGCGGATGAGCTACGGCCTGAGCTTCTGAGGCCATGAGCACACTCCAGCCTCGGCCCTATCCTCGAACGAAGCGCTCGCGCAGCCTGCTGCCGCGCCCGATCCTTGTCCTTCATCGCTGGCTCGGCGTCTTCGTCGGCCTGCTGATGACGATCTGGTGCCTCTCGGGCTTCGTGATGATCTATGTGGACTATCCGAGGCTGGAGCCTTCAGCGCAAGTGCAAGGCCTTGCCCCCCTGCACTTGCCGCCGCCAAGCGCTTTCGACGCCGTGGACATGGCGCCGGATACGCCGATCGCCTCCGCCCGCGTCGAGATGCTGGCCGGGCGCCCGGTCCTGCGGGTCGTGCCCGGTCAATCCACCGACCGCGCGATTCCGCAGATGCGCACGATCCCCGCCGCCTTCGATCTGGCAACCGGCAAGCCGCTCGCCGCCCCGGATCCGCAGGACATCGGCAGGATCGCCCAGGATTTCGCCAGAGGCCACGGCATCGCGGGCGAAGCCGCCGCTCCCGCCCAAACCGGGATCGATCAATGGACCGTGCAGACCTACAAGCGCAATGCGCCGCTCTACCGCGTGGACTTCGACGACGACGCCGGAACCGAGATCTACATTTCAGGCAAGTCCGGTGAAGTCGTGCAGGAAACGACGCGCTTCCAGCGCTTCTGGGGCTGGCTGGGCGCGGTGCCGCACTGGCTCTATCCCACGATGCTGCGGCAGAACAGGGCGTTGTGGAACGAAGTGGTCGTCTGGACCTCGCTGGCGGGTTGCTTCCTGACCGTGACCGGCATCTGGGCCGGCATCGCCCGCGTCCGCCGCAAGCGCGAGGGTCATATCGGCTCGCCCTACAAGGGGCTCTGGTGGTGGCATCACGTCTTCGGGCTGTTCTTCGGATTGCTGACCCTGACCTGGGTGGCGAGCGGCCTCTTCTCGATGAACCCGTGGGGCTTTCTCGACAGCATGGCGGGCCTTGCCGAAAGGGACAGACTGGCCGGTGCGATGACATGGCGCGACGTCAGGCAGGCGCTGTCCGCCATGCACGATATCCCGGACGGAGCGCTGCGGATCGAAACCGCGCCGCTGGGAGGCAGGATCTTCCTGCTGGTTTCCAAGCGGAGCGGCGCCGCGCAGCGGTTCGACGCGGCCGGACAGGCCTCCGCGCTGACCGAGCGCGAATTGCGCGGCGCGCTGGCAGGCGGCCCTGCAACCTCGTCGCTCGCTCTGCTGGAGGATGAGGACGCCTATTACTACCGCCACCGCTTCGCCGCTCCGCTGCCGGTCTGGCGTGCGGTGCTGGCGGATGCGGAGACCACGCGTCTCTACATCGACCCGACCAGCGGGCAGATCCTGCGCGCCTTCGACCGCAATGGGCGCGGTTTCCGCTGGTTGCAGGACGGCCTGCACAGCCTCGATTTCCCGGTGCTGCGCAAGAGGCCCTGGTGGGACTTCGTGGTGCTGCCGCTACTGGCAGCCGTAACCCTGGTCTGCGCGACGGGAACCTGGATGGCATGGAACAAGGTTCGCCGCGATCTGCGCCGTGTCTGGCGGCGCAGGATCCGGCGCGGCTGATCTCGGCCGCCCCGCTTTCGCTTAGTACTTGAAGCCGAAGCTCAGGAAGAAACTGCGTCCCGGCTCGGGGAAGCCATCGGTGAGCACATAATAATCGTCGAACAGGTTGCGCACACCCGCGCCGATTTCGACGCCTTCGCCCAGCGCATAGTTCGCCGTGAGATTGGCCTGCACATAGCTGCCGGTGCGGTAGTAGCGCGTGCCCGCCGTGTTCACCGTCCAGCGGTCCGAGGCGATGTCGGCGCTCGGCAGCACATGCAGCCTTTCGAGCGGCGACCAGTCGGCCCAGAGGAAAGCCTTGTGCGTGGGCACTCCGGTCGGCTGGAACGCGGTGTTGGTCGGATCGTCGAGATCGCGGTGGGTATATGTGTAGTTGCCGCCCAGGCTCAGCGTGCGGCCCAACTGCGCGGTCAGCGCGATTTCGCCGCCGTAGTAGTTGCCGCTGCCGAGGTTGCGGCTCTGGGTCACCGACTGGCCCTGATAGATCATCGGGAAAGCGACGATTACGTTGTCGAGGTGCGAATAGAACGCCGCCGCTTCGGCATGGAGCGGGCCAAAGTCGCGCGCGCCGCCGATCTCGTAATTGGTCGCACGCTCGGCCTTGAGGTTCGGGTTCGAAGTGGCGCCGCCGAAGCGCGAGCTGAAGCGCTCGAAAATGGTGGGGAAGCGCGCGCGCGGAAATGCCGGCGTGCAGGCTGGTCTGCGCATCGACGCTCCAGACCAGCTGCGCCTGTCCGTTCAGCGCCTGCCCGTTGTGCAGCGCATATTCGATCAGAGCCCCCCCGGCATAGTCCTCGGCCCGCGAGAGGTCGCGCCAGTCGAAGCTGACGCCGGCGGTGAAGGCCAGTGCCGAAGTCAGGTCGAGCTTGTTCTCGGCGGCGATGCTGTAGGTTTCCTCGACACTGGTCTGCTTCGGCTCGGTCTCGCCCGAGGGGAAGGCCTGCTGCCATTCGACATGCTTGTCGCGGCGGTAGTGGGCGGCAATGCTCAGCCGGTCGATATCGCTGACCGCCACGTCAAGCTGCGCCGATCCACCCCAGGCGGTGTCGGCATAATAGCTGTTGAAGGCGCGTGCCCTGGTCTGGGTGGTCTGGCTGGCATCGTCGAAGGCGCGCAGCAGGTTGTCGAACCCGTTGCGATAGATGCGGGTCTTGAGCGTCGCCCGGTCCCCCAGCGCGGTGGTCGAGAGGAAATAGAGGCTGTCGATGTTCCAGTAAGGCCACGACCAGTTGCGCTGCGAGGCGGCGGGATCGGTCACATGGAGCGGCGCGTTCTTGGACCCTTCCTGCCGGGTATAGCTGATCGAGTATTCGTCGGTGGCATTGGGCGTGAAGCCCAGCTTGGCGTTCACGCGCCAGTCGGCCGTGCGCGAGAAATCGCGGTGGCCGCCGTCCTCGGCCGATCCGGCGCTGGGTTCGTAGCTGCCGGGAAGATCCCAGTGATCGGTGAAATTGCGGGTATAGCTGGCCTGCGCGTACCACTTGTCCTGCCTGGTGCCGAGCAGTGCGAAGAGATTGTAGCCGGTGTATTCCCCCTTGCGCCCGAGATTGAGGGTGCCGCGCGCTTCGGCTTCGATCGGTTTGACCGGCTTGCGGGTGACGAGGTTGATGGCGCCGCCCATCGCTCCCGGTCCGTCGAGCACCGAGGCATAGCCCTTGGCCACCTGCACCTGGGCGATATCGGAAGTGAGGAAGCGGCCGTAGTCGAGCCGCCCGTCGGCAGGCAGGTAGACGCGGATGCCGTCGATCGAGAGCGGCACCTGATAGCGATCGAAGCCGCGCACGTTGATCAGTCGCTCGTTGCGCGAACCGCCGCTGTTCGATGACGAGACGCCCGGCATCAGGTTCACCGCGTCGTCCAGGCTGTTGCGCTGGAACAGGGTGATCGCCTCGGCATCGAGCGTGGACGAGGCGATCGCAGGCCCGTCGGGCGCCGGCGCGGTGACGATGATCTGGCCGAGCGTGAAGGCATTGCCGCGCTGCGCGTCCTGATCGGCGGGCACTTCCGACTGGGCGAAAGCGGGCGCGGCAAGAATGCAGGAAAGAGTAACCGCGCAAGCGGATGCGAAACGCATGAAAAGCCCCCATGTTTTGCGCTGTCGCCGTTCCGACGATTCGCTATATTCAGCCGTATATAGTTTATGCCGTGCAAAAGTGCAGCGAAATGAGAGCTTCATGGGCGCGCGGAGGTAAAGCGGGGCGGTTCGATCAGGCGCCAGATTGTCGGGCCGGTGCGGGTGCCTCCGGCGTCAGCAGCCCATCGAGCCGTTCCAGCGCAGCCAGGATCATCGCCTGCTCCCAGGAGGCAAGACCGGCGTAGCCCTGGCTGAAGCGCATCTGGAGCGGAAACGGTGAGGCCTTCAGCTTTTCCCGGCCGAGTTCGGTGACTTGCAGCATGACCTGCCGCTTGTCGGCAAGGCCACGCGTGCGCGTCACGAGCTGCGCCGCCACCAGGCGATCGACGATGTTGGTGATCGTCGCCTGTCCAAATCCCAGAGCGCTCGCGACGGCGCTCGGCGTGATCGTCTCGTGGCCTCCGATCTGCCGCAGCACCAGTGCCTGCGAGGAGGTAAGGCCCGTCGCGGCGGCCATTTTCCGGTTCTCCAGCTCGGCCGCGTCGAGAATTTTTCGCAGGGCCAGAAGTGCCGCCGGTGTGAGATCGATTTCCATGCCCGACAGCTAGCTTTCCTGCGGGTTTGCGCCAAGTATGAAGATGCTTCGAAAATCGAATTAATTGCAGTTCCATGACGGTGTGAAAACGAACTTTTCGACACCGTGCTGTTGCGCATCTCCTCGCAATCCCTATGGTAATACGCGAGAACCACGAATGACATGGCAACAGCCAAGCACGCGAACGTGCTTCGGAGGGTGAAGTAATATTTGATGATAATGTGAATGAAGTTCGCCCGCGGAGCGATTCCGCGAGCCCAATCCGCGCGCGTGACGAGGGCGGCGTCGCGGAAGGAAATTCCGGCGCTGCTATTGTCCTGCGCGAACCCAGTGCCGAGGACGGGCCTGCCGTTTCCGCCTTGATCGCGGCCTCGCCGCCGCTCGACGGCAACTCGGCCTACTGCAATCTTCTCCAGTGCAGCGACTTTGCCGGAACTTGCGTGGTCGCCGAAAGAGAAGGCCGGCTGCTCGGCTGGATTTCCGCCTATCGTCCGCCCTCTCATCCCGACCGGATCTTCGTCTGGCAGGTCGCCGTGGCGGCCGAGGCGCGCGGGGAGGGCCTTGGCGGGCGCATGCTCGACGCCTTGATCGCCCGCAGCGCTTCGCGCGGCGCGCGTGAACTCACCACGACCATTACCGAGGCGAACGCGGCCTCCTGGGCTCTTTTCTCCGCCTTCGCGCGGCGCCACGGCGCCGTGCTGACGCGCTCCCCGCGCTTCGAACGCGATGCCCATTTCGCCGGAGCGCACGATACCGAATGGCAGGCGAGCATTTCGCCCCTGCCTTTCACTCCGTCCACGTTCACTCCGTCCAACTGAACAGGAAATTCCTCCAGATGACGACGATTCCCCAGCCGAGCGCGCATGCGCCGGATACCAGCATCTATGACCGCCGCGAATCCCAGGTGCGCAGCTATTCGCGCACCATGCCCCGCCAGTTCGACCGCGCCGAAGGCGTCTGGCTGCACGACAGCAAGGGCGGGCGCTATCTCGATTTCCTGTCGGGCTGCTCCTCGCTGAACTACGGACACAATCATCCGGTGCTGAAGCAGGCCCTGATCGACTATATCGCCCGTGACGGCGTCACCCATGCGCTCGACCTCCACACCAAGGCCAAGAGCGAGTTCCTGCGCACTTTCGAGGAAGTGATCCTGGAGCCGCGCGGGCTCGACTATCGGGCGATGTTCACCGGTCCCACCGGCACCAATGCCGTCGAGGCGGCCATCAAGCTGGCGCGCAAGGTGACGGGGCGCGAGATGGTGATCGCTTTCACCAACGGCTTCCACGGCATGACGCTGGGCGCGCTGGCATGTACCGGAAACGCGGGCAAGCGCAGCGGCGCGGGCGTGCCGCTCAGCCATGTCAGCCATGAACCGTTCGACGGCTACTACGGGCCGGATGTCGATACGGCCGAACTGCTGGAACAGCGCCTGTCGGATCCGTCCAGCGGGCTCGATGCGCCTGCGGCCTTCCTCGTCGAGACCGTGCAGGGCGAAGGCGGCCTCAATGCCGCTTCGCCCGAGTGGCTGCGCCGGATCGCCGCCATCGCCCGCAAGCACGGCGCGCTGCTGATCGTGGACGACATCCAGGCCGGTTGCGGCCGCACCGGCGGCTTCTTCAGCTTCGATGGCATGGGCTTCACGCCCGATATCGTCACGCTGGCCAAGTCGCTCTCCGGCATGGGCCTGCCCTTCGCGCTGACCCTGATGCGGCCGGAATTCGATCAGTGGTCCCCCGGCGAGCACAACGGCACGTTCCGGGGCAACAACCACGCTTTCGTGACGGCCACGGCGGCCCTACGCGAATTCTGGGCGGATCCGGCCTTCGCCGACGATATTGCCCGCCGCGGCGGCATCCTGGAGCGCCGCCTCGAAGCGATCGCCGTCCGCCACGGTCTGTCCACCCGCGGCCGGGGCATGATGCGCGGCATCGATGTGGGCAGCGGCGAGGTGGCCGGAAAGATCACCGCCGCCTGCTTCGCGCAGGGCCTGATCATCGAGACCAGCGGCGCTTACGACGAGATCGTCAAGGTGCTGGCACCGCTGGTGATCGACGATGCCCTGCTCAACGCCGGTCTCGATATTCTGGAAGAAGCCGTGGCCGAGGCGCTCCCCGCGCTCGCCGCGACCCGCAAGCTCGGCGTCGCCGCCTGAGCCCGATCCCAGCATAAAGGAATTAACCAATGATCGTTCGTAATCTCGAAGATATCCGCAAGTCCGACCGTCATGTCCAGGGCAAGGGCTGGGTCAGCGACCGCCTGCTGCTCAAGGACGACGACATGGGCTTCTCGTTCCACGTCACCACGATGTTCGCGGGCGAGGAACTGCACATGCACTACCAGAACCATCTGGAAGCCGTGCTCGTCCTTCAGGGCAGCGGCACGATCGAGGATCTCGGCACCGGCGAGACCCACGAACTGAAGCCGGGGGTGATGTATGCGCTCAATGCCCATGACCGCCATATCGTGCGCCCGGTGGAGGACATTCTCTGCGCCTGCACCTTCAATCCGCCCGTCACCGGCCGCGAGGTCCATGACGAGAACGGCGCCTATCCGGCTCTGGCTGACTGAGGGAGGGACAGGCAAACGATGCAGGATCTCTATCCCACCCGATGCGAAAGCGAACCCAGGCTCCAGCCGCGCGGCGAACCCGTTGCGCGGCGGGCCTGGCATCCCGCCGCGCCGCTGACCGCAACCCAGGTCGAACAGTTCGACCGGAACGGCTATCTCGTGCTGGAAAACCTGTTTTCCGCGCAGGAAGTCGCCGCACTGCAGGCTGAAACCGGACGCCTCCTGGCCGACCCCGCCGGCCTCAAGGACGAGACGGTCATTGCCGAACCCGGCAGCCGGGAAGTCCGCTCGATCTTCGAGATCCACGCCCAGAGCGACGTCATGGCCCGCCTTGCCGCGGACCGGAGGCTGGCCGGTGTCGCCGCCTTCCTGCTCGACGACGAGGTCTACCTCCACCAGACCCGGCTCAATTACAAGCCGGGCTTCGCGGGCAAGGAATTCTACTGGCATTCCGATTTCGAGACCTGGCATGCCGAGGACGGGATGCCCGCGATGCGGGCGCTGTCCATGTCGGTGCTGCTGGCGGAGAACACGCCGAACAACGGGCCGCTCATGGTGATCCCCGGCTCGCAGGGGACTTTCGTGTCCTGCGTCGGCGAAACGCCGCAGGACCATTACCGCCAGTCCCTGCGTCGCCAGGAATACGGCGTTCCCGACGAACTCAGCCTGGCCGAGCTGGCCGATCGCCACGGGATCGACGCGCCGGTCGGCAAGCCGGGTACGGTGGTGGTGTTCGACTGCAACATCATGCACGGCTCCAACGGGAACATCACGCCTTTCCCGCGCGCCAATGCCTTTCTGGTCTATAACGCCGCGAGCAATCGCCTGACGACGCCCTATGCCGCGCCCGCGCCGCGTCCCGAATTCATCGCCGCGCGCGATTTCGCGCCGGTAGTGCCGATTTCCGGCGCAATCGAGGGACTTGTCGAGGGAGTAGCGGCATGACGGGAACGCACAGCGTCGAAAAGATCGGCGGCACGTCCATGGCTGCCACCTCCACCGTCTTCGAGAACGTGCTGATTGCCGGACGCAAGGGCGCGGATCTCTACAACCGGATCTTCGTGGTCTCGGCCTATGCCGGGATGACCGATCTGCTGCTCGAGCACAAGAAGAGCGGCGAGCCGGGCGTTCACGGCCATTTCGTGCGCAACGAGGCGCCGGGCGCATGGCGCACCGCGCTGACCGAAGTGCTGGGCGCCATGTGGGCGCGCAATGCCGAAATGTTCGCGCGCCCGGAAAGCCGCGAGGAAGCGGACCGTTTCGTCGCAGAGCGGATCGCCGCGCTGGAATCCTGCCTCGACGATCTCGATCGCCTGCGCCGCCACGGCCATTTCCGCCTCTCCGAGCAGATCGCCACCTTGCGGGAGATGCTGGCCGGTCTGGGCGAGGCCCATGCGGCGCACTCCACGGCGCTGCTTATGCGCGATCGCGGCGTCAATGCCGTCTTCGTCGATCTTTCCGTCTGGAGCCAGGACGATCTGGTCGATCTCGACGAACGCATCCGCAGTGCCTTCGCTTCGATCGATCTTGCAAGCGAGATGCCGATCGTTACCGGCTACGCGGGCTGCGAAGGCGGCATGGTGCGCCGCTATGCCCGCGGCTACTCCGAGATGACTTTCTCCCGCATCGCTGTCGTCACCGGCGCGCGCGAGGCGGTCATCCACAAGGAGTTCCATCTCTCCAGCGCGGATCCCCGTCTCGTCGGCGAAAGCCGGGCGCGCAAGATCGGGTGGACCAACTATGACGTGGCCGACCAGCTCGCGAACCTGGGCATGGAAGCGATCCATCC
Source organism: Novosphingobium sp. TCA1 (assembly GCF_009811895.1). NCBI lineage: Bacteria > Pseudomonadati > Pseudomonadota > Alphaproteobacteria > Sphingomonadales > Sphingomonadaceae > Novosphingobium > Novosphingobium sp. TCA1. Next base: position 107,400 of record NZ_BLJH01000013.1, on the reverse strand, counting down.
GCGTGCGGGCAGGGGCCTGCGCCAGTCGGGTATCCCGCTGCGCGTCCGCAACACGTTCGAACGTCATGACGAGGGCACGCTGATCGAGGGCGACTACGTTTCGAAAGCACCGCGCGTGGAGATCGTCACCGGGCTCGCTTCGGTCCAGGCCCTGCAATTCTTCGAGCAGGACATGGTGGGAGAGAAGGGCTACGACGCGGCGATCCTGGAAACGCTGACCCGCCACGGCGCCTGGATCGTCAGCAAGAGTTCCAACGCCAATACCATCACCCATTACCTCAGCGGCACCGGCAGCGAACAGGCCGCGCAGATCGTCGATGACTTGCGCGCGCAGTGGCCCGGATCGGTGGTGACCGCGCAGGAAGTGGCGATGGTCTCGGTGATCGGCAGCGACTTGTCCGAGCCCGGACTGGTACCCCGCGCCCTTGCCGCGCTGGACGGCGCGGGCATCGGCCTCGTCGCGCTCCAGCATCAGATCCGTAACGTGGACGTCCAGTTCATCGTCGCGGCGCAGGACTTCGAGGAAGCCGTCCGCGCCCTCCACGCGGCCCTGGTCGAGGCAGGCACCGCCACCGACCGCGCCGCGGCCTGACCGGGAAAAGGCGCCCTTTGCCGCACTCCGGCGGAACGGGCGCCGCATCATCATGCTAGCATCGACATCATGCTAAAGGCCATCCTTCCCGTCCGCAGCCTGCTGATCGCCATCTTCCTGCTCATGGCGGGCGGCGGGTTCCTCAACACGCTCGTCGCGTTGCGGCTGGAACGGGCGGGAAGCGGTGCGCTGGCGATAGGTCTCGTCGGCACCGCCTATTTCGCCGGGCTCACCCTGGGGTCGGTCCGCGTGCCAGCCCTGGTCGGGCGCATCGGCCATATCCGGGCCTTCGCGGCCTTCGTCACGCTGCTGAGCGCGGATACGCTGGCCTATGCGCTCCATACCCATGCCGTGTTCTGGGGCGCGCTGCGCTTCCTCGATGGACTGTGCCTGGCGGGGATCTACGTCTGCGTGGAAAGCTGGCTGAACGAGCGCGCCGAACCGGATCGGCGGGGCATGGTGCTGGCCGGCTACATGATCATGCTCTACGGCGGGCAGGCGGCGGGGCAGTTCCTCATCCGCCTGGGAGCGGGGGGACCGGCGGTGCCGCTGCTGGTGGGATCGATCCTGATTTCCCTGGCGGCCATCCCTGTGCTGCTGACCCGGATCGCCGCGCCCGAAACGGGCGATTTCGCGCCGCTGCCGTTTCGGGAACTCTACCAAACCTCGCCTCTCGGCATGGTCGGTGCCGGGCTGACCGGCGTGATGCTCGGCGCTTTCTATGCGCTTGGCGCCGTGTTCGCGCGCCGGCTGGGCATGGATCTTTCGCAGACCACCCTGTTCATGAGCGTGGTGATCCTGGGCGGCGTGGTGCTGCAATGGCCGCTCGGCTGGCTGTCCGACCGCATCGACCGCCGCAAGGTCATCGTGCTCGCTTTCGCCGGAACGCTGGCCGCCGCGCTGACGATCGCCCTCACGGCGGAGGCGGGGGTGCTGCTGCTCGGGCTCGGCGCCCTGTTCGGAGGGCTGAGTTTCGCGCTCTATCCCTTGTGCGCGGCCCATACCAACGACCACCTCGCGCCGGAAAAGCGGGTGGCGGCGAGCGGCGGTCTCGTGCTCGTCTATTCGCTGGGCGCCGCTGCCGGACCGGCCACGGGATCCCTGGCCGTGTCTCTGACCGGGGCTTCGGGACTGTTCCTGTTCATTGCCGCCTGTGCGAGCGCCGCGCTTTCGTTCGCGCTGCTGCGGCAGGCGAAGTCGGCCCCCGTGCCCGCCCACCTTCAGGAAAACTACGTCGGCCTGCCGCGCACCTCGCCGCTGGCCGCTTCGCTCGATCCGCTCGCCTCGGAAACATCCGCAGCACCGGACGAGCCCGGGGAAACAGGGAGCCGTCATTGAATCCGCCCGCCAGAATACTGCCCGCTCAAATACAAAGCGCCGCGCCGCGTGACTTGCGCAGAGCCATCTCCGCATCCGCCATCGGCAATGCCACCGAGTGGTTCGATTACGGGATCTACGCCTATGGCGTGAGCTACATTTCCGCCGCCCTGTTTCCCGGCGAGACGGCGGAGGCGACGCTGTTCGCGCTTGCCACTTTTGCGATCTCGTTCCTGGTGCGTCCGCTCGGCGGCCTGTTCTGGGGGCCGCTGGGAGACCGCTATGGCCGCAAGGCCGTGCTCGGCCTGACGATCCTGCTCATGGCCGGTGCCACTGTCGGCGTCGGTCTCATCCCCTCCTATGCCGCGATCGGCGGCTGGGCACCCGCGCTGCTCGTGGTCCTGCGCATGGTGCAGGGCTTCTCCACCGGTGGCGAATACGGCGGTGCCGCGATCTTCATGGCCGAATATGCCCCGGACGGGAAGCGCGGCTTCTACGGCAGCTTTCTGGAAGTGGGCACCCTAGCCGGTTTCAGCGCCGGCGCCCTGCTGATGCTGGGCTTCTCGCTGCTGCTGGGGGATACGGCAATGCGCGAATGGGCCTGGCGCCTGCCGTTCCTGCTGGCCGGACCGCTGGGGTTGGTCGGCCTCTACTTGCGGGCGCGCATGGCGGAGACGCCATTGTTCCAGGAAGCGGAGGCACAGCGCGAAAGCGGAGAGGCGGAACCAGCCGGACTTCGCCACCTGCTTTCCCGCTATCGCCGCCCCCTGTTGGCGATGAGCGGCCTCGTCATCGCCCTTAACGTGGTCAACTACACGCTGCTGAGCTACATGCCGACCTATCTGGAGCGCCGTCTCGGCCTTGCCACCGACACGGCCCTGATCGTGCCGATCTCCGGCATGCTGTTCATGATGCTCCTGCTCCCGTTCGCCGGTGCCCTGTCCGACCGGATCGGTCGCAAGCCGATGTGGCGGGCATCGCTGCTGGGGCTCACCCTGCTGGTGATCCCGCTCTACCATCTCATGGGCCTAGGCCCGGTACAGGCGGCGATCGGCTACGTGCTGCTCGGCCTGCTCTATGTGCCCCAACTCGCGACGATTTCGGCGACCTTTCCGGCCTTCTTCCCCACCTCGGTGCGATTTGCGGGCTTTGCGCTGGCCTACAACCTGTCTACCTCGCTGTTCGGAGGCACGGCACCTGTCGTCAACGCCTGGCTCATCGATGTGACAGGCAACCCGCTGGTGCCTGCCTACGTCATGATCCTGGCCTGCCTCTGCGGTCTTCTCGCGCTCGAATTCACCCCGGAAAGCGCCGGAAAGCCGCTGCCAAGGACCTGAACAGGTCACCGTACCGATCCTTTTGAGGAACCGTCTTGCCTACCCCATCCCCATCGACTTTCCGTTTTCCAACCCTGGATCTGCCCTGGGCGAGCGAGCCCTGGATGCAGACGGGCATGGCCCTTCTCGCACTGCTGGCCGGTGCCGCCCTGGCGAACTGGGTCGCTAAGCGGATCGTGCTCAAGGGCGTGCTTCGCCTGCTCGGGCGCAGCCCGTTCGAAGCGGAAGCCCGGCATGTCGGCGCCATCGCCGCGCGCCTTTCGAACATCCTGCCGACCGTGATCGTGCAAGTGGGCATCGCCGCCGTGCCGGGGCTGCCGCCGGGGCTCGTCTCGCTCGTCCACAGCCTTTGCGCGGTGATCATCATCCTGACCCTCGCCCTTGCCGTGACAGCGACGCTGACGCTCGGCAACGAGCTATACCAGCGCCGCCCCGATGCCGGGAACCGGCCGATCAAGGGCTACGTCCAGGTGGCCAACCTGCTGGTCTATGCCGCAGCCGCGATCCTGGTCCTGGCGGCGCTGATGAACCAGTCGCCTCTGCTGCTCCTGTCAGGCCTCGGCGCCATGGCGGCGGTTCTCATGCTGGTTTTCAAGGACACGATCCTCTCGCTCGTCGCATCCGTGCAGATCGGTTCGAACGACATGGTGCGCGTGGGCGACTGGATCGAGATGCCCAAGCTCGATGCCAACGGCGATGTGATCGACATTGCCCTGCACACCGTGAAAGTTCAGAATTTCGACAAGACGATCACCACGATCCCCACTTATCGCCTGATTACGGAGAGCTTCCGCAACTGGCGGGGCATGTCCGAATCCGGCGGTCGCCGGATCATGCGTGCCTTGATGATCGACCAGAATTCGATCGGCTTTCTCGATGAGGCCGATCTTGCGAAATTCGCGCGGTTCGGTGTGCTGCGCGATTATCTCCGGCAGCGTCAGGACGAAGTGCAGGCTTGGAACCGGGAGCATGCTCCCAGCGAAGTCCTCGATGCACGGCGGTTGACCAACCTTGGCACTTTCCGCGCCTATGTCCTGGCCTATCTGAAGGCGCGGCCGGATATCGCCGACGACAAGACCCTGCTGGTGCGTCAGCTTGCGCCCAGCGAGAATGGCCTTCCGCTCGAAATCTATGCATTCGCGACAACGACGGTCTGGGCACAATATGAAACGATCCAGGCCGACATCTTCGACCATCTGCTCGCGGTCATGCCGGAATTCGGGCTGAGGATTTTCCAGCGACCGTCGGGATCGGATCTTGCGTTTCTCGCCAGGGACGCCGCATGTAGTCCTGAACGGGAAGGAAGCGCTTCCGCTTCCATGCCCTCTCGGTGGAACAGCTGATCCATGACTGCCCGTCTTTCTTCCGCCCTGCTGGGCCTTGCGACCGCCCTTTGTCTGGCCGCGCCGGATACCGGCATGGCTCAAGTCCGATCCCGCCTCGCGGATCAGGCCACATATGCCGATACCGTCGAGCTTTCGAGGAAGGCCGATCTCGTCGTGCTGGCGCGGGTCACGCGCATGGAGCCGGTTGCGGCGACGTCCGGCACGCTGCCGCCGACGCACCGGCGCTACTATGCACAGGCAACGACGCGCGCTCTGCTCTACGGCAAAAGCGGTATCGGCGGTTCGCTGCGCTATCTGGTGGACATGCCAGCGGAACCCGCGAACGGAGCAGCCGATCTGACCGGAAAGGACGTCTTCCTTTTCGCCTCGCGCGTCCCCGGTCGGCCCCAGGAACTCAAATTGGTCGAACCCACGGCGCAGCAACTCTGGTCGCCGGAACGCGAAAGCAGGCTGCAGTCGGTTCTGCGCGCGCTGGTTTCACCCGCAACATCGGCGCCGGTCACCCGCGTCAGGGAACTCGGCTTCGTGCAGGGTAACCTTGCGGAACGCGGGCTGACCCAGATCTTCCTGGATACGGCAAAAGGCCCGGCCACGATCTCCGTGCGGCACGAACCCGGCCAGTCGGCAAGCTGGGGCGTATCTTTCTCGGAAGTGGCAACAGGCGCATTGCTGCCGCCCGCGAAAGAGACACTCGCATGGTACAACCTCGCCTGCTTCCTGCCGCCTTCGCCCCCGCAGAGCGCTTACGTTTCGGGGACTTTCGCGGCCAAGCAGCAAGCCTACGCGGATTATCGCATGGTCTTGGCCGCGCTTGGCCCCTGTGCGCGCAGTTGACGCGGACCGGGCTCTCGTTGAGGTCTACCTTGCTTCGTTGATCGATGGAGAAGCGACGATGGCAAGCGCGGCCAGGATCGCTTCGCTTTCGGTCCGCAGCAGCCAGTCGGGGCTGGCCTCGAAGAACAGGACCCGTGCCGTTTCGTCGAGAACCAGCACGGCGGGCTGATCGATTTCATAGCTGTCGGTGCCAAGGGTCGCGCCGATCCAGGCCGCACCGGGTTCGACCCTCGGTTGCTCTTCCGGCAGGAACGTGATTCCGAGGCTGCGGGCCAGGGCATAGTCGGGATCGCTGGCGACGGTGAAACCCAGGGCGTGACGGTCGATGAGGCTGCGATCGACCGGGATCTGCGCGCTTGCTGCGACCAGGGGAATGCCTCTTTCACGCAAGTGCGGCCAGAGCGTTTCGTTGTAGTAGGGCAGGGCAATGTTGCAGGCCGGACAGCCGCCGAAACGGAAGAACAGCAGGACGGCCGGGCCCTGGGCAAGCAGGTCGTCGCGCGTCAGTTCGCGGCCGTCTTGATCGATCAGGGTGAACGGCGCGATGGCATCGCCGACTTGCGGCAACTTCGCGGGATCGTGACGTTCAGTGAGCAACCGGCGCTGCAAGGCATTGCGCGCCAGTTGGTCTTCATTCCAGGTGCGTACACGCTCAGCCTGCAATTCGGCAAAACGGTCCTCAAGGCTTTTACTCATCGTCTTGTTCCCGCGATACTGGTCCACCGCCAGTCTAGGAGGCGCGGGAAGGCGGGAATAACGAGAACAAATCGGGCTTTGTTTAAAATTTCAAATACGTGACCGCACGCTGGTTTATTGGCCTTCCGCTCTGCCTGAACCGAACCCTACCCCTAAAGCGTCGCCACGACTTCCCGAGCCAATTTTGCCAGCTGGCTGGTCGGGCCGTCGAGGCCTGGTGCCGTCTGAAGAATGCAGGAGACGTTGGGCAAGGCTGGCAGTCCCGGCTCCACGAGCGGTTGTTCGCGCAGGAACAGGTGCGTGCGGCAGGTAAGCCCCAATCCCGCATCGACTGCGGCGCGCAAGGCGGTGAGATTGGGGGTTTCGACGGAAATGCGATAGGATCGTCCGGCGTCTTCCAGTGCCCTGATCGCGGCCTCGCGAAAGCGGCAGGGGGGCTCCAGGACGGCGAGTTGCACGGTATCCTGCAAGGCAAGTTCGGGCTTGCCGTACCAGGCCATAGGCGCACTGGCGATGGCATTGGGATCGTTGTTGGCCGCAAATCCCAATACGATGTCCAACTGGCGCCGTTCGAGCTGACCGAGCAGTTCGGCCGTTCCGGCGACACGCGAATAGAGCTGGGCCTCCGGGTGCAGTTCCGCGAAGCGGGCGAGCAGGCCAGAGAGCAGCATTTCCGCAAAATCCTGCACCATGCCGATCCGGGCAGGCCCCGTGAAATGCCCTGCTGCGACGGCAGCCACGGCCTCATCGTGGATGCTGAGCACCTTGCGGGCGTAATCGAGCATGAGTTCGCCGGATGGCGTGAGCGTGAGACGCCGCCCTTCACGATGGAAAAGCGCCTGCTGGAGCAGCTCTTCCAGCCGCTTGATCTGGAGGCTCAGCGCTGACTGGCTGACGTAAACGCGTTCGGAAGCATGGAGCATGGAACCGGTATCGACGATCGCCACGAAGCTGCGAAGGAGATTGGTCGGAAGATTGACGGGCATGCTCGAATCACTCGCGGTTGGAAGGTCGGCGCCGAGACAGGTAGGCTGTCCTGCATTCTCAACCAAATTAGTAGAAATTGCAGCATTGATTGCAATCCTTGTTCGTGGCCTTGTTCGTGACTCCTGCGTTCCGGCGCGGAACTCGCCTTGAATCCGGCACGCCTGATCGAGACGACCGCCAGCTTTTCCAGGCTCTATGAGCATCGCTGATACCTGAATCGGCAAAACTCAATTGAATAGGTTGAGAATGCTGTGTCTTCTTTCGGCCGATCCTGGACGAAAGAACCGATGACCCCGACCCGACGCCTCATTGCCCGTCTAACCAGCGCCCGATGGCTTTCTCCCCTGGTCTTCCTGGCCGCCTGGGAAGCAGGCTCCCGTCTCGGGCTCATCCCCGAGCGCACATTGGCCGCGCCTTCGAAAGTCGTGGCAACGCTTTGGGGCATGGCGATCTCTGGCGAGCTTGCGGCGAACCTGTGGGTCTCGTTCCTGCGGATCGCTCTGGGGCTGGTGATCGGCGTCACCATCGGCGTGGTGCTGGCACTCGTGGCCGGTCTTTCCCGGCAGGGGGAAGTGGCGGTCGATCCGCTCATGCAGATCAAGCGCACGATACCGACACTGGCCCTGACCCCGCTGTTCATAGTCTGGTTCGGCATCGGTGAAACGCCGAAGGTGGCGCTCATTGCCTTCGCCTCGATATTTCCCGTCTATCTCAACCTCTACAGCGGTATCCGGGGCGTCGATCTTCGGCTGCTCGAAGGGGCTCGGAGTTTCGGCCTCAGCCGTGCCGAACTGGTCTTTCACGTCATTCTGCCGGGAGCCTTGCCGTCGCTGCTGGTCGGCCTGCGCTATTCGCTGTCCGTGGCGATCCTGGTTCTGGTCGTGGCCGAACAGATCAATGCATCGGCCGGGCTGGGTTACCTGATCAATAACGCCCGCGATTTCATGCGCACCGACATCATCGTCGTGTGCCTTATGATCTACGCGGGTCTCGGTCTGACCGCGGACGCGCTGGTGCGCGCGGTCGAGGGGCGCGCCCTTGCTTGGCGGCCCAGCATTGTCACGCAGTGAACGGCGCCATTCCGGGCCCTTGGCGGGCTCAGCCAATCCTACCGGAGCATAAGAATATGAACGCTCGAACCCATGGTCTGCGCCGCTCGCAGCCACAGCTTCCGCCTCGGCAGCCGGTGGTGCGCCTGAAGGATTTCGTCCGGCGTTTTGGCGAAACCACTGTCATTTCGGGCCTAGATCTCGAAATCGCGCCGGGCGAGTTCGTGGCGCTGCTCGGGCGTTCCGGGTCTGGAAAGACCACGCTGCTGCGGACCCTTGCGGGCCTGGATCCCGCGCCGGGGCAGGACGTGGTCGTGCCGGATTCCCGCGCCGTCGTGTTTCAAGATGCCCGCCTGCTGCCGTGGAAGAAAGTCTGGCGCAACGTCGCGCTCGGCCTGCGGCAGGGTGATGTACGGCGATGGGCCGAGGATGCCCTGCGCGAGGTCGGCCTCGGCCACCGGCTGGAGGCATGGCCGCTGACGCTTTCCGGCGGCGAGGCGCAGCGCGTGGCGCTTGCCCGTGCTCTGGTGCGCGAACCGAGCCTGCTGCTGCTGGACGAGCCTTTCGCCGCGCTGGATGCGTTGACGCGGCTGCGGATGCACGAACTCGTGCTGTCGCTGTGGACGCGGCATCGCCCCGCGGTGATGATGGTCACCCACGATGTGGACGAGGCGATCGCGCTGGCGGATCGGATCGTCCTGCTCGATCAGGGCCGCATCGTCACCCAGGAGCGGATAGAGGCCCCGCGCGGCGAGCGCGGCCATGTCGCGCGCGGTCTGCGCGACCGCCTGCTGCGTGCGCTCGGCGGTCATCTGTCCGACGGTCCTTCGCCTGCCGAGGTCATCGCGCTTCATGCCGGAGGTCTGGCATGAACGCGCCGGTCTCTCTCGCGGTCCCGGTGCATGACATCGCTCCGCTGCGCCGTTTCGTGACGGGGTTTGCCGATATCCTCGACAGCGGCGCCGGGCAGGCAGCGATCCTTGAACGCGGTGGCAATCTGCTGGCGCGTCTGGTGGCGCAGGACGATTGGCTGCCCGAAGCCTTCGCCCGCCCGCACCCCGAGCGCTACCAGCAATACCTGCTCCATTGCGACAGCGCCGAGCGCTTCAGCGTCGTCTCCTTCGTCTGGGGGCCGGGGCAGGCGACGCCGGTTCACGATCACCGCGTCTGGGGCCTCGTGGGCGTCCTGCGGGGGGCGGAGACAGTGCGGAACTACCGCCGCCGGGAAGACGGCACGCTCCTGCAAGCCGGGGCGACCGGAGAACTGCGGGCAGGCGAAGTCGAAGCGATCGATCCGCAGGCGGGCGACATTCACCGCGTCGCCAATGCCTTTGCCGATCGCGTCTCGATCTCGATCCACGTCTACGGCGCCAATATCGGCGCGGTCGAGCGCGCGACCTACCGCGACAGTGGGGAGGAGCGTCCTTTCATCTCGGGCTATGCAAACGCGGTCCTGCCCAACCTCTGGAATGGAGTGATCCGGGCATGAGCGTTTCTCCAGAAGCCATTCGCAGCGCCTTGCTCGCCCGCCGCGAGATCGCCCTGATCGATGTACGGCAGGAGGCGCTGTTCGCGCTCGGCCATCCGCTGTTCGCCGCGCAGATTCCGCTGCAGCGCATCGCCCTCGAAGCGCCGTGGCGTATCCCGCGCCAGAATACCCCGATCGTCGTCTACGATGACGGAGAGGGATTGGCGGAACCGGCGCTGCATCAGCTGCGCGCGCTCGGCTATACGCAAGCCGATGTGCTGGAGGGCGGCCTCGCGGGCTGGAAGGCAGCGGGATACGAGTTGTTCGAGGACGTGAACAGCTATTCTAAGGCCTTCGGCGAACTGGTCGAGCATCGCCGCCATACGCCTTCTCTGCCTGCACCGGACGTGCTGGCGCTGATCGAGGAAAAGGCTGACATCGCCATTCTCGACGCGCGCCGCTTCGACGAATATGCGACAATGAGCATCCCCGGTGGGCGCAGCGTGCCGGGTGCCGAACTGGTATTGCGCGCGCCTGTCGCCGCGCCCGACCCGGACACGACGATCATCGTCAACTGCGCCGGCCGCACCCGCAGCATCATCGGTACCCAGTCGCTTATCAATGCCGGCTTGCCCAACCGCATCTTCGCGCTGCGCAACGGCACGATCGGCTGGACCCTGGCGGGGCAGGCTCTGGAAACCGGGCGCCAGGAGAGCGTGGAGAAGGGCGAGGGCAGCGGACACGATCTTGCCAGGGAACGTGCCCGCGACGTTGCCTATCGCGCCGGGGTGCGGCGGATCGACAGCGCCGACCTGAAGGGCTTGATCGCGGACAGCGATCGCACGCTCTATCGCTTCGACGTACGCCAGCCTGCCGACTTCGCCGCCGGGCACCCGGCTGGATTCCGCAACGCGCCGGGCGGCCAGCTCGTGCAGGAAACCGACCATTTCGCGCCCGTGCGCGGCGCGCGCATCGTGCTGGTCGACGACCTTGGCTCCCGCGCGGACATGACCGCTTCGTGGCTCGCCCAGCTCGGCTGGGAAGTGCTGGTGCTGGCGGATGCCTTCGACGGACCGCTCGAAACCGGTGACGACGGCGCGCCGCCGCCGCGCGGACCGCACGGCCGGTACAAGCGGCCCTATGAGGGCACCGACAACCGCGAGGCGGCCATGCAGGCCTATCTCGACTGGGAATATGGCCTTGTCGCGCAACTCGAGCGTGACGGCACCCACGGCTTCTTTGTCATCTGATCCCCCCCTTTATCTGATCCCTCAGGGAGTACGCGCATCATGACCGTCAAGTTCATCGGCTATATCGGCTTCAACGACAGTTCCGAGATCCACGCCGGTCCACGCTCACGCGTGCTGGACCGTGACTATGTGGACGCGGCCGCCCGCGCGCAGGAAGCGGGCGGGTTCGACCGGGTGCTGATTCCCTTCGGTTCCAGTTCGCCGGAGAGCCAGATCGTCGCCGCCCATGCCGCGGCGATCACCACGCGCCTCGGTTTCCTTGTGGCGCACCGGCCCGGTTTCACGCAGCCGACGCTGGCGGCGCGGCAGCTTGCCACGCTGGACCAGCTTTCCGGCGGACGCGTTGCGGTACACATCATTACCGGCGGCGCCGATGAAGAGATGGCGCGCGACGGGGACGTCCATACGCTGAAGGCCGAGCGCTACTTGCGCAGCGACGAATACCTGGACGTGCTCAAGCGCGAATGGGCGGAAGCCGCGCCCTTCGATCACTCCGGCCGCTTCTATGAGGTGCGCGGAGGCTTCAGCGCCGTGAAGCCGCAAAACCTGCCGGTCTTCTTCGGCGGTTCGTCGCCCGAGGCGATCGAGGTGGCCGGTCGCCATGCCGATGTCTACGCGCTCTGGGGCGAGACGCTGGAGCAGGTGGGCGAAGCGGTGCGTGCGGTGCGCCACGCCGCCGCGCAGCATGGGCGCAATCCCGGCTTCTCGCTCTCGCTGCGGCCGGTCATCGCCGACACCGAGGAAGCGGCCTGGAAGAAAGCCGATGCGATCACCGAGAAAGTGCGCGCGCAGCGCGAGGCGGCGGGCCTGCCCACCAGCGGTCACCGTCCGCCCAATGCCGGATCGCTGCGCCTGCTGGAAACGGCGCAGACCCAGCGCCGGGATACCCGCCTCTGGACCGGCGTGGCCGCGCTTACCGGCGCCGCGGGCAACAGCACCGGCCTTGTCGGCACGCCCGAACAGGTCGCCGATGCTCTTCTCGAATATTACGATATCGGCATCGATCACTTCCTGATCCGGGGCTTCGAACCGCTGGCCGACGCGATCGATTATGGCCGCGACCTGATCCCGCTGGTCCGCGCCAAGGTCGCCGCGCGCGAGGGCACGGACAAAGTCGCGCTGGCAGGCTGATTCCGGCCATCGGCGCTTTGGAAATACTCACCTTCCTATCAGCCATCCGCGTTGGTTCGGTTCCGCCTGCCCGCATAGCCTGAACCCACGCAGAAGGAGGAATGACATGAGCACCCGCCAACTCAAACTCGGTTTCATCCTGCACGGCGTCGGCCCCGGCTGGGACGACTGGCGCCACCCGGCAGCGCAAGTCGATGCCAGCACCAGCCTGTCGTTCTACACGCGGCAGGCACAGGTGGCCGAGCGCGGCAAGTTCGACTATCTTTTCGTGGCAGACAGCGTTTCGATCAACGCGCGCTCTTCTCCGCATTATCTCAACCGCTTCGAGCCGCTCACCATCCTCTCGGCAGTGGCGGCAGTGACGCATCGCATCGGTCTCGTGGGCACTGCCACGGTGAGCTATACCGAGGCCTACAACCTCGCCCGCCAGTTCGCCTCGCTCGACCACATCAGCGGCGGCCGGGCCGGATGGAACGTCGTCACCTCGTGGCTGGAGGGCAGCGCCGCCAATTTCGGGCGCGACAGGCACCTCGACCACGATGTGCGCTATCGCCTTGCCGAGGAATACCTCGAAGTCGTGAAGGGGCTCTGGGACAGCTGGGAGGATGACGCCCTGGTTCGCGACAAGGCCAGCGGCCAATTCCTCGATCCGGGCAAGCTCCACGAACTGAACCACAAGGGCGAGTTCCTTTCGGTGAAGGGCCCGCTCAACATCTCGCGCTCGCCGCAGGGTCAGCCGGTGATCTTCCAGGCGGGTTCCTCGGAGGATGGCCGCAACTTCGCCGCGCGTCATGCCGAGGCGATCTTCACTCATCAGGAGGATCTTGCCGAAGGCCAGGCCTTCTACGCCGACGTCAAGGCGCGGGCACGCGGTTTCGGCCGCGACCCGGAGCAGCTTCTGGTGCTTCCGGGCGGCCGGCCGGTGGTGGGCTCGACCGAGGAGGAGGCCGAGCGGCTCCATGGCGAACTGGCGGGTCTGGTCAGCCTGGAGAACGCCTTGCGGGCGCTGGGCCGCTCTTTCAACGACCACAATTTCAGCGTCTACGATCCCGAGGGGCCGTTCCCGCAACATGTCGCCGAAGAAGGCCGCAGGAGCAATCAGAGCGCGTCCGAGAAAGTGCTGAAAGCCGCTGAGCAGGGATTGACCCTTGGCGAGATCGCCCTGCGCGTCGCCACGCCGCGCAGCCATTTCACCGGCACGCCCGAACAGATCGCCGACCGCTTCCAGCTCTGGCTCGAACAGCGGGGATCGGACGGTTTCAATTTGTTTGAATCCCTCCCCGGACAGCTCGAGGTCTTCGTCGATCATGTCGTGCCGATCCTGCAGGCGCGGGGGATCTACAAGCGCGACTACCCCGGCGGCACCTTGCGCGAAACGCTGGGGCTGGAGGTTCCCGAAAACCGCAACACCGCCGCGCGCCTGCGCCGCGATGCCGCCTGACAGAACGCAAAGGAGAAGAATGATGGCCAGTACCGCTTCCACTTTCGACGTTTCGAGCGCCGGTCTCGTCATCCGTCCCGTGCAGCCGACCATCGGCGCCGAGGTGGAGGGCGTGGATCTTTCCAGGCCCCTGACCGACGAACTGCGCACCGCCATCCGCGCCGCGCTGCTCAAATGGAAGGTCCTGTTCTTCCGCGACCAGTCGATCGACGATGCACAGCAGGCGGCTTTCGCGGCGAACTTCGGCCCGCTCTACACCCATCCGACCACGCGCCACGACCCGGCGAACAAGGAAGTCCACGCCATCGCCGCGCGCGAGGACCGGGAATACGAAAAGAAGCTCGGCTACAAGCTCAGGGCGGGCGAGGCCTATCACACCGATACGAGCTGGCGGCTGGTGCCGACCTGGGGGGCGGTGCTGCGCGACGTGAACCTGCCCGAAGTGGGCGGCGATACGATCTGGGTCGACGCGAACCTGGCTTATGAAACGCTGTCGCCCGAGCTCAAGGCGCGCCTCGAAGGCAGGCATGTCACGCACAACTTCGTGCCCGCGCTGGAGCTTTCGGGGCACGATTACCCCATCGTCGCGCACAGGATCGTCCGCACCCACCGGGAGACTGGGCAGAAGATCCTCTGGGTCAATTTCTCGCAGCAACCGCAGATCCTCGGCCTGGAACTGTCCGAGAGCCGCGAACTGCTGGAGGAAGTGCTGCGCCAGTACAAGCGGCCGGACCTTCAGGCGCGCTTTTCCTGGCGTCCGGGAACGGTGGCGTTCTGGGACAACCGCGCCACGGTACACTTCGCGGTGCGCAACTACGGCGATTTCCCGCGCGAGCTGCACCGCATCCTGATCGCGGATGAACCGCTCTGGACGGACCTCTGATCTATGCTCGACAGACGTAACCTGCTTGCAGGACTTGCCACGACCGTCGCCCTGGCCGCTTGCGGCCGGGGCGGCGGCGCGGATGCGCAAGTGCTGCGCGTCGGCAGCCAGAAGGGCGGCACCAAATCGCTGATGCTGGCCTCCGGCGTGCTCGACGGCGCGCCGTACAAGGTCGAATGGTCGGAATTCCCGGCCGCGCAGAATCTGCTCGAAGCGCTCGGCAGCAGTGCGGTGGACCTTGGCCTTGTCGGCGATGCACCGTTCCAGTTCGCCTATCAGGCCGGAAGCCCGATCAAGGCGGTGGGCGCGCAGCGCACGCAGACAAGGCTGGCAGGGGCGTTGTCGATCCTGGTGCCGGCCCGTTCACCCGTCCATGACGGCAAGGGCCTGAAGGGCAAGCGGATCGCCACCACGCGCGGCAGCGTCGGTCATTATCTTGTGCTGCGTTCCCTGATCGCTTCCGGCTTGCGCTCCGAGGACGTCAGGATCGTGTTCCTCTCTCCCAGCGATTCCCGCGCGGCGCTCCAAAGCGGCGCCGTCGACGCCTGGTCCACCTGGATGCCCTATGTCGCGGCGGCCCAGGCGGAAGGGGATCGTATCGTCGTGGACGGTAAGGATTTCGTCCAGGGCTACGGTTTCGAGGTCGCACCCGAAAGCGCCATTGCGAGCAAGCGGGAGCAATTGTCCGATTTCCTCCGGCGAGAGGCGAAGGCGCTCGAATGGGCGAAAGGCCATGTCGATCAATATGGTGCGGTGTTGGCGAAGGAAACCGGCCTTCCGCCGCAGATCGCACGCGCAACGGCAGAGAAGAATGTTCGGCTGCGCGTGCCGATCGACAATGGTGTTATCAAGGATCAGCAGGTCGTTCTGAGTACATTCCAGAAATTTGGCGAGGTCAAATCCGCCAGGTCTCTTGATAATGCCTTTGAATTGAATGTCTGAATCAAGAAAAACTTGGATTGAGATTAGGCAATTCAATTTCAACTAAATTGGTTGAGATGGCACGAAGCTCTCGTGTTTCCAATTCGGGGGCTGATGTGAAAAATTTCTTGGTTTCCAGTTTACTTGCCGGCGCTTCACTTGTTGCCTTTTCACCGGCGCGGGCAGAAGAGATCGCCGAAGAAGTTCCCGCCGACGCGGCGGCAGCAGCCGCCGCCGAAGGGCCCGCCATCGTCGTTACCGGCGCGCGTGGGCGCATCCAGCGATCGGTTGCGGACAGCCCGGTGCCGATCGACGTGATCAGCCCGCAGGAACTGAAGAGCACCGGCCGCACCGGCCTCAAGGAAATCCTCGGCAATATCATCCCCTCGCTGAGCATGCCGGCACTGGGCGGCGGCGGCACTTCGGCAAGCGTTCGCCCGATCTCGATCCGCGGGCTCTCGGGCGATTACGTGCTGGTCCTCGTCAACGGCAAGCGTCGCCACACCACCTCGCTCATCAACAACCTCTCGCGCATTTCGGGCGGCTCTACGCCGGTGGACATCGATCTCATACCCACCAGCGCGGTGGGCCGGATCGAAGTCCTGAGAGACGGCGCGGCGGCGCAATACGGTTCGGACGCGATCTCCGGCGTCATCAACATCATCCTCGACAACACTCCGAGTGGCGGCGAACTGTCCGTCACAGGCGGCCAGCTCTACGAGAAGGGCGGGGCGCTGGCGCAAGTGTCCGGGTCCTACGGCACCCCGCTGGGCGACGGCGGTTTCGTGCGCTTTTCAGTAGAGGCGAAATATCATGACCGCGCAGATTCCTCGGCGGAACCGGTGCCTTATGTCTATCCCCTGGTGAACGGCCAGCCCGACCCGCGCGAGGCGGATGCGAACCACCTGATCGCAGGAGGTTATGGGCGCTCCAACCGCGACAAGATCGTCAATACCAGCTACAACGCCGAACTGCCGGTGGGTGACGATACCACGCTCTATTCGTTCTCCACGCTCAGCTACCGCAACATCAACGACGCACGCGGTGCCTACTTTGCCGCGCCGACCGGCTATGGCGGAGCGGCCAATACGTCCGGGGCCTCGGTTTTGCCGCAGCTCTATCCGGCGGGCTTCCAGGCCTATCGCCGCATCTGGGAATGGGACTGGCAGGCCGCGCTCGGGCTGCGGACCGAGTTTTTGGGCTGGTCGCTCGATGTTTCCAGCAGCTACGGTCGCGACAACGTGAAGCTGGGCGCGGAAAACACGCTCAACCCCTCGATCGGGCCGGACAGCAAGAGCAGTTTCTTCATGGGCCGCCAGAAGCAGGACCTGTGGGTGAACAACCTCGACCTGAGCCGCGACGTGGATATCGGCCTCGCAAGGCCGGTCAGCCTGTCGCTGGGCGTGGAGCACCGCTGGGAGCGCTTTCGCAACATTGCCGGGGAGCCGGACTCCTACCGTGACGGCGGCTACGTGATCCCGGTGGACGACACACCGTTCGGCCAGCTCTACGGCGGCCGCTCTCCTTCGCCGGGCCTCGTCTCGTTTACCGGCACATCCCCCGCCGACGAGTCCAGCATCAGCCGGAACAACCTGGCGGCCTATGTCGATGTCTCGACCGATCTGACGCCGGGCTGGTTCCTTGGCCTTGCCGGCCGGTTCGAGCATTATTCGGACAGTGCGGGCAATACGTTCAGCGCCAAGGCCTCCACCCGCGTGGAACTGGCCAGGGGCCTAGCCTTGCGCGGCGGCGTCAACACCGGCTTCCGTGCGCCTTCGCTGGCGCAGACGGCATTCTCGACCACGCAGAACACTGTCACGTTGATCGGGAACGAGCGCGTCTCCACCGTCTCCAAGTTCCTGCCGGTCAACAGCGCGGCGGCCGTCGCGCTTGGCGCCAGGCCGCTGAAGCCCGAGAAATCGCTGAACTTCACCGCGGGCGTCACCTATGAAACCGGCCCGTTCCGCCTCACCATCGACGCCTACCAGATCCGCATCGACGATCGCATCGTGAAAACGGAATTCCTGGGAACCGCCTCGAACGGCGGAAGCGCGATCAAGGACATTCTCGTCGCCAACGGCATCGACGACGTGGACAGTGCCCAGTTCTTCACCAATGCCATCGATACCCGCACGCGCGGCGTGGACGTGGTGGGCGAATATACGCTCGACACCGCTTCGCTGGGCACGTTCCGCCTCAACGCGGCCTACAGCTACAACCGGACGAAGATCCTCCATGTGATCGACAACCCGGAGGAACTCAGCAGCCTCAACGTCACCTTGTTCGGACGACAGGCGCAGCGCGACCTGGTGGTCGCGCTCCCTCGCAGCAAGGTCGTGCTGTCCAACAATTGGTCGCTGGGCAGGATCAGGGCGCTGCTCAGGGTCACGCGTTTCGGGAAGTACACGGAGTCCAGCAACGTTGCCGCGTCCGACCGTACATTCGGCGCGAAGTGGGTCACGGATGCAGAGCTTGGCTATCAGATCACCGACAATCTCGATATCGCGCTGGGCGCCAACAATCTCTTCGATGTCTATCCCAAGAGAAACGGCATCATCGCCGCCGACGGTTCGGGTGCCTACGGAAATTTCGCGCCGTTCGGGCTGAGCGGTGGTTTCTACTATGCCCGCTTGGGGATCAGGTTCTGAAGGTTCGGCAGCATGTTGCGAATGCCTTGCATTTGCATTAGGTGATCGATTGCTCTCGCGTGCTTCTGCCGGTGTCAGGGCAAGGGGGGCCAATGCCGGGTGCAATTGCAGCGATCGACGTGGGGTCGCTTTACGACCAGCATGTTGATTGGCTGCGCGCCTGGCTGCACCGCCGGACGAGATGTCCGCATCGTGCTGCGGATCTGGCTCAGGATACCTACTGCCGCCTGATCGAGAAATCGGCGGAACTGCGGATCGAGACTCCGCGCACTTTCCTTGCCACCGTGGCGCGAAGGCTGCTCGTCGACGATATCCGCCGCCGGGATGTAGAGCGCGCGATCCTCGATGCGCAGGCCCTTCATGCCGCGAACGGCGAGGAGATCACACCGGAGCGTATCGTTGAAGCCGCGCAGTTCCTGGATACGGTGCTGCGGGTCCTGGACAGCCTGCCGGAACAGGCGCGAGAGACGTTCCTGCTGCGCAGGATCGAGGGGCTTGCCCAGTCGGATATCGCGGAGCGGCTCGGCATTTCGATCAGTACCGTCAAGCGGCACATCGCGGCGGCTTATGCAGCCTGCGTGACCGTAGCCTATGCCGACTGAGCACAGGCCCTCTGAACACAGGCCCACTGAACATAGGCCCAGTCCGGCGGTGATCGAAACCGCCGCGAACTGGGCGGCGCGCTTCGATTCCGAGGAGGCCAGCGACGCCGATCGGGCAGAATTCGTTGCATGGCAAAGCGCGCATCCATCGCACCGGGCGGCATGGAATGCGATCCGCGCCTTCGACAGTTCGCTGGATGCGGCAGGCGACCTGGAGCACGCCGCATTGCGCCGGGCCGCGCAGGCGCGTCTGACACGCCGGAGGACAGCCGCCGGCGGGTTTGCCGTAGCGCTCCTCGTGGCGGGATGGAGCATGCTCCACTTCGCAGGAAGCGCCGACGAGACGGCGCGATATCAAACCGCCAGGGGCCAGGTGAAGACCGTGGCGCTGGAGGACGGATCGGACCTCGTGATGGATACGGATGCGGCGGTGACCGTCGCATTGACGCGGTCCGAGCGCATCGTCGACCTGGCCCGCGGGCAGGTCTTCGTGCATGTCGCCAAGGCACCGGATCGTCCTTTCGTTATCCGTACCGCCGATGGAACGGCGACTGCGCTGGGCACGGCCTATTCCGTGCGCCGGGACAGTGCGGGCACGCGCGTCATGGTAACCGAGTCCCATGTGCGGATTTGTCCTGCGGACTTGCCGAATGCTTGCCGAACGCTCGGCCCCGGCGAACAGGCGCGGATCACTTCAAGCGGTGTTGTCGGGCTCGGCCGGATCGACGCTGCCCGGGCATCGCTGTGGACCAGCGGCTGGCTGGAAGTCGATGACCGGCCCGTCGTCGAGGTCCTGTCGGAAATCGCCCGCTATCGAAAGCATTCCGTCCGCTTCGATCCGGGGCAGCTCCTTGGGCGCAACGTGACGGGAAGCTATCCCCTGAGCGAACCCGATCGGGCGCTGTCCGGCGTGGCCGATGCCGCCGATCTCTCCATCGCGCGCCAGCCCGATGGTACGCTGGTGATCGGGCCGCGATAATTTTTCACCGGGGGCGAGCCGTTCGGCGAACTCGTCCGTCCCGTTCAGTGAAAGCAATTCATTGGCGGAAGTTTCATGTTCAATCTCAAGTCCAGCCTTGCGCGCGGTGCCGCGTCGATCGTCCTTCTCTCCGGCATTTCCATTTCTGCCGTGCCTGCCGCAGCGGCGCAGGAAACACAGGTGGCGATTGCCTTTGATGTACCCTCGGGCGCACTCGGCGCAGCGCTGGCACGATTGGGGCGGCAGGCCGGCACGATGATATCGGCCGATGCCGATATCGTGCGCGGGAAACACACGGCCGGGATCAAGGGACGGTTCCCGATCGGGCAGGCACTGGAGATGCTTCTGACCGGCACCGGACTGTCGGCACAGCCTGACGGGCGCGGAGGTTACCGTCTGGTGCCGCGGATCTCTCAGGATGCACCGCGCGAACCGGTACAGGATTCGATCATCGTCACCGCGCGCATCGATAACGCGGTGTCTGTCGGAAAGTCCGACGCCGTGCTGCTGGAAACGCCGCAATCCGTTTCCGTCGTCGATGCCAGCTTCATCGAGACGATGAACACCAAGACGATCAGCGAAAGCCTGGGCTATACGCCCGGCCTGGCGACACAGCCCGCCAGCTTCGCGCGGTCGGCGGACAACGTCTATCTCCGCGGCTTTCCGGTCAATACGGCCGATGGCAGCATTCTGCTGGACGGCCTGAAACCCCAGGCATCGACTTACGGCGGCGGCATCGAGCCGTACTCGCTGGAGCGGCTCGAAGTGATGCGCGGTGCGAACTCGGTGCTTTACGGCCAGCTCGGCCCCGGCGGCATCATCAATGCGGTGAGCAAGCGCCCCTCATTCACCCGTTTCGCAGAAGTGCGGGCGCAGTACGGCAGCTTCGAGCGCAAGGAGCTGGCTGCCGATTTCACCGGGCCGCTGAACGACAGCATTGCCGTTCGACTGACCGGGCTGATCCGGGATTCCAATACCGACATCGATTACATCAAGGACGACAAGCGCTTCATCGCACCGGCCCTGACCTGGCGGATCGGCGAGGATACCGAACTGACGCTACTCGGCAGCTATCAGGAAATCCGCATGGATTTCGCGGCGCCGCTCAGCGTTCAGTTGGTGACCGGCCAAGGCCTGCCTCTCGGCCCGATCCCGCGCGACCGGTTCGTGGGCGAGCCCGATTTCGATCGCTACGATGCCGATCAATGGACCGCCGGTTTCCGTTTCAGCCATCGCTTCTCCGACGCGCTGCGCTTCGAGAGCGCTCTGCGATACTACGAGGGCACACTGGCCTGGGACTACCTCCAGGTCGGCGCCGTGACCGCAGCAGGCAGCCTTGCCCGCACGGTCAGCTATCGGAGAGAAAAGACCACCGCGCTTTCGACCGACAATCGCCTGGCCTTCGACATCGACACCGGTGCGGTACGGCACGAATTGATGGCCGGTCTCGACGTTTACCGGCCCACGTATCGCAACGACCGCTTCCAGAACGGGTCGGTCACGCCGATCAATATCTACGAGCCGGTCTACGGGGCGGTTCCGGTCGTGGACATGCGCCAGAGCCGCAATCGCGGCGCCGATGTCCGCAGTCGCCAGATCGGCCTCTATTTCCAGGACCAGATGCGCCTGGGGGAATGGATCGTGGTGCTGGGCGGCCGACAGGACTGGAGCCGCAACCGCACCAGATTGCGGGCAACCGAGGTCGATACCGAGCAGAAGGATGACGCCTTCACCTGGCGCGCGGGCCTGGTCCATGCCGGTGACAACGGCCTTGCGCCTTACGCGAGCTACGCCCGCTCGTTCGCGCCGCAGATCGGCACGACTTTCGAGGGCGCCCGTTTCGTGCCCAGTCGGGGTGAGCAGATCGAGGCGGGTATCCGCTACCAGAAGCCGGGCTCCAAGCTGCTGCTGAGCGCCGCGGCCTATCAGCTGACCCAGACCAACGTGCTGACCCCGGATACCCGGGCGGAGGCATCGGGCTTCAGCGTCCAGACCGGCGAGATCCGCGTGCGCGGCATCGAGGCGGAGGCGCAGGCGGAAGTGCTGCAGGATCTCAACCTGCTGCTGGCCTATGCCTGGTTCGATGCCGAGATCACCCGATCCAATACGCCGGGTGAGCAGGGCCAGCGGCCGACGTTCGTACCTCGCCAGACCCTTTCGGCATTCGCGGACTATCGGCTCGACCGTCTGGGCCTGGCGGATGTGAAGCTGGGCGCGGGCGTTCGCTACATCGGGCACAGCAACATCATCGGCGCGACGTTCGACAATGCCGCCTATGCGCTGGTCGATGCCATAGCCGAGTGGTCGCCCGGCCCATGGCGCTTCGCCTTCAACGCGCGGAACCTGTTCGACAGGAAATACACCTCCTGCCTTTCCAGCGGCGTCAACGCCTGCCGCTACGGGGATCCGCAGACTTTCACGGGAACCGTCGGCTACCGCTTCTGATCGCCGTGAACGAACATATCCCCGTTCCGACCGGGAGGAAGACGCCGAAACCGCGCTCGCGCTGGTGGCGCCTTCATGCCTGGCTCGGCCTCAAGCTCTCGGTATTCCTGACGGTGATCCTGCTGTCGGGCACGCTGGCGGTCATGGGCAACGAGATCGACTGGCTGGCCGACCCGGCAATGCGCGCCTCGCCGGGCGTGCGGGACCGGGCCAGTTGGGGGACGATCGCCGCCAACGCCCTCGCTGCCGTTCCGGGCGGACACATCGATCTGATCGAACGCGGGCCGGATCCCTGGTTTGCCACCGTCGTCGTCATGAAAGCGCCGGACGGGCACCGACGCCGCGTCCTTGTCGATCCGGCGACCGGAAGGGTCAACCGTGTGGCCGGGTTCGGCGGCGCCCAGAGATTTCTGCGCGACTTCCATCGCCGGCTGATGCTTCCGGTCGCCATCGGCCTGCCCATCGTCACCGGCTTCGCGTTCGTGCTGTTGACGTCCCTCGTGAGCGGTCTGGTCACCTACAAGAAGTTCTGGCGCGGCTTTCTGCGTCGGCCCCGCTGGCGCGACTGGCGCACTGCCAGCGGCGACCTGCACCGTCTGGCCGGATTGTGGAGCCTGTGGTTCCTGTCGCTCGTGATCGCGACGAGCATCTGGTATCTCGTCGAGCTGCTGGGGGCGTCTGCGCCGGTTCTGCTCCCCCTTGACCCTGTGCTGCAAACGGATCGGTCGCAGGACCTGGCGCAGCCTGTCGGTGCAGCGTTGGATGGTCTGGCGCACCGGGCAAGGGAACGCTTCCCCGATCTGGATATTCGGCGCATCCAGTATCCGTTTCCCGGTGTCCGTGCAGTTGGCTTTCAGGGCGCGGCGCAGTCCTGGCTGACCACGGAAAAGGCCAATTCCGTCTGGATCGATCCTTCCACGTCGCAAGTGCTGCTGACGTTCGAAGGACCGGCCCTGTCCGCCCACCAGCGCATCTCCGAGATGGCCGATCCGCTGCATTTCGGCACATGGGGCGGTCTTGCCAGCAAGGTCGTCTGGTTCCTCTTCGGATCCCTGCTGACCGGATTGGCCGTGACGGGCGTCATCATCTACGCAACGCGGCTGCGCGGTGCGTGGCGCGTCGCGGCAAGAGGGATCTCCTGGTGGGGTCTGGCAGGCGCCGCATGCATTGCCGGCGCGCTTCTTCTGGCACCTGCCGCCCTGATGGGGTGACAAGCCTGCATCGGCCGGGAGTGATCACGCCTGCTGACGCGCCAGGAAGTCGTTGATGCGGATGAGGTCGGCGACTGTTCTTGTTCCGAGTTTCTTCATCAGGCTGGAGCGATGCAGCTTCACCGTGATTTCGGCGATCCCCAGTTCGCCTGCCACCTGCTTGTTGAGCAGGCCGCGGCACACACCGGCCATGACCTGCTTTTCGCGCGGCGTGAGGCGGTCGTAGAGCGCCTGTCCGGCCTCCCGGTCGAGCCGCGCGGCGCGGCGTTCGCGGTCGCGTGAGAGGGCGACGGTGACGGCGTCGAGAAGGTCCTGATCGTGATAGGGCTTGGGAATGAAGTCCACCGCGCCGGATTTCATCGCCTTCACGCTCATGGGAATGTCGCCGTAGCCGGTCACGAAGATGATCGGGATGTCGTCACCCCGGTCGGCCAGGCGGGACTTGAATTCGAAGCCGCCGATCTGCGGCATGCTCACGTCCACCACCAGGCAGCTGGTGACGAGGGGCAACTGCGCGTCGAGGACGTCCTGCGCCGAGCCGAAGCTGAGCGTGTCGAGACCGGCCGAGCGCAGCAGGCTGTCCATCGCCTCCCTGACCAGCGGTTCGTCATCGACGATGATCACCAGTCCCGCGTCGTTTCCGGGCAACGCGCTGCATTCGCTCATGGGGATTCCTCCAGGCGGCAAGCGCTTCCAGGCAGCTTGGGCGATCATGGCCATATCCCGATCTTCATGCGATTGCTTGTCCGATTGCGTCGAGAAGTTCGTCGGGGTCCACCGGCTTGGTCAGGAACTGGAGCGCGCCTGCCGCCAGGGCCTGCATCTGGGCCTCCGGCGTGGGGAAGGCCGTCATGAACAGGATCGGCACGGTCCAGCCCATGGCCGCAATGGCGCCTTGCAGTTCCAGGCCGGTCATCCCGGGCATGTTGAGGTCGGTGACCACGCAGCCGATCTCGTCGGGCCGATCGAAGCCGAGCAGTTCCTCGCCGCCTGCGAATACGGCGGTCGGCAGGCCTTCGGAACGCACGAGGCTGTCGATGGAGGCGCGCACCAGCGGATCGTCGTCGACGATGGCGATCAGGCGCGGCACGATGCGCGCCCGGTTTTCGAAACTTTTTTCAGAAGCAAGAGGATTGTCCTGAGGGGGGAAGGACGGATGGGTCATGTCAGGCCGTCGCAGTCTGCACGGCGACGGGGATGGAGAAGCGGAAACGCGCGCCGCCTTCGGGGCGATTGGCCGCCTCGATCGTGCCGCCGTGCTGTTCGACGATCGAGCGGCTGATCGACAGGCCGATGCCCATCCCGTCCTCGCGGCTGGAGAAGAACGGCTCGAATATCTGCCGGGGATCGCAGAGCAGTCCGGTGCCGCTGTCGATCACGTCCACTGCGATCATCCCGTCCGCGCGCGCGGCCTCGATCCACAGGTCCCTGGGGCTGTCCGCCGCGATGCTCATGGCCTTGCGGGCATTGAGGATGAGATTGACGAGGACCTGTTGCAGCAGCACCCGGTCGCCGGTGACGCGCGGCAGGTCGGTCGCGGCGCCGAGGTGGAGAGTCACGGCGCTTTCGCGCAGTTCCCGGTCGAGCAGGCCGGCGGTCTCGCGGATGAGGACCTGCATATCCACGTCCACCTGCTCGGTCTCTCCCTTACGGAACAGGCGGCGGACACGGGCGATGACGTCGGCCGCGCGGTGGCCGCTGAGGGCGATCTTGTCCAGGCAGTCGGCAACCTCGACGGCGCCCGGCGCCTCGCGCGCGAGCCAGCGTTTGCCGGAACTGGCGAAGGCGGAGATCGCGGTCAGCGGCTGGTTGAGTTCATGGGCGATGAAGGCGGCGACCTGGCCGAGCGTGGTGGTGCGGTTCACTTCGGTCAGTTCGTTCTGCGCCTGCGCAAGGCGGCGCTGCATGCGATAGCGTTCGGTGACGTCGATGCAGAGCATGAGCAGGCGGCTCCAGCTGTCGTCGTCCTCCAGCAGGGTCAGCCGGGTCACGACATCGACCAGCGCGCCGCTTTCGGTCAGGAACTGGGCCTCCTCCTCGATATCGCGGCGTCCGGCGACGAGGGCGGCGAGCAGGCGGCCGAGCGACTGTTCCGCTGAGGGGGTGTGGAAGCGCAGGAGGGAGCCGCCGATCAGGTCGGCGCGTTCGTTCACGCCGAAAAGCTGCACGGCGGCCTCGTTGGCGTCGAGGATGACGGATTTCGCCGCTGCCCGGTTGACCAGTTCGATGTCGATGACCGCGCCGTCGCCACCCTCGATATCCTGCGGCGCGGCCCCGGCCATCGCCGCTTTGGCGCCGGACAGGTCTATTTCCAGCATGGGCAGGCCGGCGGCATGGAAGATCGTGTGGTAGCGCTCCTCCGATTGCCGCCGGGCCTGGGCTTCGGCGCGCTGGCGGGTGATATCGGCGCTGGTCTCGAAGATGCCCGTTTCGCGCCCGAGCGTGTCGCGGCGGGCGAGCCAGCGGCTTTCCAGAACGATGCGGGTGCCGTCCTTGCGCACGCGGCTGATCTCGCCGGACCATGTGCCCGCCAGATCGACGGCGGCCATGGGGTTCCCTTCGCTGACGGTCTGGAGCAGGTGCTGCGCGGGCCTGCCCAGCGCTTCGGCGCGGGTCCAGCCGTAGAGACGCTCGGCGCCCTCGTTCCAGTAGAGGATGGTATCGTCTGGGCCGCGCACGACGACGGTGTCATGCGTCAGTTCGAGCATCCGGGCCTGCTCGGCCAATGTATCGCGCGCGGAGCGGTGGCGTACCGAGAGCATCGTGATCATGGCGATGGCGAAGAGGGCAACGCCAAGGCGCATCGCGGGCGATCCCAGCGGCGCGTCCCAGTGGCTGTACCAGAATCCGGCCAGGGCCATCAGGCTGCAGCCGGCGCCCGCCAGGACGGTGGCCGCTTGCCGGTTGGACCACGAGGCGATCAGGACGGTCGAGGTATAGAGCACCGCCACCGCGCCTTGCAGCGGGCTGAAGATGTCGAGGGCGAAGACGGTCAGGCCCGATGCCAGGGCGGCCAGCGCGATCGACCGGTCCGACCGGAACAGGGGCGCGCGCGGCGATCTTCCAGCAGTGTTCACATGACTCACGCAATTCGGACCCGTTGTTGTTACCGGTGATGCTCCGGCTCCGAGAGAATGCCCGATCCGGCCGCTCCCGGTAACTATACGCTGGTTGGGGACTCGGCGAGGTCCATCGGGGCATACGCGGGTATGGTTGCCGCAGCCCCCGGTTTCGCGCACATTCGTGCCTGCATTCGCAATTGCCTCCGAGGAGATTGCCGCGATGAACAGCCCCGCCGATCGCAAGCACCAGATGTTTCCCACGCTCAGTCCGGCCCAGATCGGGCTGATCCGGCGCTTCGCCAGCGGGCCGGATCGCCGGTTCGCGCCGGGTGAGGCGGTCTACCGGATCGGGGATCGCGACGTGCCATGCTGGATCGTGGTCGATGGCGAGATGCGCGTCGAGCGGCGGGACGGGCTGGACCGCAGCGCCGTCGTCACCGTTCATGTCACCGGCGGGTTCACCGGCGAGGTCAACCAGCTTTCCGGGCGCGGCTCGATCGCGGGGGCCAGCGCCGGGGAGCGCGGCTGCACGGCCTTCCCGCTCGATGCCGCGCACTTGCGGGGGCTGATGATCGGATCGGCGGATATCGGTGAACTGATGATGCGTGCCCTGATCCTGCGGCGCGTCGGGCTTATCGGAGAGGGCGCGGCGGGCACGATCCTGATCGGCAACCCGCATGAGGCCGATATCGTGCGCCTGCAGGATTTCCTCACCCGCAGCGGCTATCCCAACGTGGTCTTCGATCCCGCGCGCGAGGACGAGGGGCGTTCCCTGCTGGAAAGGCTGGGGGTCGCCCCGGAAGAGATACCGCTGGTGGTCTGCCCCGACGGTTCCGTGCTGCGGCGTCCCAGCAATGCGCAAGTGGCAGGATGCCTGGGACTGGCGAGGCCGCTCGACCCGCAGCGCGTTTTCGATGTCGCCATCATCGGCGCGGGACCTGCCGGACTGGCGGCGGCGGTCTATGGCGCTTCGGAAGGGCTCTCGGTCCTGGTGCTGGACGGCAGGGTCATGGGCGGGCAGGCGGGCGCTTCGGCAAGGATCGAGAACTACCTCGGTTTCCCTACCGGCATATCCGGTCAGGCGCTGGCGGGCCGCGCCTTCAACCAGGCGATCAAGTTCGGGGCGGAGATCGCGATCCCCGCCGAAGTGCAGCGCCTGGTCTGCAATGGGGGCGATACCTTGTTGCTGCAAATGGCGGACGACAGCCGGATCCGCGCCCGTACGGTAGTGATCGCCGCCGGGGCACGCTATCGGCGACCGGGCGTTACCGCGCTGGCGGACTATGAGGGCCGGGGCGTCTACTACTGGGCCTCTCCGGTAGAGGCGCGCCTCTGCGCCGGGGAAGAGATCGCGCTGATCGGCGGCGGCAACTCGGCGGGGCAGGCGATCGTCTATCTCGCGCCGCAAGTGCGCCGCCTGCATCTTTTCGTCCGGCACGAACTGGCGCAGACGATGTCGCGCTACCTGATCGACCGCATCGCCGCGCTCGACAATGTGGAGATCCATGTCGGCGCCGAGCTGGAGGGGCTGGAGGGCAATCGCGAGGAAGGGCTGACCGCTGCAACCTTCCGGTCCCCCGGCGGTACGACCCGGCTCGAACTGCATCATCTTTTCCTTTTTATCGGCGCCGATCCCAATTCCGACTGGGCCAGCGACTGCGTGGAGACCGACGGCAAGGGCTTCGTGGTCACCGGCAGGGCAGGGCAGCCGCTGGAAACGAGCGCGCCGGGCGTCTTCGCCATCGGCGACGTCCGCGCAGGTTCCACCAAGCGCGTCGCCGCCGCCGTGGGGGAAGGGGCGGCCGTCATCGCTCAGATCCACACCGCGCTCGCGCGCCTTGCGGAGCCTGCCGCATGACCTGCCATCACTTGTCCACGATCCGCGACGTCACGCCGAGCGCGCGGGGCTGCGAGGAATGCCTCAGGATCGGCAGCGGCTGGGTCCACTTGCGCCTGTGCCGGGAATGCGGCCACGTCGGCTGCTGCGACGATTCCCCGCATCGCCATGCGCGGGCGCATTTTCACCATAGCGGCCATCCGATCATCGAGGGCTATGATCCGCCCGAGGGCTGGGGCTGGTGTTATGTCGAGGACGAGGAAGTGCCGCTGCCGGACCGGACGCCGCAGATCGGGCCGATTCCGCGCTTCTTCTGAAGCGACGAAGTGCCCTGGCCCGGATCATATTGCATATTCATCGCAATAGCACTAACGCCGCGCCATGGCTGGAAACTCCGCTGCTCTTGCCACCATGATCATTGCCGAGCGTGCCGCCCTGCTGCGCCGGGTGGAGCGTATCGTCGACGATCCCGCCGACGCGGAAGAAGTCGTCCAGTCGATGTGGCTCAAGGTCCAGGCCATGGACGACGGGCGCCCGATCCTGTCCAAGCGCGCCTATCTGTTTCGTCTGGCGCGCAATCTCGCCCTCGATTTCCGGCGCTCCCAGCAGCGGCGCGGGGCTTTGGCCGATGCCGTGCAGACGGTACTGTCCGAAAGCGACGATGCGCCCGGGCAGGATCGCATCGTCGATTCCAGTCAGGTGCTGGAGCGGGTGCGGGCCGCCGCCGCCGCCCTGCCGGAGCCGACCCGCACGATCTTCCGCCTCAACCGCTTCGAGGGCGAGAGCCAGCCCGCCATCGCGCGGCGGCTGGGGATCAGCACGACCACGGTGGAAAACCATATCCGCCGGGCGCTGAACGCGCTGGCCGCCGCGCGTGACGGGCGCGATCCACAATTGTAATGACGGCTATTCAGGAACGACGGGTTGGGTGGCGCCGCGCGCCGCGCGTCTAGTCATTGTAGATGGGCGGAGAGATCAGGGCGATCATGGACAGGCAGGGCAAGGATACGGCCGAAATGCGCGGCGAGCAGGCGCGCGAATGGCTCGTGCGCCTGTCGTCCGGCACCATGTCGGCCGAGGAACTGCAATCGCTGGACAGCTGGACCGCCGCCGATCCGCGCAACCGCGCAGCGTTCCTGCACGAACGCCGGACCTGGCAGGATCTCGAATCCTTGCGCGACGCCTTCGAAAGCGCACCGCAGACCGCGCCGGCCGCGCGCAGCCCTGGGAACTGGCGATGGCTGCCGGTCGCTGCCGCCGCCGCGCTCGTCTGGTTCGCGGCGCCTTCCGTATGGCTCTGGGCCCGCGCCGATGCGAGCACCGCAGCCGGAGAGATCCGCGAAGTGCCGCTGGCGGACGGGTCGCGGGCCGTGCTCGACAGCGAAAGCGCCATTGCCGTCGATTACGACGACAAGGCGCGCAGCGTCCGCCTGCTCAAGGGACGGGCCTGGTTCGCGGTCCGCCACGGCGATGCCCGGCCTTTCCGGGTCGCGGCGGCGGACGGCACGGTGCGGGATATCGCCACGGCTTTCGAGGTGGACGACACTTCGGGCCGCACCCGTGCCGGTGTTACCGAGGGCGCGATCGCGATGGGCGGCCTCGTTCTCCACGCCGGAGAGCAGGCGCAGTTCGGGGCCGACGGCAAGGCGACGGCGCTCGCCGCCATCCCCGCCGAACGGATCGCGGGATGGCGGCGCGGCGAACTCCTGCTGCGCGAGGTGCCGCTGGAATCCGCGATCGGCGCGCTGGCCCGCTATCGCCGCGCGCCGGTCTTCACGATGGGCGACCTCTCCCACGAACCGCCGATCAGCGGCAGCTTCCGCGCCGACCGGCCGGACGAGGCGCTCGACACGCTGGCCGCCATGCGCGGGCTTGAACGGCTCCGTCTGCCGGGCGGCGTGGTCGTGCTGAGGCGTCCCTCCCGCTAAATTCAAACCGGATCTGCAAATTTTTTTGCGCGCCGGCTTGGGTGGTCCCCCCGCCCGAGCGTCAATGGCATGAACGATATTGCGAGCGCCTTGCAATATCAGCCCTTCAGGGCGGTCACGGCATTTTCGACGGGGGACTACATGAATTCGGTTTCGACACGCCTTGTTATGGGGCTGCTTGCCAGCGCTGCATTGCCGCTGGCGGTCCTGCCGTCCATGGCGACGGCGCAGGAGGCGGGTACGCGCACATACGACATTCCCGCGCAGCCGCTTGAAAATGCCCTGGTCGCCTGGATGCGCCAGTCGGGCGTTCAGGTCGGCTACGAACCAGGCGACGTGGCCGGACGCACCTCGGCGGCGATTTCCGGCAGCAAGTCCTCGGGCGAGGCACTGGCCGGGCTGCTCGCGGGCACGGGCCTGGGCTATCGGACCACCGGTGCAGGTTCGGTGCGCCTGACACCCGCACCGCAGGGCACCGGCGCGGGCGGCACCGTGCTCGGTCCGGTGCGGGTACAGGGCGCGGGCGCTGCGGCTGCGCGCGGCGGCGTGATAGAGACCGCCACCGGCCCGGTGCCCGGCTATCGCGCTACCCTCAGCGCCACCGCCACCCGCACGGACACGGCGATCCGAGATGTGCCCCAGTCGATCCAGATCGTCCCGCGCACCGTCATCGAGGACCAGTCCGCCGTACGCCTGACTGACGTGATCCAGAACGTCTCCAGCGTGCAGCTCAACGGAACCGCCGGAAACCGCGCCGAAACCTACAGCATTCGCGGCTTCGTCAGCGCGCGCTATGCGATCAACGGCTTCCCGCTGACCAGCGGCATGGACCGGCCCGAAGCCTTCTTCGACCTCGCCAATGTCGAGCGGGTGGAAGTACTCAAGGGCCCGGCCTCGGTCATGGTGGGCCTGAGCGAGCCGGGCGGCATCATCAATATCGTCACCCGCGCGCCTTCGCGGGAGTTCCATTTCGACGGCAGCTTCCAGGGCGGCAGCTTCGATTTCTATCGCGGGGAAATGTCGGTGACCGGGCCGCTGAACGCCTCGGGCACGCTGACCGCGCGCGCGACCGGCGCGATCCAGACCAATGACGGCTTTCGCGACGGTGCCCGCCCGAGCGAACGCGCCTTCGGCGCGGCGGCGCTGCGCTGGCAGCCGGACAGTCTGACGCAAGTGGACCTCACCGCCGATTACGTGGACCAGAAAGTCCCCTTCGATCGCGGGCTGATCGCCGACGAGGACGGCAACTATGTCCACAATGCGCGTACGTATTATGGCGAGCGCTGGTCCACTACCGGCGCGGAAAAGCTGGTGCTGGGCCTTGCTGCGCAGCGTCAGGTCAATCCCTGGCTGATGCTGCGCTTCACCGGGCGCTACACCGATGCGCTGGTGACCGACCACAACGCCGTCGATCTCCAGGGCCTTTCGGACGGCATGGTTCGCCGCCGCATCACCAACCGTACCGAGGATTCGCAGGACCTGACCATGCGCTTCGAGGCGCTGGCCGACGCCTTCACCGGCCCGCTGGAGCACCGCATCATGGCGGGCGTGGAACATAACCGGGGCGAGTTCGCGTTCTGGTCCGCCCGCGCCAATATCGCGCCGATCGACATGGTGGCGCCGGTCCACGGCGTGACGCCGGTGCCGGTGGCGACGGTGAACAACGTCTACGACTTCGAGGCGCGCAACTGGGGCTTCTATCTCCAGGACCAGATCGCGCTGGGCGAACACTGGAAGGCGCTGGCTGGCCTGCGCTACGACCGCGCCAAATCGCATACCTGGGACCATCTGGCAGGTGACGAGACCCCGACCAAGGACGATGCGCTGACTTTCCGCACCGGCCTGGTCTATCAGCCGAGCACGTCGGTCTCGCTCTATGCCAGCTATACCCAGAGCTTCCAGCCCCAGCAGGGTCAACTGGTGGACGGCACTCCGCTCGATCCCGAAGAAGGCGAACAGTTCGAGGCAGGCGTGAAGCTGGACCTGCTGGACCGCCTCTCGATCACGGCGGCGGCCTTCCAGATCAAGAAGCGCAATGTCGCCACCGAGGACCTCGACAACCCGGACTTCTCGATCCTCACCGGCGAGCAGCGCGTGCGCGGCCTGGAAATCGACGTGACCGGGGAAATCCTGCCCGGCTGGAACGTGATCGCCAATGCCAGCCACCTCGATGCGGAGATCACGCGGGACAACACTTATGCCGTGGGCAATCGCCTGAACGGGGTTCCGCGCTTCAGCGGCCGGTTCTGGACCAGCTACGGCTTCTCGGCAGGGGCGCTTTCCGGGCTTACCCTGGGCGGCGGCATTCGCGTCGTGGGCAAGCGCGAGGTGGACCTCGAAAACCGCTTCACCATCGCCGGTTACGAGACCTTCGACGCCTCGATCCGCTATGCCTTCAACCAGCACTGGGAAGTTTCGGTCAATGCCGAGAACTTGACCGACCGCTTCTTCGTGGAGGCGGTGCAGGGCGACAACAATCTCTATCCGGGCACGCCGCGCCGCGTCATGGGCACCTTGCGCGCCCGGTACTGACGCCATGCTGATGCGCACGGGGGCGGGCCTTGAAGACATCGTGATCGGCGGCGGCTATCGCCCGGAGCCCCGGCGCGGTTCGGCGCTGGTGCTCACCGCGCTGGTCTTCTGCCTGCCGCTGGCGCTGATTGTCCTGCTCGGCTGGGGGGCGGCGGTGATCTCGGCCCCGGCTGCGCCGCATGTGGCGGCCTTCGACGTCGCCGACCAGGCGCAGCCGCAGGAAGCGCCGGTGCCGGAGGAACAGGCGGAGGAGGCCGAGGCGGAAACGCCGCCGACGGCCGCGGAGGTTCCGCGGCCCTCTCCCCCGCCGGTTCCGGTGCCGATCGTCATCGCGGCGGGAGAGCCAGCCCCGCCGGTTCCGGTCTCGGCCGCGCCTGCCGCGCCTGCCGCGTCGCCGCCTGCCGCTCCGCCCAAGGCGCAGCGGCCGAGCGGCGGCAGCGAAGGGCCGGACACCTGGCATGCCCGCGTGCTGGGCCGGTTGAATGCGGTGAAGACTTATCCCGCCTCCGCGCGGGCGCGCCGCCAGCAGGGCACGGTCCTGGTGCGCTTCACGGTGGATCGCCGGGGCCAGGTGCTGAGCGCGGCGCTGGAAAAGGGCTGCGGCTTTGCCCTGCTGGACCGCGAGGCGCTGGCCTTGCCCCGGCGAACATCCCCCCTGCCTCCGCCGCCCGACGACGTTCCCGGCGAGCGGATCGAACTGGTGGTGCCGGTCGAGTTCTATTTCTGAGCTTGCGCCGTTGCGGTCGAGGTTGCCGTCATTGGGGCAGTCTCTTCAGTTATGGCGGCGGTAGTGCGGTCTTCGGCATGGATCCGTCGCGCGGGGTATCGCGATCGTCCCCGCGCGGTTCAGGGTGTGGCCGGGCGGCCCATGAAGCTTTTGGCTCAAACGCGCGAGGAAATGCCGGACAACACCCGTCCGATCTCGGGCACATCGCGGCTGGATTTTGCGAAGCTGTGCACAGGGTTTACCAAGGCAGCGTTGCTGGCCGTTTCGACCAGTTCTAATTTACGCCGTCACAATCCCTAAAGAGCGCAGGAGATTACCTAATGAACAATGCCGAAATCGCCGAGAAGCTGGCCGCCGAGACTGGCGTAACCAAGGCTGATGCGAAGAAGGCCGTCGATGCCGTTTTCGCTGCGATTGCCGATGCAGCTGCCGCAGGCGACGAGATTTCGCTGAATGGTTTCGGCAAATTCAAGGTCAAGGATTCGCCGGCGCGTGAAGGCCGCAATCCTTCGACCGGTGAAACCATCCAGATCGCGGCGTCGAAGAAGCTGACTTTTGCGCCTGCAAAGGCGATCAAGGACAGGCTGAACGGCTGAGGCCAAGCGAAAGCGAAAATCGGCACTGCGTCCATCGCGCAGTGCCGATTTTCTATCGTAGCACTGCAAACGGTCTTTCAGAGCAGTTTCGGCCAGCAGAACCCGTCGTTCTTGAAAGTGTGGTGCTACCAAACTGAATCGCCGGATGTGGACATTGCGATATCGTCCAGGGCTCGCATGACGGCAGCGAAGGCACAGAATCTTCAACTGCTGCTGCGAAACGGATGGCCGGTTCCTGGGTGCGTACCGACGCTGGTGAGCGGCCGAACTAACCCGATTCAGCGCCTGCCCTGTCCTGACGCACGAAATCCGGTAACGCCCAGCTGGCCTCGAAATAGGCTTGGGTCGGCTCGTAAAGTCGGAAATAGGCGAACCAGCCGCGGCCCGGAACCGTGGGTATCCAGTTGTGCTCAAATCCTTCGGGTGCGCTCGGCCCGCAATGGATATCGACCGATCCATCGGCATTGGTCCGCAGGTCCATCCTGGAGGAGCGGTCGGCAATCTGCTGCGAGTTGAGGATCAGCGAACGGCTGTCGAGGTCGTAGAGCGTCACGGACCAGAACAGATTGGCCGGCGGATTCGATGGTACCCGCAGAATGTAATGGCTGCCGCCATCAAGCCATTCGCCCGCGCTGTCGCGATAGGCGCCGAGATAGGCCGAAGACGGGCCCGGCTTGTTCGGCGACATGTCCGCTGCGGCCGAATAGGCCTCGTAGAACCAGGACGCGCGTTCATCGAGCCGGCCCCAGTATTCGTCGGGATCGTCGGGATTGAGGTTCAGCGCATGGTCCCAATGGGTCCCCTCGCGGTAGCGCGTTCCCGCGAAGCGCCGGTCATATGTGTTGGCCTTGGCCATAGCCTCGCCTACCAGCGCGCCCTGCTCCAGCAATTCCTTTTGACGGGCATCGGGCGCGAATGGCTTTCCTTGCTGGATCCCGAGAGGCTTCAACATCTCGCGATAGAAATGGTCGCGTTCGCCCAGCGGTTCACGTTCAAGCACTTGCGCAAGTCGTTCCCAGTACGCAATCCCGCGCGGCTGGGTGCCATGCCAAGGGCGCTCGGCCGCGGCCATGATTTCGGTTGGGGGCGGATTGCTCCGCTGACTGAACGGATAGACCCGAAGCTGCGACAGGACCTCCTTCGCCTCTGCCGGATCGGTAACCGTGATGCGGATTCCGATCATGATCCCGAAGCTCGACAGTTCCCGGATTTCCAGTTCTCCGGCCTCCGCGGGGGCATCCTGCCCCGGTCCAAGCAGCAGATATTTCCTGCCGGGTTCCGTGCCTTCAAGCCCCTGCTGCCAGACATTGACCAGACCACCGCGAATCCCGCTGGGTGGGAATTCCAGGACCAGCGGGCCTGATTGTGACAGATCGGCAAAGCCGACATAGTAAGGCGTCGTCGCGTTAGGGGTGAGCACACCGATCTTGTCGGCATAGCTGAGGTAGGCGACGATCTGGCCATTCGCTGCCCCCAGGGCCGCGCTCGCCTCATGTTTCCACTGTTCGAACCCGACCAGCGGCAGCGACCATAGATAGGCCTGGCAGGCCCGCTGGAAATCGCGTTCGTCGAACAGCTTGTCCAGTGTTTCGGCGGCGGGATAGCCGTCGGGCATCGCATGGCTGAAGGTGAGCGGCCCGATCCGGGTTGCGATCGTTTCCGGCGCGAAAGATTGCGACATGGCTTTCTCCAGTGAAGAGGTTCAATTCACGCGCGTCACCACCGGGGGTGACCAGCCGCCGGTGCGCACAATTTCTCGCGGCACATAGGTGCGAAAGGTCAGGGAGAAGGGTTTCCCGGCTGCGGCAGGGAGCCAGTTCGATTCCGAAATACCGGCCACCGGAGCGGCGCCGATGCCGATCTTGAGCGACCCGTCGGCCTCCTTGGCCAGGGGCGAATGGTTGTTGAAATTATAGCGCTTCAGATCGTTGGGAACGACGCGGAAGTCGGTTCGGTCCACCAGTATGACCGACCAATAGGCATCGACCACGGTGTCGGGCAACTGATCGGGCGGGAAGTGGATTGCATAGGCATTATCGCCGTCCAGCGGTTGGCCATCGGCGTCCTTCATTGCGACGTAATAGGTGACTTCGCCGATGTTGTTGGCCCAGATTCCCGCATAGTTGATCGCGCCGCGCATATGAAAATCGCTGCCGTAGTTGCCTGCTGCGGCGCCGCCGACCCAATGGTTGCGATAGGGCCCGCTTTGCGTGAATACGTATTGCTTGAAGCGCGGCACGATCGTTTCGCGGATCAGCGCATCGACACGGGCCCGCTCGTCCGCATCGCCTGCAATCCGAGCGGCAATAGCGCGCACCTGCTGCTGCATGCTTGCCGCGATAGGTGAGACATCGAGGGCACTTGCCAGCACCGCTTCGACAGTGTCGAAGATATCGACACCGATCAATTCGTCATTACCGAAAAGCGGCATCGGCGCAGCGTCGGCTATTGTCGGTGTGCCCAGGCTGTTCAGCCTAAACGCTTCTTGAAGCGCGACCGCGCCATCGGGATCCCCTTTCAGTTCGACACGCCCAAGCAGTTTGGCTTTGGCCGAGTGAAGTTCTATCCGTCCGGTATCGGCCGGTATCGGCGCTGACGAATTGGGGTAGACCAACGCGAACTTCCCACAGGGCTTGCTCGGAAAGATCCTCTCGTTGATATTGGTGATCACTTCGCCCCATTCGTCAAGGATCTGGGCGGTGTAGTAGCGGCCCTCTATACGGGGCACTTCAAGGATGGCTGGCGTTTGGGGATCCACGCCGATCCACGCTTCGAGGTAGGCGACATCGAAGTTGGGATTGACGAAATCGGCTGTGCCGAGCGGGTTGTATTTGATCCTGTTGAACGCGAAATCCGCAGCGCCACGGTCGATATGTTCCTGCCGCACCACCAGGGCCCGACCCAGCAAATAGATATAGCCCTCGCCGATCGCGCGATCGTTCATCAACCCAACCTTTCGCAACTCGCCTCGCATTAGCCTAAGGAGCGAGCCTGCGCCGTCCATCGGGGCAAATCATGAGGTGTTGCGGGATTAACCCGAACGACTGCCGGTTGCGGCAAGGCGCGTCTTGGCCTCGGTGAAAGATTTCGCCGAGGTGATGATCTTCGTAGTCCGCGATTTTCGCACCGGCATTCTGCCAACAGGATGTTTTGTACCGGCAGAGCGCCATTTGGAAACTCGCGTCCTTGGCCGGACGAGATCTTCGTGAGGCTTGGATCGGCGGATTGACTTTTCCCGGAGGCTCTTCTAGCCGCACTCGCAAATGCGATCGCGTCGCAATAGCGTGATGGTCGCGTCGGTTCGGGGAATAGCAATCCATGCAGATAAATCGTTTTCTCAAGTCCTCCGCCTGTCTGCGGAGCGTGTCGGTTTTTGCGCTGGCAGCGGGCCTTCCCAGCGCCGCGTTTGCCCAGTCAGCGGAGGGCGACATCGTCGTCACCGGTTCCTACACGACGGACGACAAGCTGGGATCGGCGACGGGCCTGCCGCTCAGCCTTCAGGAAACGCCGCAGTCGGTTACCGTGATGACTGCGCAGCGCCTTGAGGACCAGGGCATCCGTACCCTGTCCGACGTCATCAACAATGCCGCCGGCGTATCCTCGCGCGCGCTCGACAATGCCCGCAACGGGTTCTCGGCGCGCGGCTTCGATATCGACAACTACCAGATCGACGGTATCCCGGTGCAATACGAGACCGCCTATAGCGCAGGCGAGACGCTGCTCGACGTGGCGCTTTACGAGCGGGTGGAGATCGTGCGCGGTGCCACCGGCATGATGAGCGGCGCCGGCAATCCTTCCGCCTCCGTCAACCTCATCCGCAAGCACGCCGATGCGCGCGAACTGACCGGCTCGGTCATGGCCACGGCAAGCCGCTGGGACAACTATTCGGTCATGGCCGATGTGGGAGCGCCGGTGACCTCCGACGGCACGATCCGCGTGCGCGGCGTCGCCAAGTACGAGGAAGGCGACAGCTTCACGGACCTGCTCCACAACAAGAAGCTGGTGCTCTACGGGGTCGTCGATGCCGACCTCACGCCGGACACGCATGTCAGCGCCGGGATCAGCTACCAGGACATCGACCCGCGCGGCACGCAATGGGGCGGCCTGCCGGTATGGTTCTCGGACGGCACCCGCACCGACTGGTCGCGTTCGAAGACGATCGGTGCCGACTGGACGAGCTGGAAGTCCACCAACCAGACGATGTTCGCCCGGCTTCAGCAGGATATCGGCAACGACTGGCAAGTGACGGTCTATGGCAATCGCACGCTCAACAAGAGCGACATGCGGCTGCTCTATCTCTCGGGCACGGTGGACAAGGATACCGGCGAAGGGCTCGGCGCGATGGCGGCCAACTACAAGGGCCGCGCCGCGCAGAACGACGTGGGCATCCGCGTTACCGGGAAGTACCAGATGTTCGGCCGCGAACATGACCTTATTGCAGGCGCCAGCTATGCCTCGCAGGAGTTCGCCTTCTACAGCCGTGCCGCGGGTGCCACCGCCCAGCCGGGCAACTTCTTCGAATGGGACGGTTCGTTCCCCGAACCGAGCTGGGGCGCCAGCAGCCAGGTGGTGGATACCAGGACGAAGCAGTGGGGCTACTATGCCGCCACGCGCCTGTCCCTGGCCGATCCGCTCAAGGTCATCGTCGGCGGCCGTCTTGCATCCTGGGAGCGTAGCGGCGTGTCCTACGGCGCCTCGGCCGACTACGGGGACAAGAACCGCTTCCTGCCTTATGCGGGCGTGCTGTTCGATCTGACCTCCAATCACACGATCTACGCCAGCTATACCAAGATCTTCACGCCGCAGAACTTCCAGGATCAGAACGCCAACTATCTGCCGCCCGTGACCGGCGCGAACTACGAAGGGGGGCTCAAGAGCACCTTCTTCGGCGGCAAGCTGAACACGGCGATCTCGATCTTCCGCATCGAACAGGACAATCTCGGGCAGCAGATTCCCGACCAGTACGTCAACGGCGATCCGACGCTGGGCCTAGCCTATCGCGCCGCCAAGGGCGCGCACAGCACCGGCTTCGAAATCGAGGCCAACGGCGAGATCCTGCCGGGCTGGCAGATCGCCACCAACTATACCCAGTTCAAGGCCAAGGATGCGAGCGGCGTGCGCGTCAATTCGCTCTATCCGCAGAAGCTGCTGCGCCTGTTCACGACTTACGGTTTCCGCGGCGATCTCGACGGGCTGACCGTCGGCGGCGGCGTCAACTGGGAAGGCCTGAGCTATACCGACACGACCAATGCCGTCACCGGCGATGCCGAACGGTTGAAGGTCAAGCCTTACGCGCTGGTCAACCTGATGACCCGTTACCAGTTGCAGAACGGGCTTTCGGCGCAGATCAACGTCGAGAACCTGTTCGACAAGAAGTACTACTCGCAGATCGGCTTCTACAACCAGCTCGCCTACGGCGAGCCGCGGAATGTGACTCTGACGCTGCGCTATCAGTTCTGATCCTGCCGGAGGGAGGGTTCGGGCGCTCGCCGGACCCTCCTCATGGCACTCTCAGCTTTCGCCGGAGCAAGTGGCGCTTGCTATTGACGAATATGCGGACCTGACGCGATTGCGCCCCTCCTGCTTGGCCAAATAGAGCAATTTGTCGACTGCATCGCAGAAGTGGAGTGCATCGCTGTCGAAAGGCGGAATGACCGTCCCGACGCCGAGACTTGCCGTTACGAACGCGCTGCAACTGGACCTTTCGTGCCGGATCTGCAGGTCTTCGATCGCGGCACGGCAACGCTCTGCCAGAGCTGCCGCCGCGGCTTCGCCCGTTTCCGGGAGCAGCAGGACGAACTCTTCGCCACCACAGCGCGCGACAATGTCTCGAGGGCGAATTCCGATCGTCTTTAGCGCGCCAGCTATTCTGACCAGACATTCGTCGCCCTGAATGTGGCCGTAGAAATCGTTGTAGTCCTTGAAGTGGTCGATATCGAGCAGGATCAACGACAGGGGATGCTGTCCGGCCTGAGCGGCCTTCCACTCGGCTTTAAGCCGTTCGTCATAGTGGCGCCGGTTGGACGTCCCGGTCAAACCATCCTCGAACGAGAGCGCTTCAAGCTTTTTCTGCATCATCATCAGTTCGTGCTCGATGCGCTTGCGCTCGCTGATGTCGAACATGAAGCCGACCAGGCTATCGACCTCACCGTCCTCGCGTCGCACCACATGCACGACGTCGCGAATCCAGATATAGCCGCCATCCTTGTTCAGCGCGCGATAGTCGGCTTCGTGATCCTTGCCTGCGATCGATTGCGAGACGCAGAAGTTGACCACATGCTCGCGATCTTCGGGATGGATACGGGACGACCAGTCGTCCACCGAGATCCAGCTGTCCTGGGACCAGCCGAGGAGCGGTTCGATCTGCGGGCCTATGTAGGCGAACCGCATCGTTGCCCAGTCGATCTTCCATGGAATGGCCAATGTCGATTCCAGCAGGGTCTTGTAGACGGCGGGATCGACTTCCATCCCCGGAACTGTCGCGGTTACCGGGTCGTTGGCGGCCTTGGTTGGTTTCATGGAAGGGGTCGTCCGGCAAGGTTGTTTCAGAGGCGCTGGCGCGGGATCACGTCAAGGCACCAACTGACACCAGGCAGATTTCGATATGGTTAAGCTGGTCGTTCGGCCGGCGTGCCCTGCAAGGTATCCCGAGCGAATAGCGTCGGGAACGCGAGGCGGCTTCGCCTTTTGCAAATTCCGCAGGCCCTTCTTGTCGAGCCGGTAGCGGTCGCTTCGATCTCGGGGGAGGCTTTCAAAAATCATATTGTTATAACGATAATACAAAATGATTGACTCGCCCGACACGATTCATAGGATGCGGCTGTCTTCGCGGTGACCGGGCAAGTGGCCCGGTTCGCAGGAGATTCGAGAGGGTAACGCACTCGATCAGGCACCGGCGCATCCAAGAGGAGCGACCGTTTGCGTTCGGGCGGTCGCAGGATGCCGGATAAGGGAATGACGATGTCATCGTTCAGGGTGAACAGCATCACATGCTGCCCGGTGTCAGCCGCCGGTCGCCGGGTTTCGGTCGTGCCCGCCCGAGAGGTGAGCGGCTCGATGAAATGAAATAAGCCGCCGCTTGGCGGGCAGATACCTACAGGGAGAATAACCATGTCACTCGCGATTGCGCGAACCCTTTGCCGTGCGAGCGGTCTGTCGGCCACGGCCATTGCAGCCAGCTTCCTTTCCGTTCCGGCGATCGCGCAGGAGAGCCTTGACGGCGCGGCGGACGCCGGACAGGCGCAGGCACCCGATGCTCAGGCACCCGATGCTCAGGCACCCGATGCTCAGGCACCGACCGAAGCGGCCGTGCTGCCGCGCGATCCGGCAATAGCGCCGCGGACGCAGGCAGATGACGAGGCCGCCAAGTTCCGGCATTTCGACGAACTCGCCGAGCCCGGTCTCACCACGAGCGTCCCCGGTGCGGCCGACTCCGTCCTGCGCGATACGGGAGGGTTCCGCAGTTGGCTGGCCGAGCGGGATATCGGCCTTCAGGCGCGGATCAGCGTCGTCGGCGTCTACAATCCGCTGGAAACGGGGCAGCCGCGCAGCCCGCAGCGCTACAACGGTCAGCGCCCGACGCTGCAGTTCCAGGCGACCAACGTCATCGCGACGATCGGCCTGAACAAGGTCGGCCTGCCCAATTCGCGGCTGATCCTGGGGTACAACTCGCAGCTCACCAGCTTCGATCCGAACGGCAAGAATACCGTCGGCATCCGCAACCTGGCCTTCTACCAGAGCTTTGCCGACCGAAAGATCGAGCTGAAATTCGGCATCATGCCCAACTACTACGAATTCGTCGGCCTTTTCGCCGGAGGCAGTCCGATTCTGTCGTCCGGTCTCACCGGGCTTATTCCGATCCAGGCCGGCCTCAGTGCGGACCCGGCCTCGACGCCCACGGCGAACCTGACCTTCCATTTCAAGAAAGGCACTTACGTGAAGCTGGGCGTGCAGCGCAGCACTGCGCCTGCTGGCACCAACTACGAACTGGATCATAACGGACCGGGCGTCGCGCTTACCATGAAGGGGGCAGGGCCGCTAGGCATAGCGGAGGTCGGCGTGAAGCGCGCCGCATCGCCGTCGGGCAAGCAGATCTGGGTGCGTGCCGGCGCGATGTACAACGATTCCGACTATACCCGCTTCGACGGCCGGGGGACTTCGGCCAACCAGACGCTCTACGGGGCTGCGGACTTCCAGCTGACCCAGCCCGATGTCACCCGCCCCGGCAAAGGCTTCTATGCAGGGGCAAGCGTGTTCTGGGCGCCCGACGACGTCAATACGATGACGCAGTTCTACGAGGGGCGGATCTACCAGATCGCTCCCTTCGCCTCGCGGCCGCTCGATTCCGCGGCCTTGCGCGTGGGCTACACGAAGTACTCGCCCGATGCGATCCGCTCGAACCGGGCGCGGGGGCTGCATGCCAACGATCACCAGTTTTCGGTGACGGGCAGCTATACGTTTCACGTGACGAACGGGCTCTATCTGACCCCTGCCGCCGCCTACCTGAAGAACCCCTCGTTCATCGGCCGGTTCAAGGATGCCCTGAACCTTTCCGGCACGATCTACCTGCTGCTGTGATGTGGTATAAATTGTTATATCAATAATACATAATAAGCTTGACTCGACCTGCCCGGTCCATAGCATGGGCCGGCTTCTGCCGGGCCGCACTGCGGTCCCAAGCGGGCCGAGCAGATATGCCGCAAGCCTCGGATGCGGCGACTGTCATTAGGAGAGAAGCGATGCGGAAGCCCGAAAATCGGGGATGTGTCCCTGCATATGTGCCATGGCCCTCGGCCCCGGCCGCAGTGCTGCCGGAGCGCTCGTGATGAACGCGAGCATCGCGGCCGATGCACGGATGGCGAAGGAGGTTCGCCCGGGCCGCTGGACGTCGCTGCAGGTTCTGGTCGTCGCGATCTGCGCGGCCATCAACGCTCTCGACGGCATGGACCTGCTGATCATGTCCTATGTCGCCCCGGCCATGGCGGCGGACTGGAACATCGGCCTTGCCGCGCTCGGCGTGGTCTTCAGTGCGGGCCTTGCGGG
This sequence comes from Novosphingobium sp. TCA1, assembly GCF_009811895.1. Taxonomy (NCBI): domain Bacteria; kingdom Pseudomonadati; phylum Pseudomonadota; class Alphaproteobacteria; order Sphingomonadales; family Sphingomonadaceae; genus Novosphingobium; species Novosphingobium sp. TCA1. The sequence goes on along the minus strand of NZ_BLJH01000013.1, from coordinate 64,539 downwards.
CATGATGGTGGGCTGCGTGGCTGTGGCACCCTTTGCCGACACCTGGGGGCGGCGGCCTACGGTTCTGCTCGCGCTCGTACTGATGACGGTCGGCGCCATCGGCAGCGGTTTCGCCGATAACATCGTCGTGTTCTCGGCGCTGCGTGCGCTCACCGGCATCGGTATCGGCACCTTGCTGGCCAGCGTCGCCGCACTGGTGAGCGAATATGGACCGCCCGGACACCGTTCGCTGGCGATCGGCATCTTCCAGGCGGGCTATCCGGTGGGGGCGGTCGTCACGGGCCTCGTGTCGCTCGTCACCATTCCCGCTTTCGGCTGGAAGGCCACCCTGATCGGCGCCGGTGTGATCAGCGCGATCCTGCTTCCCATCGTCTGGGCGCTTTTGCCGGAATCGGTGACTTTCCTGGAGACGCGCCAGCCTGCCGGTGCCCTTGCCCGAAGCAACGGCCTGCGCCGCCGCATGGGCTGGGCTGATCTGGCATCTCTGCCGCCTCGCGACGAGGTGGGCAGCCTGCCCAAGCCGCGCGACCTCCTCTCCGGCGCTCTCCTGCGCCCGACGATAACGCTCTGGCTTGCGACGTTCCTCAGCTTCTCCGTGCTCTACTTCGTGACGAGCTGGATCCCAAAGCTGGCCGTCGAAGGCGGGCTGAGTCAGGCCAAGGCCCTGTGGGCGGGCAGCATCTTCAACATGGGCGGTGCGGTCGGCGGCCTGCTGATCGGATGGCTTGCCATTCGCCGCCCCATCGGCCGACTGATCGCGGTCTTCTTCGTGATCTGTGCGGTCCTTATGATGATCTTCGCCCAGCAGATGCCGCTGGCTCTGGTGCTCCTGACCGCTTTCGCACTCGGCCTGACGCTCCAGGGCGGCTTCACCGGCTTCTATTCGCTTTCCGCAAAGCTCTATCCGGCCCGGATACGCGGAGCGGGGATCGGCTGGGCCGTGGGTATCGGGCGCGGCGGCGCCATCATCGGCCCGATGGCCGGCGGCGCGCTGCTTGCCGCCAAGCTGCCGCTCTGGGTCACTTTCGCGTCCTTTGCTGTCCCGCTGGTCGCCGCAGGACTGCTCGCCGCACTCGCAGCCCGCCTGGGCGACCTTTCCGCAACCGATAGCTGAACCGAACAGGAACCCGTCATGACCGACAGCCATGTTGTCCCCGCCAGTGTCCTGTTGACCCAGCCCGTCTCGGGATGGCTGGACCGATGGGCGACTTTCGCCGTGGAACAGCGCGCCGCCGCGCTGCCCCGGGCCGTTCTGGACCGAACCCGCCTCGTCCTTCTCGACAGTATCGGCGTGATCGCCGCCGGAATGCAGGAAACGGATGTCGCTGCCCTGGTGGCGAGACGCGCGCAAGGCGGTCCCGCAAGCGTGATCGGCAGCGGCGCCTCTGCATCGGAAGGCGAGGCGGCATTTCTCGGCGGCCTTGCCGGGACCACTCTGGAGCTGGACGAAGGCAACCAGTTCGCGCGGGGCCATCCGGCGATCCACGTCGTGCCTGCCGTGCTCGCCGCCGCGCGTGACTGTGCTGGCATGGCGCTGTTGCGCGCTCTGGTGCTGGGCTACGAGATCGGGTCGCGCATCGGCATCGCCTCGCGACTGCGGGTGACGATGCACCCGCACGGCACCTGGGGCACGGTCGGCGCCGCCGTTGCTGCTGCAAGCCTTGCAGGCGCGGATAGCGCCGGGATGGCCAATACTATCAACATCGCTGCCGGGCTCGGCATCGCGACGAGCCGCCGGACAATGCTGGAAGGTGCGACAGTGCGCAACAGCTTCGCAGGCCTCTCCAACCAGCTCGGCCTGCTCGCATGGGATATGGCCTGCGCCGGGATCAAGGGCGAAGCGGATGCGGTCGCCACCGTCTACGGCGGGATTGTCGCCGAGGATTTCTCTCCCGACGCCATGGTGGAAGACCTTGGTAAGCGCTGGGAGATCGCCCGCAACTATTTCAAGATGCATGCGGCTTGCCGCTATACCCATGCATCGCTCGACGTGCTGCAAACGCTGGTGTCAGGCGAGGGTGGGCGCATCGATCCCGACCGGATCGAGTCCATCGACGTCGATACCTACATCTGGGCCGCCCAGCTCGACGGGCCCGCGCCGCGCACGATGCTGGCCGGCAAGTTTTCGATCCCCTTCGCGATCGCCACGACGCTGGTTCACGGCGAAGCATCGCCCGAGGCCTTCCGTCCCAAGGCGCTGGAAAACCCCGCGATCCTGGACCTGGCTTCCCGTGTGCGTGTGCGCGAGGATAGCGCCATGACTTCGGCGCTTCCTGCCGAAAGGCCTGCGCGGCTTGCCATCACGCTGAAGGACGGTCGGCGGCTTACCGGCGAAACGCGCGTCAATCGCGGCGATACCGAAACCCCTTACGCCCCGGACGAGATCCTGGCGAAGTTCCGCAGGCTTGCGCACCCGGTCTGGGGCGAGGCCGTCTCCAGCGCGATCGAGCGCGCCGTTGCCGACCTCGAGAATGCCGAAAGCTGCCGTTCGCTCATGGAACTGCTTGCCACGCCGCCTTCGATGACCCGCTGAACGACCGGAAAAACTGCATGCCCAACATCATAACAACCTCTCCGTCCGCCTTCGAGATGGCGTTTCCGGCCATCGTGATCGGCGGCGGCGCGACCGGCCTCAGCGCAGCGCTGGCCTTGCGCGATCGGGGCGTCGAAGTCCTGGTTCTGGAACGCGACCGCACGCCTCTCGGCTCCACGGCGATGTCGACCGGCCTGATCCCGGCGGCCGGTACGCCCGAGCAGCGCGCGGCCGGGATCGACGACAGCCCGGAGCGCTTCGCCGCCGACATGCTCGGCAAGACGAAGGGCCGGACCGACGCGGGACTCGCGCTGCGGCTGGCGGAACAGTCGGCGGATACGGTGGCCTGGCTCCGCGATGGCCACGGCGTGCCGCTGGAACTTGTGGACGGCTTTCTCTACCCCGGCCACAGCGCGCGCCGCATGTACGGAACGCCGCACCGCTCGGGCGGCGAATTGATGGGCGCGCTGGAAGCGGCGGGCGCGCGTGCCGAAGTGACGCTGCTGACCGAAGCGACCGTCGAGGGACTTCACGCCGATGGCGACCGCGTGACCGGTGTGCGTATCCGCCGCCCGGACGGCGCGGAGGAAGACATCGGCTGCGACGCGCTGATTCTGGCCTGCTCCGGCTTCGGCGGAAACGGCGAGATGGTGCGCCGCTTCATCCCGGAAATGGAAGGGGCCGTCTTCCACGGTCATCCCGGTAACAAGGGCGATGCCGTCGCCTGGGGCGAGGCTCTGGGCGCTTCGACTGCGGACATGAGCGGATATCAGGGGCATGGCGGCCTTGCCGCAGGCCACGGCGTGCCGATCCTCTGGCCCCTGATCGTGGAGGGCGGTTTCCAGGTGAACGCCCGCGGCGAACGCTTCTCCAACGAGGCGGCCGGCTATTCGGAGCAGGCCGCCAAGGTCAATGCCCAGCCGGGGGGTGTGGCCTGGTCGATCTTCGACGAGCGGTTGCACCGGCTGATGCTGCAGTTCGACGATTATCGCGATGCCTTGTCCGCAGGTGCCGTGATCGAGGCTGCGGATGAAGCTGCGCTCGCCGGGGCGACGGGTCTTCCCGGAGACGTGCTGGCGGCAACGATTGCCGGTGTGGCGAACATGGTCGCGGGCCATGAGGAGGACGCCTTTGGCCGCGACTTCACTGGCAAACCGCTACTGGCGGCGCCCTATCGCGCGGCGAAAGTCACCGGAGCGCTCTTCCATACGCAGGGCGGGCTGGTGGTGGACGGCGATGCGCGGGTCCTGCGACCGGACGGCACGCCGCTCCCGAACCTCTTCGCCGGTGGCGGCGCGGCGCGGGGGGTGTCCGGGCCGGGCGCCGATGGATATCTTGCAGGCAACGGCCTGCTGACCGCGACCACTTTCGGAAAGCTCGCGGGCTTCGCGGCCGCCGCCCTGCTGGCGGCGGCCTGACGATCAGTTGACCGTGCCGGTCGTCGCCCCGGGATAGATCCAGGGGCGGCGGCGGCAGTCGGCGTCCAGGAAAGCCTCTATTTCCGCGCGGCGCAGGAGGGTGAGGGCGATCGCGTCGAGCCCTTCCAGCAGCATCTGACGGCTTTCGTCCTCGATCTCGAATGTCCAGACTGCGCCCGATGCCGCGCGGACTTTCCGTGCGACCAGATCGACGGTCATCGCTTCCGGGGCTTCCTGTGCCAGTGTCGCGATCGCGTCTTGCGGCAGGGCCACGGGGACGATGCCGTTACGCACGCAATTGCCGCGGAAGATCGGGTTGAAGGATCCGGCGATCACGGCCCGGAAGCCATATTCGGCAAGCGCCCAGGCGGCGTGTTCGCGGCTGGAGCCGCATCCGAAATTGCTGCCCGACAGGAGGAAGCGGGCCTCTGCGAAAGCGGGCTGGTTCAGCACGAAGCCGGGCTCGGGCTCGCGGCCTCCCACTTCGGTATAGCGCCAGCCCGCGAACAGCCCGTCCTTCAGGCCGGTCTTGCCGACGGTCTTCATCTCGCGCGAGGGAATGATTGCGTCGGTATCGACATTGTCGCGCAGCAGCGGCGCGGCGCCTGCGGTAAGCGAAGTGAACGGCGTCATCATGCGTCTCCCAGTTCGGCAGGGGCGGCGATGCGGCCCGCAACGGCCGAAGCCGCCACGGTTTCCGGCGAGGCAAGGTGCGTTCGGGTTCCCGGTCCCTGCCTGCTTTCGAAGTTGCGGTTGGTCGAACTGACGACGCGCTCCTGCGGGCCGAAGCTTTCTCCGCCTGCGAAAAAGCACATCGAGCAGCCCGCCTCGCGCCATTCGAAACCGGCGTCGAGGAAGACCTGGTGAAGCCCTTCGGCTTCCGCTGCCATGCGCACTGCGGTGGAACCGGGAACGCAGATGGCGCGGATGTTCGGCGCAACTTTCCGCCCGCGCAGGACATCGGCGGCGCGGCGCAAGTCGGAGATGCGGCTGTTGGTGCAGGAACCGATGAAGGCCGCGTCGATCGGCAGGCCCTTGAGCGCCTGTCCCGGAGCCAGCCCCATGTAGTCCAGCGCACGGTCCACGGCCTCCGCCGCGTCGCGGGCCGGGTCGGCAGCGCGTGGGACCTCCGCACCCAGCGGCACTGCATGCTGCGGGCTGGTGCCCCAGGTGATCATCGGCGCCACTTCCGCCGCGTCGAACTGCTCTTCGCGGTCGAAGCGGGCGCCGGTGTCGCTGGCGAGGTCACGCCATGCCGCGCGGGCAAGCTCGGCCATTTCTCCCTTCGGGCTGAACGGCCGGTCGGCAAGATAGGCAAGTGTCTTCGCGTCCGGCGCGATGATCGCGGTGAAGGCGGCCAGCTCGGTGGCCATATTGCACAAGGTGAGGCGTGCCTCGATGTCGAGGTCGGCGATCGCGGTCCCGGCATATTCCAGCACCATGCCGCGCGCACCGGCAGACCCGATGCGCGAAAGGATGTGCAGGGCCAGGTCCTTGGCGGTCACGCCCGGCGCCAGCCGCCCGGTCACGGTGATCCGCATCGTTCCCGGCTTCTGGATGCGCAGCGTCCCGGTGGCCAGTGCATGTTCCGCTTCGCTGGAGCCGATACCCCAGGCCAGCCCGCTGAGCGCGCCCTGTGAACAGGTATGGCTGTCGGGACAGACCAGTGTGTAGCCGGGCTGGATGATGCCCTGCTCCGGCGAGATGACATGAACGATGCCCTGTCGCGGATCGCCGATGTCGAAGACGGTGATGCCCGCCTCGCGTGCGGCTTCGCGCGTGGAGAGGATGAAGTCGGTGCCCGTGGGCATGACGGTGGCATCGCCGCGGCCCAGACGGGTATCGACGACATGGTCCATCGTGGCAAAAGCCCGTTCCGGTGCCAGCACCGCGTGGCCCGCGGCTGCAAGGCTGCGCAAGGCGACGCCGCCGGTCCGTTCATGCAGCAGCACCCGGTCGATGGCGATCAGTGCGGCACCGTCTCCCAGGTCCGCGACAACGTGCGCGTCCCAGATCTTTTCGAACAATGTCCTGGTCATGCCGCGACCATATCAGGCCTATTTGATATATCAATATAACAAATAAATGCCGTAAGGTTCGCACTGTACCGAAGGGCGCCGCTCGACTACGAAGACAGGATGGCGCGAGAAACCGAAACCGTCTTCGCAGAGGCCGCTCCCCCGCAATGGGCGGGCGCGGTTCCGCTCTATCACCAGATCTTCCTCGCCCTGCGCGACGACATCCTGGGCGGACGCCTTCCGTTCGGCGCTTCTGTGCCGACCGAGCATGAACTGGCGGCGCAGCACGGCGTCTCGCGGATCACGGCAAGGCGTGCGCTGCACGAACTGGCCGCCAACAAGCTGGTCGAACGCCGGCGGCGCACCGGCACCCGCGTGGTCTATCGCGCGTCCACCGTGCCGATCGAGGCGAACGTCGAGCAGGCCATCGAATCGTTGCTGGCGTTCGGCCGCAATACGCCGGTCAAAGTCCTCGACCTGTCGAAGGAGCCGGCACCGACCGATATCGCCGCCATTCTCGACAGGCCGGTGGGCACGCTCGTCTACAAGGCCCGCCGTATCCGCCACACCGACAAGGAGCCGCTGGGCGTCGTCACCAGCTGGCTACCGGCGGACCTCGGCGTGAAAATCACCAAGCGAACGCTGACCTCGACCCCCATTCTCAAGCACCTTCACGATGGCGACATCACGATCGTGGGCGGTCGCCAGACCGTTTCCGCGGTCCATGCCAGCGTCGAAACCGCGGCCCTGCTGGGCATAGAACCGCGCGACGCGCTCCTGCGGATCGAGCGCGTGGTGCTCGACGATGCGGACAAGCCGGTCCTGTTCACCATCGCGGACTATCGGGCTGACCGCTACCGGATCAGCCTCGATCTCCACGGCGGTCCTCGCCCCGCCGTCGGCTGACGTCAGTCGAGCGCGGCGGCGATGGCCGCCGCGTCCATCCCGGCCTCGCGCAGCAGTGCCGCGCCATGCTCACCCGCCTGCGGCAGGTCGAGACGGCAGGGCATGCGTGTTCCGTCCAGCTCGATCGGCAGGCCCGGAAGGCGGGTTTGGCGCCCCTCATCCAGCGTGACGTCCACCAGTCCGCCCGCGGCGAGATGGCGATCCTCGAACAAGTCCGAAGGGGTCGCAATCGGCGCGAAAGGAAGGCCCAGACGCTCCAGCAGATCGACTGCCTCCTCGCGCGGCATTCCCGCGAAACAGGCGCGGACCACGGGCAGGATCCTGTCGCGCGCTTCAACCCGCTGGTTGTTGGTCTCAAGGGAAGCGTCGTCCAGCAGGGCGTCCAGTCCGAAGGCTTCGCAGAAGGCCTTCCACTGGCCGTCGCTGACGACGCCTACGAAGAGCTGCTCGTCCGGCATCTTCGTCTCGAACACATCGTAGACCGCCCAGGCCGAGATCCGCTCCGGCATGGGGCGGGGCGCCTTGCCCGTTACCGCCTCCTGCGCCATGTGCTGGCCGACGAGGAAGGCGGTCGTCTCGAACAGGGCGCACTTCACCTCGCCGCCGCGACCGGTCCGGTGCCGTCGCTCCAGCGCGGCGAGAATGCCGATCGCACCGAACATGCCCCCGGTGATGTCCACCACCGATGCGCCCGCGCGCAAGGGGCGGCCCGGAGGACCGGTCATGTAGGCGAGGCCGCCCATCATCTGGGTCACTTCGTCCAGCGCGGTGCGCTTTTCATAAGGGCCGGCCAGAAAGCCCTTGGCCGAGCAGTAGATGAGGCCCGGATGGCGCTCCACGAAATCCTCATGGCCGAGGCCCAGCCGCGCGAGCGTGCCGGGGCGGAAATTCTCGATCAGCACGTCGGCGCTTTCCACCAGCGCGATCGCCGCAGTCTTGCCCGCGTCGCTCTTGAGATCGAGGCAGACGCTGCGCTTGTTGCGGTTGAACATCGGGAAATACCCGGCGCCGGATCCCAGCAACCGGCGCGTCTGGTCGCCGCCCTTGGGTTCCACCTTGATCACGTCCGCACCCAGGTCCGCGAGGATCAATCCTACCGACGGCCCCATCACCATATGCGTGAACTCGATCACGCGGATGCCGCTGAGCGGAAGCTCCTCCCTCATCGATCGACTCTCCTTCTTGAATTGACAGCCCTCTCGACAGGGCAGGCTTATTTGTTATAACACTAATACATAAAAGCCAAGGAGCCTCGGATGTCAGCGAGAATTTTAATCAGCGAGGTCGGCCCGCGCGACGGCTTGCAGAGCATCGCGCCGGTCCTGCCGACCGATGTGAAGAAGGCCTGGATCGCCGCCGAAGCCGCTGCCGGCGTAACCGAGATCGAAGTGGGCAGCTTCGTTCCGGCGAAGCTGCTTCCGCAGCTCGCGGATACCGGAGAGATCGTGGCCTATGCGCGCACGATTCCCGGCCTCACGGTTGCCGCGCTGGTACCGAACGCCAAGGGTGCGGCGGCCGCGATCGCCGCCGGGGCGCACAAGATCACCCTGCCGCTTTCCGTTTCCGAATCGCATAGCCTGGCGAACCTGCGCCGCACACACGAGCAGGTGATTGCGGAAGCCGGACAGATCGCCGCGCTGATCGCGGACCTGCCTGCCGAGTGTCGCCCCCACTTCGAAGGCAGCCTCTCCACCGTCTTCGGTTGCACCCTGGAAGGCGCGATCCCGGATCGGCAGATCGCGCGTCTCGCCGAGGCGCTGATGGCGGCCGGATGCGACGAGATCGGGCTTGCGGATACGAACGGCTATGCCGATCCTTCTGGCGTCAGGCGCATGGTTCGCCTGGTGCGCGGCGTCGCCGGAGAGGCTGCGGTTACGGGAATCCACCTGCACAATACCCGTGGTCTCGGTCTTGCCAATGTGCTCGCGGGGCTGGAGGCGGGGCTGACGACGTTCGATTCGTCGCTTGGCGGACTCGGCGGCTGTCCCTTCGCCCCCGGCGCGAGCGGCAACATCGTCACCGAGGATCTGGTCTTCATGCTGGAGGCGATGGGTTTGGATACGGGCATCGACCTGCCCGGGCTGCTGGACGTGCGCCGTATCTTACACGCGGCGCTGCCGGAAGAGCCGCTCTATGGCTTTACACCGGAGGCCGGGTTGCCGCTGGGCTTCACACCCGCCGGAACACGAACCGATTTCGCAATGGAGACGGCACAATGAGCACGATCGTCGGCACCCGGATGGTCTCGGACCATCGCACCGCCCGCCAGATCTTCGAGGACGTGATGGCGAACCCTGCCCGCGCCAAGTTCGGCTTCGGCGAGCGGCTGGCGATCGTCAACGTGGACTTCCAGAACGTCTACACGCGGATCGACGAGTTCAAGACCGCCTATGAGACGGACCCCCGCCAGATCGAGCATGTGAACACCATCTCGCGGCTCGCCCGCGCGCAGGGCATGCCCGTCGTCTGGACCCGCGTGGCCTATCATGAGAATGCGGCGGATGCCGGTGTCTGGGGCACGCGCACGAATACGCCCGACAGCCTGCAGAACATCAAGCACGGTTCGCGCCGCCATGCGCTCGACGACCGCTGCCAAGTTGGCGCCAACGACATGATCTACGACAAGCACATGCCGTCCGCCTTCTTCGAGACGCCGCTGCAAAGCCTGCTGGTGTGGCACAAGGTCGATACGGTGGTGATCACCGGCGGCTCCACGTCCGGCTGCGTGCGGGCGACCGCCGTCGACGCGCTCAGTCGCGGCTACCGCACGATCGTGCCGATCGAAACCTGCGCGGACAAGCACGAGAGCTACCACTTCGCCAACCTCACCGACCTTCAGCTCAAATATGCCGACGTCGAACCGGTGCAGGCAGTGATCGACTGGCTGGAGGCACGCTGATGCGCGAAGGCGAAGCCGATCCCGGTCTCTACGATTTCCGCCCCTACCGCAACCGGACGCCGATCCGCTGGCCCGGCGGCAAGTCGGTGGCGGTCTGGGTGTCCCCCAATCTCGAATTCTACGAGATCGACCCGCCGGCAAATCCGCACCGCAAGAGCTGGGCGAAACCCCATCCCGACGTCGTCGGTTACGGCCACCGCGATCACGCCAACCGCGTCGGGCACTGGCGCATGGCGGACGTCATGACCCGGCACGGCTTTCCGGGTTCCGTCTCACTCTCGGTGGCGCTGTGCCAGCATGTCCCCGAGGTCGTGGAGGATGCGAACGCGCGCGGCTGGGAGTTCTTCAGCCACGGCATCTACAACACGCGCTATTCCTACGGCATGGATGAGGCGCAGGAACGTGCGATCATAGAGGATTCGATCCGCACCGTCCGCGAGGCGACCGGGCAGACCATCCGGGGCTGGCTGGCCCCGGCGCTGACCCATACGCCGCGCACGCTGGACCTGATCGCCGAATATGGCCTGACTTACACCTGCGACCTCTACCACGACGATCAGCCCGCGCCGGTTCATGTGAAATCGAACCGCCTCATCTCCATGCCCTACAGCCTGGAAGTGAACGACCATTACGGCTTCTTCGTCTACAACATGAGCCCGCGCGACTATGCCGACGCACTGATCCGCCAGTACGACAGGCTCGCCGCCGAGGGTGAGACGTCCGGCACCGTGATGTGCATCCCGCTTCATTCCTACCTGATCGGCCAGCCCCACCGCATCGGCGCGTTCGAGGAAGTGCTGCGCCATATTGCGGCGGACGGCCGCGCATGGATCACCCGCAGCGGCGACATCGCCGACCATTTCCTCCGGCATGATTACGACGCAGTGGCCGCCGATGCCGCCCGCGTAGCGGAGAACGCACGATGAGCCTCGATCCTTCCTATCTGGTCTACGAACGCCGCCGCCGCGGGATGGACCACGATCTCTACCCCTGGTCGAACCTGTTCGCCCGCAAGCCACTCGCCTGGGATGGCGGTGCCAAGGTCGCGGTGCCCATCGTGGTCTCGCTGGAGTGGTTTCCTATCCAACCCTCCGACACGCCGTTCCGCGCGCCGGGGCACATGCAGACGGCCTATCCCGACTATCGCCACTACACGGCGCGCGAATATGGCACGCGGGTCGGCTTCTACCGACTACTCGATGCCTTCGCGGCGGTGGATGCGCGGGTGACCGTGGCGGTCAACGCCGCGATCGCGGAGCGCTATCCCTCGATCGTCCGCGACATCGTCGCGGCCGGACACGAGATCGCCGCGCACTCCACCGACATGAACGGCACTATCGCCAGCGGGATGGACGAGGCGGACGAGCGCGACCTGATCGCCCGCGCGCTCGATACCCTGGAAGCGGCAACGGGGTCCCGTCCTCGCGGCTGGCTGTCGATCGCCCGTTCGCAGAGCTGGTCCACGCCGGGGCTGCTCGCCGATGCCGGGCTCGACTACATGCTGGACTGGGTCAACGACGAGCTTCCCTACTGGATGACGACGTCTGCAGGACCCGTTCTCAACGTTCCTCTCAACCATGAACTGTCCGACCGCCAGATCGTCACGGTTCAGCAGCAGTCGGCCGACAGTTACCGGCAGCAGGTGGAAGACGCCTGCGCATGGCTGGTAGACGAAGCGACCCGCTTCGGCGCGCGGATGCTGCCACTGCATCTCACGCCCTACATCATGGGGCTGCCCTACCGCATCGGCGCGCTTGAAGACTTGCTCCGCACCTTGCGCGAAAAACCCGAGGTGACGTTCCTGACGGCAGGCGAAATCGCACGGCAGACCGCGGCCCAGCTTCCCCGCCCGTGATGGCGCGGTGCCGTTCCGCACAATGACCGGTGCGATGAGCCGCGTGCTGCCGTGGATCCGCCTCCTGCCGGGCGCCGCCCTGTTCGCGGGGCTTTTCGAGGTGCTCGGCATGCCTGCCGGCCTGCTGCTGGGGCCGCTCCTGGCGGCCGTCATCTTCGCCTCGCGCGGGGGCGCGCTGCGCCTTCCGTCCTGGCTGGCCATGGCGGCCCAGGCGATGATCGGACTGATGATCGCGCGGTCGCTCACTCTCCCTGCGTTGACGCGGGTGGCGCAGGCACCCTGGATGTTCTTGGGCACGACGATCGCCATCGTGGTCGCCGCCACGTGTATGGGAGCAATCGCGGCCCGGATGCGGGTACTTCCCGGCACGGCCGCGATCTGGGGATTGATGCCGGGCGCCGCGACCGCCATGGTGCTGATGGCCCGGGACGAGGATGCGGATTGGCAACTCGTTGCCGTGATGGCCTATTTGCGGGTCATACTGGTGGCCGGGATCGCCTCGATTCTGGCCTTGTCCTTTTCCGCACACTCCGGGGGGAGCGCAGTTGGGGGAGGGGCTCCGGGCGGCGCGTGGTTCCCCGATCTGCAACCGCGCCGCCTCTGCGAAACGGTTGTCATCGCGCTCATCGGTGTCTGGGGTGCCCGGCGACTGGGGGTGCCTGCCGCCCCTTTGCTCGGCCCCATGTTTCTCGGCGCGCTGGCAACGGGCGCAGGGCTGGCGCAGCCGCAATTGCCGGGCTGGCTCCTGGGCGGGGCCTATCTTTTCACCGGCATGAGGATCGGTCTCGGGTTCACGCCTCCGGTCATCGCGACGGCACGAAAGGCCGCGCCGGCGCTATTGGCCGCTGTCGGGTCCCTGATCGCCTTCTGCGGGGGCTGTGGTTTCCTGATTGCCCATGTCTTCGATGTGGATCCCCTGACGGCCTACCTCGCAACCAGCCCGGGCGGCGCCGACTTCGCGGCCGTCATCGCCACGACGACCGATGTCGATGTGTCGTTCGTGATGTCCATGCAGGTCACCCGTCTGCTTGCAGTGATCGTGGTCGGCCCCTGGCTGGGCCGCATGGTAGCCCGTTATGTGGGTACAGCCGAGCTAGGTTCGTGAACTGACCGGCGAGTTCTGGCTACAAGTCTTTCGCCAGCCCTTTCACATCGCGAGCTTCGCTGCCCGGCTATTATCTTGATCACGTAAGCTGAGTGGACAAGCGATACGACGTCATGTCGTTCCGAATCCCGACCCGATCTCCCTTGACAAATTTGTATTAAAAATATCGTATACGACTCGCTCGTAACGGATTGTTGCGGGTCAGAGAGCGATAAACCACATGAACAATCATCGGACCGCCGCAGCAGGGCTGCGGACGTTACTCATGCTCAGTTGTCTTGGCCTTTCGACCGGGGTCTACGCGCAGACGGCCCCGGTTACCGAGGACGATGCCGCAGCCGAACGACCTGCCAACGACATCGTCGTCACGGGATCGCGCATCCGCCGCGCCGCTGCGGACAGCCCATCGCCCATCGCCGTGGTTGATGCCGACCAGATCAAGGCGACCGGCACCCAGAACATCGCCGATGTCGTCAACCAGCTTCCGGCGCTGGCGGTCACCCAGACCAATCAGACCAGCAACCTTGCGGGCAATGCAGGCGTCAATGCGCTCGATTTGCGCGGCATGGGAACACAGCGCACGCTGGTGCTGGTCGATGGCCGCCGCCAGGTCGCGGCAATCCCCGGCACTTCTGCGGTCGATCTCAGCAACATTCCCTCCAGCCTGGTCCAGCGCGTGGAAGTGATCACCGGCGGCGCCTCGGCGCTCTACGGTGCGGATGCGGTTGCGGGCGTGGCCAACTTCATCCTCAAGAAGGACTTCCAGGGTATCGAGGCGAACACCCGCTACAGCGCCTCGACGCGCGGCGACATGGACACTTACGGGTTCGACCTTCTGGCAGGCACGAACTTCTCCGAGGGGCGCGGCAACGTCACGGTCTACGGCTTCTACGAGAACACGCCCGGCACGGTGAGCGGTTCCGATCGGCCGTGGACGGCGGACGGCTACCCGATCTACGCCCGCACCAGCAGCTCCAGTCCCTATTTCATCCAGGACCACGTCCGCAACATCAACACGGCCGATGCCGCGCAAGTGGTGCTGGGCGGCAAGCTCTATTCGGTGGGCCGCGACAGCGGCACCTTGCGCGATCCCATCCTCGGACCCGGCGGCCTGGTCAACGTCGTGCCGGTCAACCTCGGCACATCTACCGACCCGCTCGGCACTTTGCTGACCGACGGCGGCGAATACAACGGCCGCTATGACGGCTGGTTTCTTTCGGTCCCCTCCGAACGCTTCAACACCCGCGCCGCGGCCAGTTTCGAGGTCAGCGATGCGCTGAAACTCTTCGCCAATGCCACTTTCGCGCACAATACCTCGACTTCGGGCTCTCTCCAGATGACCGCGTTCGGCACCGACGTCGTGCCGGCCGACAGCCCCTTCATCACCGACGAGATGCGCGCGGCCAATGGCGGCGCGGTGCCTGCGGGCGGTGTCCAGTTCGCGCGGCGCTTCATGGAACTGCCCGCCCCGCGCACCGAATACGACCGCAAGCTGTTCCAGGCCGTGGCTGGGGCGGAAGGCGACTTCACGCTCTTTGCCCAGCCCTGGAACTATTCGACCTACTACTCCTACGGCAAGACCACCCAGCGCGTGCGCGATGTGAATTCGACCGCCTATGACCGCTGGTATCTGGGCATCGACAGCACGACCGGCGCCAACGGCGAAGCCGTCTGCCGCAGTACGCTCGACGATCCCGGCAACGACTGCGTGGCGATCAACCCGCTGGTCACGCTGACCCCGGAGATGATCGACTACATCACTTATACCTCGCACTGGTCGAGATCGACGCTGACCCAGCAGGTGCTCTCAGGCTACGTCTCCGGCGGCCTGTTCGACCTGCCGGGCGGGGCAGTGCAGGTCGTGCTCGGCGGCGAATACCGCAAGGAGCGCAACGATATCGGCGCAATCCCCGAATACAACCCGGACAGCCCGCTCTACGATCCGACGATCGGCACCATGCAGGGCACGCTGGTGGGCAAGTATTCGGTCAAGGAAGTCTACGGCGAAGTCCATGTGCCGATCCTGAAGAACACGCCGTTCTTCGATACGCTCTCGGTCGACGGTGCCCTGCGCCTGTCGGACTACAGCACCGCCGGATCGACCACGACCTGGAAGGTGGGCGGCGAATGGGCGCCGATCCCCGACATCCGCTTCCGCGCCACTTACGGACAGGCCGTCCGCGCGCCCAATATCGGCGAACTCTATACGGCGGACAGCATTTCGGGCCTGTGGATCACCGATCCCTGCAATACCTACAATCTGGCCAACCGCGCGACCCGCACCCAGTATACGGCCGCCAACTGCGCCACGATCAATCCCGCCGATACCGTCAGCTACTGGCTCTACCGCGACATCATATCGAGCGGCAATCTCGACCTGAAGCCGGAGACCGCCAAAACCCTGACGCTCGGCGCCGTGCTCCAACCGCGCTTCGTGCCCGGCCTGTCGTTTACCGTCGACTACTACAACATCGACTTGCGCAATGCGATCGACGCATTCGGCGCCCAGATGCTGATCGACAAGTGCGTCGACCAGTCCAGTCTCGACAATATCTTCTGCCCGCTCATCCAGCGCGATGCCAACGGCAATCTCGAATCCGTGATGACGCAGAAGCTGAACCTGTCACAGTACCTGACGCGGGGCATCGATTTCGGGCTGGGATACAGCCTGCCGTTGTCCAGGCTGGGGCTGTCCGACGATGCGGGCAAGTTCTCGATCGACGCCAACTACACCCGCCTGCTCAAACGCCGTTATACGCTCGATCCCACCGATCCCAATTCGATCACCGAATATGCCGGTATCTTCGGGTCACCCAAGTGGAAGGGTGTCGTGCGCACGAGCTATGCGCGCGAGGGCATGGGCGTGACCTGGACCTTGCGTCATTTCTCGCCGATGAAGGCCGCCACCACGATCACGCCGGACAAGTACAGCAAGGTCTGGACGCCGAACGTGTTCTACAACGACTTCTCGGCTTTCGTGGCGCTGACCGACAATATCGAGTTGTCGGGCGGCCTCAACAACGCCTTCGACCGCAAGCCGCCGCGCATACCGGGCGCCGAGGCGGGCGGGGCCAACTTCGAACTGAGCTACCAGTCGGGCGTCTACGACGTGATCGGCCGCACGTTCTTCCTGAGCCTGCGCTTCCACCGCTGATAATGGCCGGCCCGGTTCCGCCTCGGCAGATCCGGGCCGATCCTCGAAACCGGAGAACATCGATGAACCCGCACCGCCTGGCCCTTGTACTGCCGCTCCTCATCGCGGCCTGTACGCATCCGCCGGGGAAGGATGCGCGCATGGCCCATGCCGTGATCGGAAGTTACGAAAGCTGGACGATAAGCGCGCCGCCCGCCGCGCTCGGTCTTGATCCTTTCTACGCCAAGTATGCCGATGCGGGCGGCATCCCGGTGGTCTCTTCCGCGAAAGTCCCGGACAGCGCCTTGCTGATCGCCCGCGATATCGTGCTTGCCGAGACTGCCGAGCGGCCCGACATTCGCCGCGAGCTGGTCCGCAGCGGCGCGCGGGTCGGTGTCATGGCGATCGACGAAGGGACGATGCATCTTCCCGAGCAGCGGGACTGGAAGAAACCTGCTGCGGACGATCCGCGCCTGACGCCCTGCGAACGGGCGAACTACGCCAGGATCGCCGCCATGACCGATGCCGAGTATTGGAACAGCCGGGCACGCGGCATGGGCGGCCTCTATACGACCGGAGCCGCCGAGAACCTGCTGGGCGTGCCGGACACGCGCTATTTCGGCGAGAACATCCTCGTCCACGAGTTCTCGCACAATATCCTTTCCGCCATCGAAAGGGTCGATCCCGCCCTCTACGGGCGCGTCGAGGCGGCTTATAGCCATGCTCTGGAGCAGGGCTTGTGGAAGGGCGATTATGCCTCGGTCACCGTGCAGGAATACTGGGCCGAGGGCACGCAGTTCTGGTTCAATTCCAACAAGGCGTTCCGGCACGAAGGCGGCATGGTCGTTTCCGACAGGGATCTGCAGACCTATGATCCGATGCTCTTCGCCGTCCTGAGCGAGGTATACGCGAACAGCCACAGGATCGGTGCGGATGTGTTTCACGATCATCCCGCACGCCTGGCATTGCCGGCAAAGCCCGCGAAGGCGTGTTGAACTCTACCGTAATGCTTCTGTAACGGGCTACCGCCACTTGCAGCGGTGGCTCGTTACAACCCTGTCAGCGATAGTCCTGCGTCAGCTGCCAGCAGCCGCTTCGCCATGAGAACAGATAGGCGCCGGTTTTCCGATATGGCGTTCCACGGTCCAGCCGTCGCCCTCTTCGTCGTCGCGCAGGATAGCAGGCTGATAAGTGAACTTGAAACTGCCGTCCGGCAGGTCTTCGAATTTCACATCAAGCGCGGTGTAGGGCTGGTTCGGGTCAGCCCGCCAGCGCGCGACGGATGCACTATCGGCGAATTGCCAGTCTACGTGTGAGACGTTCAAAGACTGGTATGCACTGGCAGGAAGGCTGCTGCCGGTTGCCTTCGAAGGTTGCCGAAATCCTCGCTGTTCGACTTGCGGCGCTGTGTATCTGGCGCGTACCGCGGGTGAGGCGATGAATGCGTCGAGGAACTGGTTGAATTCCTTCTGGGTACATCCGCTTTCGGCCTCACCCATGGATTGGGCGATATCCTCAGTCGTTTCGGCGAGGGATGCCTGGGCGCCGCCGAGCAGAGAGATGGCAAAGGCACCGCACGCCAGGGCGGAACAGCGGCGGATGTGGTCAGGTCTTGTCACAATAGATCTCATGTCTGTCTGAAGAAAGTTATTGATTGCTCGGGGCTTGCGCCGGGCGATGCTGTGCTTTGTTTGTCGCGATATAGCTTTCGATCGGCTCTGCAAAGGCGCCGACCTTCATCGAGGCAACGATGGAACGGCCGCCATCAAGTCATGAAGAACTCGACCGGCACGACCAGTTCGATGGCCTCGCCCTTCACATACTCCGGCGGCTTGGGCAGCGGCTGGGCTCGCTTCGGAAGGGCCAGGGCCTCGTTATCCAGCGAACGGAACCCTGACGAGCGCTCCAGCCTGACCGACAGCACCTTCCCCTGCCGGTCCATGACGAAGCGGATATAGGGCACGCCCTGCTGCCGGGCGAAATGGGCATCGCGCGGATAGCGCTTCACCTTGTCGAGGGCGCCGAGGACGAGGCCCTGCCAGGTCGGCTTGCCGCTCGACACTTGCGGGGCAGGCGGTGCGGGCTTGCTGGCCGGGGCCGTCGTATCCTTGACCGGAGGGCCGGGATCCGGCGGTACGAGTTTGGCAGGCGGCGCCGCTGAAACGACATTGGTGGTCGGAACGACGATCTTCGGCGCTTCGATCTCGGGTACTCGAGGCTTCGGGACGGGCTTGTCCTTCTTCACCTGCTCCGGCCCTGGCGGCACTTCGCGAACGGGTTCGGGCGGAGCAGCCGGGCGTGCGACATCGAACGCCGTCAGCGTCGCAGGCGGCGGCGTGGCCCTATAAGTCTGCCAGGTCAGGAACAGCCCCGCAAGAATCGCCAGGCCGATCGCGCTTGTCCCGCCCAATCCGACCAGACGCGTGGTCAGCGAATCCGGTTGATCCGCGTAGCGAAGGGTTCTTGAATCGCTCGCAAATCGCCTGCCGACAGTGTCATTTCGCGCAGGGGTATCCTCCTCGGGTAGCGCAGGGCTATCCGAGGAGGGTGACAGTATCATCGGCTTGTTGGACGCCACTTAGAAACGTCCGCGCACCGTCGCCATCACGCTGCGCGGGTCGCCGTAGAACAGCCCGCCGAAATTGTTCGAAGTCGGGATGGACTGGTAATAGGTCTTGTCCAGCAGATTGTTGACATTGAGCCCCAGTTCGACCGCTTCGCTGACATCATAGCGCGCGTGCAGTCCAACCAGCGCGTAACCGCCCTGCTTGATCGTGTAGCTCGCGGTCTGCGTGTACATTCTGCTCTGGACATAGAGGTCGCCGCCCAGCCGCATGCGGTTGAAGCTGCCCGGCAGGCGGTAGTCGGTCGAGAACTTGAACAGCTTGCGCGGGATGCGGGTGTTGTAGTCCGTCCCCTTGTTGAGGCCCGCGACATATTCGGGGTCGCTGTAGGTGAAGCCGAGCGTCGCGTTCCAGTCCGGCAGCGGAGAGCCGGAAACCTCGACCTCGAAGCCGCGATTGCGCACCCGGCCGCCTTCGACGTAGCAGGTGGAAGTGCCGGTGACGCCGCAAGTCCTGTCCGCCGTCGTGGCCTCGGGCATGTTGAGCAGGCTGGACTGGAACACCGCCAGCGACGCGTTCAGGCGCCCGTCGAAGTATTCACCCTTTACGCCGGCTTCGTAGTTCTGCCCCTGGATCGGATCGAGCAGCGTGTTGCCCGCGCTGTAGTAACTCTGCGTCTTGTAGACTTCCGTGTAGCTGGCGTAGAGCGAATGGT
Organism: Novosphingobium sp. TCA1; assembly: GCF_009811895.1. NCBI lineage: Bacteria > Pseudomonadati > Pseudomonadota > Alphaproteobacteria > Sphingomonadales > Sphingomonadaceae > Novosphingobium > Novosphingobium sp. TCA1. The sequence goes on along the minus strand of NZ_BLJH01000013.1, from coordinate 45,393 downwards.
GGTCGTCGAGGTCGTAGACAACACCGGCGTAGGGCAGGAACCGGGCTTTCGAGCGGTATTCGTCATCCACATAGGGGCTCAGGACGGTGTAGCTCGACCAACTCAGGCGGGCGCCGAGAATGGCATGAAGACCATCGAACAGGCCCAGACGGGTCGAACCGTAAAGGCCGCCCTCCTTGCGGTTATACTTGTAATAAGTGCTGGCGGTATTGAGCACCGGGGCCGTGATCGACGCATAGTCATAGTCGGTGATATCGACTGTCGGCGTGTTCGATGCGGTGTGGATCGTGAAATCGAACTTGTCGCGCCGCAAGCTGCCGCCAAGGACAAGCTGATGCTCGCCGCCGAGCAGCCGGTAATGGCCGGTGGCATAGACATCGAGCCCCACCTGCCGATCGCGGTAGTCCACGTCGGAGACGACCAGCCGGTAGATGTTCCCCGAGGAGCGGGCAGGATAGGACGAACGAAAGCCCGCGTCCGACCAGATTGCGCTGGGGGCGACGACGATCTTCCAGTCGCTGCCGATCTGCTGTTGCAGCTCACCAAACGCCGAATAGTTGCGGCGCTTGAGATAAGCCCATTTGCCCGCCAGCGAGGCGGAACGCGGCAGATCGTAGAAGGCGCCGCTGACGTCGGTGTTGAGCCCGCCCCAGTCGTAACCGTTATTGTAGTCCCGCTGCGCGGTGCCGCCGACGCGCAGCAGCGTGCCGGGGGTAAGATTGCCTTCCGCCGTCAGGTAGAGCAGGCGATTGTCCCTGCTGGCGCCGTCACGGTAACTGTCCGCCGAGTTATAGAAAGCCACGGCGCGCGCCCGCACGTCACCGTCCTTGGTTATAGGGCCCGAAACGTCCACCTGCCCGCGATAGTTGGACCATGATCCGACGCCTGCCTCGACACCCAGTTGAAAGTCCCGCGTCGCCCGCTTGCGCACGAGATTGATCGCCGCGGAAGGATTGCCGGTCCCCTGCAGAAGCCCGTTGGCGCCGCGTACCACCTCGACCCGATCGTAGATCGCCATGTTCGCGGTGGACATGACGTCCATCGAGTAGTTCTCGGAAATGTTGCTCGGAATTCCGTCGAACTGGATATCGGTGATCTCCGATCCGCGCGCGTAGTAGGTCGAGCGATCGGTGCCGAGCTCGGTATAAGTGATGCCCGTCGTGGTGCGGGCGATATCGTCGAGCGACTGGACGTTCTGGTCGTCCATCTTCTGGCGCGTGACGACCGAGACCGACTGGGGCGTCTCCCGCGGGGAGAGCGCCAGCTTGGTGGCGGTCGACGTGCTGCGTACGGTGTAGGAACGGGTTCCCTCGCTGACGGCAGGATCGCTGGTCAGTGCAGCCAGGCTGCCGCCGGTTCCGCCATCACTGCCTTGAACCTGCACCGGCCCAAGCTGGATGGTGCCGTCCGCAGTACGGGGCGCAGCCTCCAGCGTGAAGGCGCGCGGCCCAGTCTGGCGGAATGTGAGCCCGCTACCGGCAAGGATGCGCGACAGCGCTTCCGCCGGGGAAAAGCTGCCCTTGAGGCCGGGACTGGAAATGCCCGCTGTCAATTCCGCGCGATAGGCCAGTTCCACACCGGCCTGCCGGGCATAAGTGTTGAGAACATCGGCGAGTGCGCCGGCGGGAATATCGTAGCTACGGGCTTCCTGTGCCAGCGCCGGAGCGGCCAGTCCTGCCGACAACCCCATGGTCGTACCGGCAAGCAGTACGGCAGCCATCAACCTGCCGCTCGCGCGCGCCCCGCCGCGCGTCTTCATCGAAATCGTCACTCTGGATCATCCCCGAACGTCGTTGAACCCCAGGCGTTGTTGCTAATGAGAACGCCTTGCACCTAAGACGTCTGGAGATTTTGAAACGAGAGGTCCGAGCGCAAATATTTTTGCGCAGACCGATCGTTCGAAAAAATCAGTTGAAAATCAATATCATGTGGTCGGTAAATTGTGCCGAGCGCAAACCTAGCGAGCGTTGGAGTTGGTCGATCGCTGCGACGGGGTCATCGATGCGGAACACACCGCTGACGCGCAAATTACGCGCTTTTCCCAGCACGCCCAGATAGCCCCGGTGGTAGCGCCCGATCTCGGTGACGACTTCGTTGAGCGGTGCATCCTTGAATACCAGCGCCCCTTCGGTCCAGGCCGTGGCATCTCCCGGATTGATCCTGGAAGCAGGGCCGATCCCCGCTGCCGGTCCATAGGAAAGGCTCTGGCCTTCGGGGAGCACGGCCGAGGCGCCGCCCTCGGCCGGATAGCGGATGCGGACCTTGTGCTCGGTGACGGTCACGCGCGTTTCGGCGCCGTTTCTGCGCACGAGGAAGCGGGTGCCGAGCGCCGTCGCCGATCCCGTCCCGGCTTCCACGCGGAACGGGCGCGAAGGATCGGGCGCGACAGTGAAAGCGGCCTCGCCCGTCAGCAGGCGCACAACGCGGTGGTCGCCTGAGAAATCGAAAGCTACTGCGCTGTGTGTCCCCAACTGCATCGTGGAACCATCGGCAAGCTGCATCGTGCGCCGCTCTCCCGTGTCGGTCATCACGTCGGCCCGGAGCATCGTTACCCAGTCCTGCCCTGACCAGACCAGAACAAAGGCGAGGCTCGCAGCGATGGCGGAGGTCGCCCAACGTCGCCGCACACGGGACCTTGCCGGATCGAGCCTCCGGGTCTTGCGGACGGGCGCTGGCGGCAGGGAGGCGCGCAGCGCCGGAGTTTCCGGCACAGCACTCATCTGCATCCACAGGTCCTGCATCCGGGCATAGGCGCGCGCGTGTTCTGGATCTCGGGCAAGCCAGGCATCGCGCTCGGCGCGCCTTTCGGCAGGCAGTTCGCCGTCGAAATCGGCGGAAACCCAATAGGCCGCTTCATCGGCAAGCGAATTCGGCAAAGGAGCCTCGGTATCACCCGGCATTACAGTCATTTCCCATGCGAAATTGCCGCCAATCTGCATTTCGCTTTCATCCCATGACGTTCGGCGCAAGCAAAACGAGAGGGTGTCATCACAGGCTCGCTCATGCTTCGGCCGCATCCGACAAAGCCTGATGACACAGCAGCAGGGCATGACGGATATGCTTGCGGACCATGTCCTGGCTGATCGACAACCGCTCCGCTGCCTCCGAGACGCTCAGTTCGTCGATCTTGACCAGCACGAAGACCTGCCGGCAACGCAGCGGCATCGTATCGACTACCGCAGCAATCTGGCGGACTTTTTCCTGATCGAGCAGGCGCGTTTCAGCATCGGGATCCGGCGAAGCGACGCCGTGACCATCGGCTTCCTCGGCAAACAGGGCTGCCTGTCGCCGCGCGGCGCGCAGATGGTCCAGCGCCAGGTTCGAGGCGAGGCGGAACAGGAAGGAGCGCTTGTTGATGATCGGCGGATCGTCTTTCACGCTTTGCACGCGCAGATAGAGGTTCTGCGCGACATCCTCCGCTGCCGGGACGCTGCCCACCATCCTCGCCAGCCAGCGCACCAGCGCGGCGCGCTCGGCGGTCAGGAGACGGGATAGCAAGGCGGCGTTGCTCGACATGGCGAGTGCGCCCTATCGATCTTGCGAATGAATCGCAACTATGGGGATGGCAGCGACGTCCACAATGGTGCGGGCGGTTGAGGCGTCGTCCGTCAGGGAGTAACGTGAACCTTGGTTTCGGCATGGTTTCCTCGCAGCCGCTCGATCGTTGCGGGTAGCGCGGCGAGCGGGACCGTGGCTGTGATCGACGCCTTGGGATCGCAGTGGCCCTTGTCCATGGCGTCCGCCACGTCGATGAATTCGCGCATCGAATAACCGACCGAGAAGTGCAGGGACAGGCACTTGTAGGCAGCGACAGCGGGCACGACCGGATCGGGCGCCGTGCAAAAGCCCAGCGATACCACCCGGGCGAACGGGGCGGCATGCTGGATCGCCTTGCCGAGCATGCCTTCGGCCCCGATGCATTCCAGGACGACCGATGGCGAGCCTCCCAGCGCGGCCTCCGCTTCGCCGACTTCGTCGGGACCGAAGGGTAGCAATGCGTCGGCGCCCATCAGACGCATCAGGTCGGTTCGGCGGGTCGAGCGAGACAGGGCGACTATCCGCCCCGCACCCATCCGCCGCGCCCAATAGATCGCATAAGCCGCCACCGATCCGCTGCCCAGCACGAGCACGCGCTCGCCCGGCGCGATTCCGGCCATGCGCAGGCCGTAGAGGGCGACTGCAAGCGGTTCGATCAGTGCTCCGTCGGCCAGCGAGAGCGTTGCCGGAAGCAGCGTGGTATTGCGTGCGGGCAGGCGGGCATATTGGGCAAAGCCGCCGGTCAGGGTTTCGGACGAGGACCGGCACAGCACATTGTTGCCATGACCTGTACATTGGGCACAGGTTCCGCAGGCGACCGAGGGCAGCACGGCGATGCGATCGCCCGGCCTGATGCTGTCGACCTCGCGCCCCACCGCTACCACCTCGCCCGCGAACTCATGCCCGAACTGGCTGTCCGGGGCATAGTCCCAGGCGCCTCCGCGGGTCATCGCCAGATCCGTTCCGCAGATGCCGCAGCGATCGACGCGGATGACGACGTCGCCGGGGCCGGGCACAGGATCGGGCAGGGTCTCGATCCTGACGGTGCCGCCTTGTCCCGGATAGATTGCCGCCTTCATCGCGCACCCTCCATCAGTGCGAACCGCTCGGCATAATCGCCGAAGGCGGCGCGCACGGCCTCTGCGCCGATCCCGTAATCGGCAATGGCATAACGGTGCTCGCCATGTGCCGCGCCGTCCTGCCCTCCCTGTGCATGGACCCGCATCGCCGCTGCGACCGGGCCGGGCAGATCCATGCCGATGAAGGCGTAGATACGCTCGATCACACGCAGCGGATCGCGGTGCAGATCGCGCTGGATCACGTTGAGCACCTGATCGGGATGCCGCGATCGGACCTGATCCGCCCGGACCAGCGCGCACGCCCACTTCGCCGTTTCGCGCCGGATCATGATCTGTCCGCGCTGCTCGCGCCGTCCCGTTTCCATCGCATCGTGGCCCGCCATCAGCAGCGACACCAGCGAGGGGATCGCCTTGGCCGGGTCGCGATGCATCTGGATGATGCGGGCATCGGGGAAGATCGCCAGGAGCAGATCGAGGTTGTCGATATGTCCCGGGTTTTTGAGCAGCCAGCGCCGATCCGGTTCGCCGCACCCGATTAGCTGCACGCAGCGCTTGTAGTGCGCATAGGCGGGCGCCTCGGTCTGTGTTTGCCACCAGGCGTCGTAACTGGCCGCCGACCATCCCGCCGTCCACAGGTTCGAGACGAAGCTCTGCCAAAGCAGCAGGCAGCATTCGTCGACCTCTTCGGCGGCCATGGCATGTGCGGTGTGCTTGACCGGTGCGTCGGCATGGCGGCGCGCCAGCCGTGCCGCGGTCCGCTGGAACTCGGGATAGTTCTCCCAGGTGGTGCGCGGCGGCCTGGGGCGGGGCGCCTCAAGCAGCCAGGTCTGCAACCCCTGGAAGCGGGGATCGAGCGCCATCAGTTTATGAAGTGCGGTCGTGCCGGTGCGCGGAATTCCGGTGATCACCACCGGGCTGACGATCGGTGTATCGGCGTAGTGGGGATGCTCGCGCATCGATCGGTAGGCAGCCGCGCGGCTGCGCAACACGCCTAGCACCTGGGCCCACGCTATTTCGCGGCCCCTGGCGGTAAAGGATGGGTCGTAGTCCATCGAGTGGAGCAGCATGTCGAGCCCGGACCGATAGTCGGCCGGGCCAAAATCGTCGCAGCCGAGTTCGCGGGCGACCAGCTCGTGGAGCTGGTCGCCCGCATCCCGGAATCGCGCGGGCGCAACGGGTATCGTGGTCATGCGAAGTCCTCCTACCAACGGCGGCGGCGCTGGCAGGCGCGGACGCGCTGGCGCAGCTCCTCCGCCCGCTGCTCCGGGGTGACGACGGGGGTGTCGGCGGGCAGGTGGTCGCGCAGCGCGGCCAGCTTGACCCGGGTAATCGTCGGCGTCGGCGCGCTGCTGCAATCGTACCAGCGGCCGTAGATGCCGCCCTCGGTGTAGCCCGCCGGATCGAGCCAGTTGGGCACGCCCGGATCGGTCAGCGCGATCACCGCCCGCAACTTGCCGTCGGCGCTTGCGCGGGCATAGTGGCCGTTGGTGCTCGACAGGCGGTAGACATATTCGAGCGCGTTGAAGAGCGGATCGTTGAGCTGGATGTTCCAGTAGGGCCGGTCCGGCGGCAGTTCGGTTTCGATGATCAGCGCCTCGTCGGGATCGAATTGAAAGCAGGCCGGCCAGTAGACCTGCTTGGCAAGCGCCCCCGGCATTCGCACGGGCTCGAACACGTTGAAGCCGACCCGCTCCTTCACGCCGTTCTGCATGGGATAGTAGAGCCGGGTCTTGCGGGCGGGGAAACGCGCCATTTCGCCGATACGGCTTACGATATCGTCGGGCGTCAGGCGCGGTTTGGGAGGCACGGGATCGAGGCACTCGATCGACAGCACCGGATCGACCTCGTTGAGCCAGTCGTAACTGCGGTAGCGCACGATCATGCCGCGCGCCTCTGGATCGATCGGCGCCCAGCGCCCGGTATAGCCGGCGGGGCGCCGGGCGCTGAAGATCACCTCGAAGTCCTCGCCAGGAGCCAGGCCCAGGTCGGCGTCGTCCACCTCGTTGTGGCCGCTGGGCCGGGGCATTTCGTCGACCGTGCCTGACAGCGCCCGCTGTGTGGTGAAGCTGAGAATCCGGCAGGTGCCGCGGTTGCCCGAGACGCGGTAGGTCAGGTCGCCCCGGATCGGGGACTGGAGGTAGATGTCGTCCGGGTTGGGTTGTAGCGTGTAGACCGGGTTCCAGAGCGGGGCCCAGTCGGGATGCTCGGCATCGGCGTGGAAATAGGCGAAACAGGCATAGGACAGGCTGGTCATCGTCTGACGCAGGACGTCGGCCCGGTAGGCCGGGTCGTCAGGGCGCCAGGTGTCGCCCAGTTGAGCGATCGCCTCCTCCAGCGGGGCAAGCAGAGGGGTAAGGTGCAGGTCAGTCGACATCGATCATTCCCCTGAGCTGGGGCCCGCCGCCCACGACCATTGTTTCCCCGCTGATGTACGAAGCAGCATCACCGGCAAGGAAAAGGATCGCCTGCGCCACGTCCTCCGGTGTCCCGGCCCGCCGCAGCGGGATGGCGGCAGTCGCCCCGCTTTCGTCGAACCCGGCGCGCGCCCACTTCGCCCTGGCCTTCTCCGTGGCGATCAACCCCGCCGCAACGCAGTTGACCCGGATCCCGCAAGGTCCCCATTCGGCGGCGGAAACCCGCGTCATCATCTGGAGCCCGGCCTTGGCGGTGGCATATGGGGCGACGCCCATGGTGCCGTGGACGCCCGCCAACGAAGAGACGTTGACGATCGCGCCTTCTCCTTGCGCGATCATCCGCTCTGCCGCTGCCCTTGCGCAGTAGAAGGCCGAATGCAGGTTGAGGTCGAACTCGGCGAGGTACTTGTCGCTGCGGAACTGGCGGATCGGCACCTGCCGCGCGCCTCCGGCATTGTTGACCAGCACGTCCACCCTGCCGAAGCGGGTGTCCACTGCCTCGACCAACGCGATGCACCGGGCCTCTTCGGTCACGTCGGTGGGAATGCCGATGCAGGTGCTCCCGGTTTCGGATGCTATGGCTTCAGCCGTACGGTCGAGCGTCGCGGCCGTGCGCCCGGCAATGATCACCGTGGCTCCGGCGCGTGCGAACTGGCGGGCGGTCTCGGCCCCGATGCCTTCGCCGCCGCCCGTCACGACGACGATCTTACCGGTGAAATCGTGCATGATTGGCATGGCCGGTTCCTCAGTTGCGTGGGATGGATTTGAAGAAGTCGAGCCCGGCAGGCTCGGGCAGGATATATTCGAGGTAGTGCCCGAGCGGCGCGGCATCGATGAAGCAACTGCGCAGGAATCCGGGGTTGTCGTTCCGGTAGGGCACTGCGAAGTTCGCCGCCGCCGCTCCGGCGATGAGTTCATCCCATTCGCCGTGGGAGGAGACGAGATAGCCGAGGTGGTGGTGATTCAGGGCGAATCCCGGACCTTCGGGCAGGCGGTCCATGTAGATCGCCGAGCCCGGACCGCTCGCTGTAAGCAATTCGTACATGACCGGGCCGATCCAGGCGAGTTCGACCCGGACCGTGCCGCCTGCCGGGGTTCGGCCTTCGAGCCGGCGAAACTCTCCAATGCCAAGCTGATTGCGGAACAGGGCGCAGGCACGCTCGATATCGTTGGTCGCATAGGCGATCTGGAAATGCTCCGTCTGGAGCAGACCTTTGCCGGGCGCGGAAGGCAGCGTGGATCGCGGCAATGCCAAGGCCATGGTGGTCGATCTCCCAATCCGACGCTATCGTGTCTGTTCATTTGATAGTACGTACTATCATTGTGTGTGGCAAGACTGCAAGGAGACGGCGTTGGACGGATCAGACCATCCAGACGGCAAATCGCATCGCAAGCGGCGGGGGGCAGGTGAACTGACCGCTGCGATACTCGCGGCGGCCCGAGCCGAGTTCGACGAGCGCGGGCCGACCGGTGCCACCACGGCCGCGATCGCCCGCCGTGCTGGCGTGACCGAAGCCCAGTTGTTCCGATATTTCCCGACCAAGGCCGCGCTTTTCCGCGAAGCCGTGTTCGGCGCGCTGAATACCCATTTCACGGAATTCCAGTCGGCGCAGTCGCCGTTCGTTGCCGGGGATCGCAGCGCAGCCGAGTGCTATATCAAGGATCTCATCGCTTTCCTTGGCGACAACCGGCAACTGATGGTGGCGCTCCTGGCCTCCCAGGCTTTTGCAGGCGGCGAGGAAAGCGGGCCGATCGCGGCCTTGTCGCAATATTTCGAGGCGGGAGCGGCCATGCGGGCGAAGCGGCTTGGCGAGAGCGATCAGGGAGGCGGTCAGGTGGGGGGGCACCGGATGGCCGTGCGCGTGTCCTTTGCCGCCGTGCTTGGCGCCGTGGCATTTCGCGACTGGCTCTTCCCGCCGGGGATCGCCTCCGACGCAGAGATCGAGGCGGCATTTACGGACTTCATCCTGAACGGTCTGGGCGAGAGCTGAAGGTGGCGCACCCTCGGATTGACGATGGCGTGCAGTTCCGCGCAATATTCCAGTATTTTAGAGCGCAGACGAAGGGCAATGGGGTTTGGACCGCTGGCAATCCATGAGGATATTTGCCCGAGTGGCAGAGACGGCGAGCTTTGCGGAAGCCGCACGGCAGATGCGGCTCAGTCCGCCGGCCGTCACACGGGCGATAACCGCGCTGGAGGAGCAGATCGGCGTGAGGTTGCTCACCCGGACGACGCGCTCGGTCAAGCTGACCGAGGCCGGGCAGCGGTACTTCGAGGACTGTCGCCGTATCCTGGCGGACATTGCCGAAGCCGAAGCGTCCGCAGCGGGGACGCATGGTAACCCGACAGGCACGCTTACCGTCACCGGGCCGGTCATGTTCGGGCGAATGCATGTGCTTCCCATCCTGCTCGAATATCTCGATCGCTTTCCGGGCGTGGCGGGGCAGACGCTGTTCGTCGATCGTCCGGTAAACATCGTCGAGGAAGGGATCGATGTTGCCGTCAGGATCGGCAGTCTTCCGCCCTCGGGTCTGAGCGCCACACGGGTCGGCTGGGTTCGTCGCACGATCTGCGGGGCGCCATCCTATTTCGATAAACATGGGGTTCCCGGTACGCCTGCCGAGCTTGCGCGACACCGGATCATCATGCCCACCGGCGCCTGGACCTCTCCCGAATGGCATTTCGGGCCGGACGGGCGCACCAGCGTCACCGTGCATCCGCGCCTGTTCTGCAATACCAACGAGGCCGCCATCTCCGCGGCGGAACAAGGGTGGGGCATAGCCCGCGTGCTGTCCTACCAGGTCGCTCCGGCACTGGCGGAAGGGCGTCTGCAATCGGTGCTGGACGATCATGCGGACAGTCCGATCCCCGTTCACGTCGTCCATGTCGAGGGACGGCATGCCACGGCCAAGGTGCGTGCCTTCATCGACCTCGTGGTGGAGCGGCTACGCGACAATGCCTTGCTGCAATGACTCTATTGTTCCTATTTACGGAATAATGTCTTTCAAAAATGGAGAATTAACGAGGCAGGGCGCAGCAATTACATCTTCCATCAGAAGCTGACGCCGATCGCGCAGCGGCACTGAACAAGGTGGAAGACATGACCAAGCGACTGATCCTTTCCCTGATGCTGGCGACCGCGCCAGTTACCGCAGTAGTTACCGCGCCGGCAAGCGCGATGGCGGCGCCTTCGCAAATTGCTGCAGCCACAAGCACCGCGCCCACTACCGTCCACTACCGCACGGCAACCGTGGACGGCGTGAAGATGGCCAACCGCGAAGCCGGCCCGGCCGACGGCCCGGTGGTTCTGCTGCTGCACGGTTTTCCCACCAGCTCGCACATGTTCCGCAACCTGATCCCGCTGCTGGCCGATCGTTACCACGTGATCGCGCCCGACTATCCCGGCTTCGGGCAGAGCAATGCGCCCGATCACAAGCAGTTCGTCTACAGCTTCGGACACTATGCCGACATGGTGGATGAACTGATGGGGCAGATTGGTGCGCAGCGCTATGCCATGTACGTCATGGATTACGGCGCGCCGGTCGGCTACCGGCTGGCGATCAAGCATCCCGAGCGGGTCAGCGGGCTCATCGTCCAGAACGGCAATGCCTATGACGAAGGGCTCGGCGCGTTCTGGGATCCGATCAAGGCCTACTGGAAGAGCGGGTCGGCGAAGGACCGCGAGGCGCAGGCCTGGCTGGTGACGCAGAAGGCTACGATATTCCAGTATACCGACGGCGTCAGCGACCTGTCGCGTATCAGCCCGGACAACTGGGTCCACGATCAGGCCCTGCTCGACCGGCCGGGCAATAAGGACATCCAGCTCGACCTGTTCTACGATTATCGCACCAATGTGCCGCTCTACCCGCAGTTCCAGCAGTTCTTCCGCGAGCGCAAGCCGCCGACGCTGATCGTCTGGGGCAAGAACGACAAGATCTTTCCCGAACCGGGCGCCCACCCCTACTTGCGCGACCTTCCCGAGGCGGAACTCCACCTTCTCGATACCGGGCATTTCGCCCTGGAGGACAAGCTGGACGAGATGGGCCCGCTGATCCGCGACTTCCTCGATCGCAAGGTCGCTCCCCGCTGACCGACCGGCCGGGGCGGCCCCGCAAAAGGCTCCCCGGCGCCAATATCGGAGATGCATCATGTCTTACGGATTTCTGGATATCGCCACGACCCCCAGCGTCCGCGCAGCCCAGGCGGAAATGGGCGCCGACAGGCAATGGGCCGCGTTCGAGGGCGATCGCGAATTCGACCGCTTCACCCGCAACGAGGCTGCCTTCATTGCCGCGCGCGACAGTTTCTACATGGGGTCGGTATCGGAAGACGGCTGGCCCTATGTCCAGCATCGCGGCGGCCCGGCGGGGTTTCTCAAGCTGGTGGACGAACGTACTCTCGCTTTCGCCGACTATCGCGGCAACCGCCAGTATATCAGCACCGGCAATCTCGCCGCCAACGACCGGGCCTGCCTGATCCTGATGGACTATCCCCGGCGCATGCGGCTGAAGATCTATGCCCATGTCGAGAAGCTGTCGCTGGACGCCGATCCGGCATTGACCGAGCTTGTCCTCGATCCCGGATACAAGGCCCGGCCCGAGCGGATCTTCCGGTTGCGACTGGCGGCGTTCGACTGGAATTGCCCGCAGCACATCACCCCGCGCTTCACGGAACGGGAGATCGAACAGGCGGTTCGTCCCCTCCACGAACGCATCGCGGAACTGGAAAAGACGATTGCAGGTTTCGAGAGCGGTACAACAGGGCTTTATGGGCCGGGATCGGATCGCTGAAGCGGCGCGGCGCCCGCTTCATCCGTGCAGGTCACTGGGCGACCGGCAGCCAAGGCCTGTAGAGCGTTAGTGGATAGAGCTTCAGGTCGGCGACAGGATTTCCATATCCTTGCGCGCGGCGATGTGGCGAAGACGGCGGAAGGCGTTACTTTTTTCCGCATCGCCGTCAAACGGCTCGGCGCCTCTCAGGATCGCCAGCACGCGGCGTTCGATGCGGGGGCGGCGATGCAGGGTGCGGTTGCTGTGAGTCATGAAACGCTCCTGCTCAACGCATGAAGAATTCGACCGGGACGACCAGTTCGATGGTCTCGCCCTTCACGTCTTCCGGCGGTTTCGGCAGCGGCTGGGCACGCTTGGGCAGCGATAATGCCTCCTGGTCGAGCGAGCGGAAACCTGAGGATCGCTCCAGCGAGACCGACAGCACTTTGCCCTGTCTGTCTATCGTGAAGCGGATATAGGGCACGCCCTGCTGGCGCGCGAAGTGGGCAGCGCGCGGGTAGCGCTTCACTTTGTCGAGCGCGGCGAGCACGAGGCCCTGCCAGGTCGGCTTGCCGCTGGAGACTTGGGGGGCGGGCGGGGCCGGCTTGCTGACGGGGGCGGTGGTTTCCTTGACCGGCGGCCCGGGATCGGGCGTTACCGGCGGAGCAGGTGGGGCTGCTGCAACGACATTGCTTGTCGGAATGGCGATTTCCGGTGCCTCTATCGTGGCTCTCTGCGGTTGCGGGACGGATTTGTCCTTCCTTGCCTGCTCTGGGCCCGGCGGAACTTCGCGAACGGGTTCGGGCGGTGCAGCAGGTGGTGCGACGTTGAAGGCCGTCAACGTCGAGGCGGGCAGGGCGGCGGTATGGTGCTGCCAGGTCAGGAACAGGCCTGCGAGAATGGCCAGTCCGGTCGATCCGGTGCCGCACAGTCCTGCCAGGCGCGCGGCAGGAGAAGTGGGCCGATCGGCGAAGCGGGTTGCAGGCGGGAGAATCGGCATCGGCGTCACTCGGCGGACAAGGCCAGAACGGCAAGACCGCAAGGCAGGGTGAGGGCCAGCAGCCAGAACCAGGCTCGGGCCGTGCTGCGGGCATGGAAGATGGTCATCGAGACGCCTGCGAACAGGGCAAAGCTGGCCAGCGTCACGCCGGTGACTGCTTCCACCGGATCGGCGCCGAGGCGGATCAGGACGCGCGAGACGGCCACCGTCGCCAGCGCCGTCAGTCCATAGGCGCCCAGCGTCCCGGCCAGGATCCGGGAGCAAGTACGAAGGGTCATGATCGCACCTTGCGCGCGGCGAGCCGCCGTGCGGCGAATGCCAATGTGGCGGAGGTCGCCAGCATCATGAGGTCGAACCCGGCGAAGACCCAATCCCCCGCGAGGAGACTTGCGGCCAATCCGTGCGTGGTCGTGAGGGCATTCACAAGCGGCACCAGTGCATAGAGCAAGGCGGATAGAGCGAGCGCTTCGATCCAGGCCCGGGCAGCGGGCCGCAGCAGTGTCCAGAGGAGCAAGGCGCCCCATGTCAGGAACAGGCAGTCGATCTCGCACGCGCCGCGCTCGGCAAGGTCCAGCGGCAGCAGGCGATTGGCGAGGAAATAGGCGGCGATCCCGGCCATTGGACCGACGATCATGGCGATGTTGAGACGCTCCACCAGCCGGAATCCGAAATGGGGGCGGGCGGGATCGGGCAGGCGGGCGCGGCGCTTCACGGTCCACAGGACAAGACCCGTTCCCACCATCGCCGTTCCCGACACGCCCGACACGAAATAGAGCCAACGCAAGGCGGTGTCGGCGAAAGTGCCCAGGTGGAGCAGGATCATCACGTCCTGAGCCGCCCGTGCGCCGCCCTCGGCAGGCGCGCGATAGAGTACATGTCCATCGATCGCGGAAAGGATCAGGCGCGGTGCCGGTATGCCCAGACGGTCGCGCTGGGCGTAGAACGATGCCGTTGCCTGGACGTCGCCGGGATGGGTGATCGTAAGGCCCCCGACATGGCCGCCATCCCACGCCGCCTGGGCGCGCTGTGCCAGCAGGGACAGGGGCAGCATGGGCTTTGGCCTGCCGGCCGCGGGATATTCCGGCGCATCGGGATAGACCACGTCGTTGTAGGCGGCGCGGGTCGGGAAATTCGCGGAAATCGCCCATGGCATGATCGTGAACAGCAGCGCGGCAAGGCCGGTGTAGGTGATCATCAGGTGAAACGGCAGGGCCAGCACGGCGGTAGCGTTGTGGCCGTCCAGCCAGGATCGCTGGCCTTTGCCGAAGCGCAGGGTGAAGAAGTCTGCGAAGATCTTCTTGTGCGTCACCACGCCGGAGAGGATCGCCACCAGCATCGCGAGCGCCGCCACGCAGACCAGGCTGCGCGCCCAGAGGCGCGGCACGGCGTAGAGGTCGTAATGAAAGCGATAGAGGAAATTGCCGCCCTGCGTGTCGCGCACTTTCACGTCGCGGCCCGTTGCGGGATCGAGCGTGGCCTTGCCCTCGTTTTCAGGGCCTTCTCCCTCGGCCCCCTCCCACGAAACACGCACGACCTGCCCGCCGCGCGCGGGCAGCGAAACGGTCCACGCCTGCGCGCCGCCAGCCCGGTCGTGCAGGAGTGTGTCGGCCGCTGCCAATGCCTTCATCGACAGCGCGCCGGACGACATTTCCGGTCGCATCCAGCGCGAAATCTCCTGCTGGAAATAGGCCGTCGTCCCGAACAGGAAGATCAGGAACAGCAGCCAGCCGGGCAGCAGCCCCACCCAGGTGTGGAGCGCCGCCATCGACTGGCGAAAGCCCGGAGATTTCGCACCCGGCATCGCCTCAGTAGGTCCCGCGCAGGGTCACCATGAAGTTGCGCGGATTGCCGTAAGTCGCCGCGCTGCTGGTGGAGACGCGGTAGGTCTCGTTGGCTAGGTTGTCGAGATAGATGCCGAGCGTCAGGTGACGGTCGATCTCGTAGTCGGCACTCGCGCCGATCACGGCATAGCCCTTGCGCAAATCGCTGTTGCCGAACACCCGGACACCGCCGCCCAGCCGCAGACCTTCGAGCGCGCCGGAAAGCTGGTAGGTGCTCCATACCCGCGCCGAATGCTTGGGCGCCCAGAGCAGGATCGGCGCGCCATCGTCTTCCTTGTTCTTGGTGACGTTGAAGGTATAGCCCGCCGAAATCTGCCAGCTGCGCGTCAGCGCGCCTTTCAGTTCGGCATCGAAGCCCTTGCTGGTCTGAAGCTTGGCCACGCGCTGCATGTAGGTGGTGCCATAGCCGGGGATGACGACCTGCCCCTGCTCCTCGTCATTCACATAGACGTTGTTCTTCTCGATATAGAATACCGAGACGGCGGCCTGAAGCGCCCCTCCGGCGAGGTCGCCCTTGACGCCCGCTTCGTAGTTGCGGCCAGTGGTCGGCTTGTCCGAGTATGTGATCAGTGCCGGGTCTTCGTTCCACTGACCGATCGGCACGATGTTCTGCATAGGCTCGAATATCTGCGCGTAGCTGGCATAGGCCGTCCAGTCGCGCGAGAAGTCGTAGGTCGCGGCGGCATAGGGCACGAACTTGCCGATGGACTGGCCGCGGAAATTCTCGTTGCGGCTGTAGCGTCCGCCGACGATCAGCTTGACCGGGTCGGCCAGATGCATGCCCAGCGTGCCCCAGAAGCCATAGCGCGTGGTATCCCAGCCGTTGTCGCTATAGACGCTGCCCCAGGTGCCATAGCCGCTCCACGTCGCGATCTCGGCCTTGGTTGGCTTCGCGTAGCGGTAGTAGGTGAGGTAATCCTCGACCGTGACCCCGGCGATGCCGCCGATGGGGTTGGTCGAATTGGCCTGGCTGCGCGACCAGTTGGCGCCCACGGCAAGGTCGTGCTGCTGGCCGAACAGGGTGAACTTGCCCTTGAGGTTGGCGTCCAGCAGGGTCTGGTTGGCATGGCCGTGCGACATCCAGCGCATGAAGTAGCCGCTGGGCGTCGCCGCGTCCGAATTGATGCCGATGCCGTAGTAGCCGTAGAGTTCGTTGGAATCGGTTTCGTTGCGAGTGGCGTTGACGGTCAGGTTCCAGTCGGCGCCGAAGTCGTGGCTGACTTTGGCGAAGTACTGGAGCGTCTGCGCCTTGTCGTAGGCCCATTCGGGCATCCACGAATCCCGCTTGGACAGGATCGGCAGGTTCTCCGGGGTGCCAAGACTGCCCGCCCGCCATGCCAGCGTGCGTTCGTACTTCTGGGCATTGAGATCGTCATAGCTCAGGCCCGCAGACAACGTGGTGTCGGGCGTGACGTCCCACTCGATGATGCCGTAGCCGAACTTGTCCTTGGTATAGGCGCCGGTGAAATAGGAATCGGCGTCCTGCCAGCCCGCAACCACGCGCGCGCGCAGGGTGCCGGACTGGTTGAGCGGGCCACCCACGTCCAGTTCGGCGCGGTAGTTGTTCCAGCTTCCGGCATAGGCGGCGAACTTGATCTGGCGCTCCGCCGTCGGGCGCTTGCGCACGAGATTGACGGTGCCGCTGGCATCGCCGTTGCCCGAATAGAGCCCGTCCGCGCCGCGCATCACCTCGACGTGATCGTAGGCGAGCAGGTTGGGCAGGCCGACGCCGTTGATGATCGATTGCAAGCCGTCATGCATGCGCATCGGGCTGCCGCCGTCGATGGTCAGGTTCTGGAGCAGAAACCCGCGCGAATAGAACACCGGCGTGCGCGTATTGTACGAGGCGACGTAGATGCCGGTCACCTGATCTAGCGCGGCGGTGACGGTGGTGATGTCCTTGTCCTCGATCTCCTGCGCGGTCAGCACGGTGACGCTGCGCGGAATCTCGCGGAGGCGTTCGGCGGACTTGCCGCCGACCTGGGCGTACTGTCCGGCCAGCGATTTCGTGCCCTCGGTCATCGTCAGGGCAAGCCCGGCGCCGTCGGTTCCGGTGCCGGTTGCAGTTTCGCTGCCGCCCTCGACGCGGACCGGGCCGAGTTGAGTGGTGCCGTCCGATACTTGCGGCGCGCGTTCGATGGTGAAAGTGCGCGGCGCGGTCTGGCGGAAGGTGAGGCCCGTGCCCGCCAGGAGGCGCGACAGCGCTTCGGCGGGGGCAAGGCTGCCCTTGACCCCGGAAGTCGAGATGCCCTGCGTCAGCGGTGCGTCGTAGACCAGCTCGATCCGGGCCTGCCGGGCAAGCTGGTTGAGCGCGGCGGGAAGCGGCCCGGCGGCAATGTCATAGGCCGCAGCGCTCTGGGCTGCAGCGGTGCCCGGCAACGCGGCACAAAGCGTGGTGGTGGCCAGCAGAGCGAAAGCAAGGCTGCGCGCCGCCGAACGGACAGGGCGGTGCAGGCGGTTCGAATTCACGGAAAAATACCCCCGGATCATGACAGAACACGAGCGCGGACTTCGCTATTGCGACGCGCTCTCATTCATCAGACGAGCGACCCTGCAAAAACGGGACTTTGCCGGATGCAATTTTTTCGGATTTTTCCGAAAGGGCCGGAAAATCAGCTGTAGATGAAGATCAGGCGGTCGGTCAGGCGGGTCGATCTGAGGCCGAGCGAGGCCTGAAGCTTGGCAATGGCGCCGACCGGATCGTGGATGTTGAACACGCCGCTCACCCGCCGGGCGCGGACGTCCCCGCCGATCACCTGGAGGTAGCCGCTGTGATAGCGCCCCAGTTCGGCAACGACTTCGGATAGGGGGCGATCCTCGAACGTCAGGAAGCCCTGTGTCCAGGCATCGGCATCGGCGACTTTGCCGGTTTCGAGGGGGCCGAGGCCCCGTTCGCCGCGATAGCGGATGCTCTGCCCTTCGCCGACTTCCGCCGTCCTGCCTTGCGCAGCCGGGACGGATACGCGCACCCGGTGCTCGGTGACGCTGACTTGCGCGCCGTCGTCCAGCGTGCGGACGAGGAAACGGGTGCCTAGCGCGGTCGTGCTCCCGCCACCTGCCTCCACCGTGAACGGGCGCCTGCGGTCGGGGGCGACGGTGAAGGCCGCTTCGCCTTTGAGCAGCCGGACGGTGCGCCGACCCGGAGCATAGTCGAAGGCCACCGCGCTGCGGGTATTGAGCAGGATATGCGAACCATCCGGCATGGCGATCGTGCGCTGTTCGCCGGGCGCGGTCATCGCATCGGCCCGCCAGCGCGTGGGCCAGTCGTTCGCCGCGCCGACCACCACTACTAGGGCAAGGCTTGCGGCCAGAGCTGTCGGCACCCAGCGGCGGGAGAGGCCGCGCCGCGGATGTACCGAGGCGGACGGCAGGCCGGACGGCAGGCGGGGCGGGGGCGGGGCGAGAGAAGCACGCAGCGCGGGAGGGACCGTCACCCCGCCCAGATCGGACCAGACGACTTCCATCTCCGCAAAGGCCTGCGCATGGCGCGGGTCGGCGTTCAGCCAGGCGTTCAGTTCGGTCTCATCTTCGAGCAGGCCGCTGTCGCGATCGGCGAACCAGCGTGCGGCCTCATCGGCGATTTCCTTAGGAATGGGACTGTCAGCCATCACCAGCGCGGTTCCTTTGCCGTGCGGCGCACCAAGGCGCCGCACCGGCCTTCATATGCAAGACGTCCGGCACGCGCGGATCGGGACTTTTCGCGGCGAGAATAGGCAGTCATGCGCCCGTATCATCCTGAAGATCATCCTGAAGTCTGGCATGACAATGGCGTACCGCGATCCGCACATGCTTGGCGACGGCGTTGAGCGTGATGCCAAGCCGCTGCGCCACTTCGTCGGCCGGAACGCCGTCGATCCGGCGCAGCGTGAAGACCTGTCGGCAGCGCAGCGGCAGTTCCTCCAGCGCCGCTTCGAGGCGTTGCAGCCTTTCCCTATCGACCAGCCGTGTCTCTGCCGAAGGCGTGTTCGCGGAAACGTCGAGCGGAAGATCTCCGCCCTCGAACAGCTTGCCGTGGCGCGTGGCGGCGCGGACATGGTCGGTCGCAAGGTTGGTGGCGAGGCGGTAGAGGAAGGCCCGCTTGTTCACGATCGGCGGATCGTCCTCTACCCGCTGGACCCGGAACCACAGGCTCTGCGTCACATCCTCCGCTGCCGGGACACTGCCGACGATGCGCTGCGCCAGCCGCAGAAGCGAGCGGCGTTCCGTCAGCAGCAGGCGCGTCAAGGCAGCGGCGTTGGAGTGCATTTGGGGCGCGCCTAGCTCTCTTGCGATCAATTCGCAATATGGCGGGTCACGAAAGTCTACAGCCTTGACAGGGCAAAGGCCGACCACGGGAGCGCCCTTCCGGCGGGATCGATCACCGGAAGGGCGATCGCCTCAATCGATCACTTCGCCGTTCTGCGGCCCCGGATAGCGCGAGAGCCAATAGGCATATTGCTCCGGCAGCAGCGAGGAGGCCTTCGGTACGCCCAGTTCGCGCGCCGTGCGGAACGGATAGTGCGGGTCGGCCAGCACACCGCGCCCGACCATCACCAGATCCATCTGCGCCTCTGCAATCGCGCGCTCGGCATCGGTGGGAACGTCCATGCCCCATGCGGTGGCGACGTGCAGGCCGGTCTCGGTTCGTACGCGTTGGGCGATCGGGGCCATGAAGGCGGGGCCCCACGGCACCTTCGCCTCGATCGTCGAAAAGCCCATCGAGACGTTGAGGAAGTCCAGCCCTTCCGCGCGCATGCGGTTCACGAGCGCGATCGATTCCACCAGCGTTTCCTCGTCCAGACCGTCGAATTCCAGCACCCCGAAGCGGGCGGTGAGCGGCAGGTTTTCCGGCCAGACTTCGCGAACGGCCTGCAGCGTTTCGATAAGGAAGCGGCCCCGGTTCTCGGCGCTGCCGCCGTATTGGTCGGTGCGGGTATTGGCATGGACCGAAAAGAAGCTCTGCGCGAGGTAACCGTGGGCGAAATGCAGTTCCAGCCACTGGAACCCGGCATCGCGCGCGCGCTTTGCGGCGGCAACGAAGTCCGCCTTGACGCGGGCGATGTCGTCCAGCGTCATTTCCCTCGGCACCTTGGGCAGGCCGCCGCCGAAGGCGAGGGCGGACGGCGAGATCGTTGGCCAGCCGCCGGGGGCATCGTCGGGGATATGGTCGTCGCCTTCCCACGGCTTGTTGGCGCTGGCCTTGCGACCGGCATGGCCGATCTGGATGCCGGGCACCGCGCCCGCCTTGCGAATTTCGGCGGCGATGGCGGCCATGCCGGGCACTTGCGCGTCATTCCAGAGCCCGGTGCAGCCCGGAGTGATGCGGCCTTCGGGCGAAACGCCGGTCGCCTCGACGATGACAAGGCCGGCACCGCCGCGTGCCATGCCGGTGTAGTGGGCAAGGTGCCAGTCGGTGGTGACACCGTCCTCGGCGGAATACTGGCACATGGGCGGCACCGCGATGCGGTTGCGCAAGGTGACGTCCTTGAGCGTGAAGGGAGTGAAAAGCGCGGACATGCGTCCTCCGGTTGGGGAGAGAGAAAACGAAAGTGAGTAGGCGGGCTCAGCCGATGGCTTCGAGCACCAGTTGCGCCACGCGCGTTGATGAGGCCGGGTTCTGCCCGGTGACGAGATTGCCGTCGCGCACCGCATGGGGTTGGAAATCCGGCCCGCGTTCGTAAAGCGCGCCAAGGTCGCGGATGCGCGTTTCCAGCAGGAACGGCACGGCGTGGGTAAGCCCGGCGGCCTCTTCCTCGCTGTTCGTAAAGGCACTGACCTTGCGACCGGCGACCAGCGGCTTGCCCTCGGTATCCTTGGCGTTCACGAGGCCGGCCGGGCCGTGGCAGACGGCGGAGACGACCTTGCCCTCGGCAAACGCCGTGGTCAGCAGATCGGCCAGCGCGGTGCTTTCGGGCAAGTCCCACATGGTGCCGTGGCCGCCGGGCAGGAACACTGCATCGTAGGGTTCGGCGGTCAGGTCCGCGACCTTCAGCGAGTGCTTCAGCTTCTTCACCGCCGGTGCATCAGCGAGGAAACGGGCGACGCTTTCCGGACGGTCCGCCTCGGCCATCGAGCCGGGATCGACCGGCACTTCGCCGCCCGCCGTTGATGCCAGGTCCACGTCAGCTCCGGCATCGATGAAGGCGTAGTAGGGCGTGGTCAGTTCCTCGATCCAGACGCCGGTGGAGCGGCCGGTCTCGCCGATCTGTGCGTGCGAGGTGAGAACGATCAGGATTTTCATGCCGTTTCTCCTTACGCCTTGGCTGCGAACGCGGCGGTGACGAGGCCGTCCAGCCAGTCCTGATGGCCGTTGATCATCGGGTTGGGCTTGGTCTTGGCCAGTTCCTTGGCGGGGTTACCCTTCTGGCTTTCCTGCGTGAGGATGCGCACGCGCCCGGCCGAGAGGTCTTCGATCAGCCAGGCGTGATGAACGTCGAGCCGGGTATCACCTTCGCCCGACCAGCCATGCCACGCGATCCGTGCGGGCTGGCCTTCCACCGGCGGCACGCATTCGACCACTTGCGATTCGACCGGGAAGCCGAAAGTCTTGAAGAAGAAACGATCACCCTGTTCGAGGATCGGGCCCGCGCCATCGTGAAACGCCACGTCGGAACTGTTGGCGTAATAGTCGGACCAGCGCAGCGGTTCGGCCAGGAAGGGCCAGACATCGGCCGTGGTCAGGCCTGCCACGATCACTTCGTTGGAACAGAAATTGTCGGTGAAGCCGGGCACATAGCCGGCCGGCCAGAGGATGTCGCTCACATGGGTCTCCTGCGCTTCGGGGGGGAAAGCTTGACTGGGGAACAGATAAGCGGGCATTTGATATAAGAGAAATCAGGAAGTGGTATTTCCATCATCATGCAGGGTGATATCAGGGGGCTGGACCTCAATCTCCTAAAGGCGCTGGATGCGCTGCTGGAAACACGCTCGGTCACGCGCGCCGCAGAGCGACTCGGGCTGACCCAGCCGGCGGTCAGCGGCATGTTGACCCGCCTGCGCGAAGCCTTTCACGATCCGCTGTTCGTTCGAGCGCAGCGCGGTGTGCTGCCCACCCCGCGCGCCGAAGCGTTGGCCGGGCCGCTGAAGGCGGCGCTGCGCGAGATCGAGGTTCTGCTTCAGCCCGAGGCTTTCGATCCCGCCAGCGCTGAAATGACGATCAGCATTGCCGCCACCGACTATGCGCAGCGCGTGGTTATCCTGCCGTTCCTCACCGAGTTGCGGCGGATCGCACCGGGTATCCGCATGTCGATCCGCCCGGTCGACATGGCCACGCTGGCACGGGACATGGAGCAGGGGCACCTCGATTTCGCGCTGATCACCCCGGAAATGGCGCCCGAGCATCTTCGCGCCCGGCGACTGTTCGACGAGCGCTACGTTTGCGTGATGCGGCATGGCCATCCGGCAACGCGGCGTCCGCTCGATCTCGATGCCTTCTGTGCGCTCGATCATGCGCTCATGTCGCATGACGGCACCCAGTTCCATGGTGCTACCGACCGTGCCCTCGACGCCATGGGCCGCAGCCGCCGGGTCGTGCTCTCCGTGCCCAACTTCGGCTTCGTGCTCGACCTGATCCGCGCTTCGGACACTTGCGCACTGCTGCCCGAGCGGCTGGTGCGCGGGCTGGAAGGGCTATGCCTGCGCGATCCGCCGCTGGATGTGCCGGGCTTCACCAAGCTGCTCACCTGGCATGAGCGGACCCAGCACGATCCGGCCATGGCCTGGCTGCGTGAGCGCATGGCAACGTCTTCGCATTGACGGGACGAGAGTAGCCCCTTGGCCGTGATTTCGCGGATAGCTCAGTTCTTGTCGAGACGCGGAAGCAACGCGGTCAGGAGGCCGATTGCCGGGAGAAAGGCGCAGATATGGTAGACCGTTTCGATACTCGTGCGATCGGCCAGCCAACCCAGCACAGCGGCGCCTATGCCGCCCATTCCGAACGAGAACCCGAAGAACAGGCCTGAGATCATGCCCACTTTGCCGGGAACCAGTTCCTGCGCGAACACGACGATAGCGGGAAACGCGGAAGCCAGGATCAGGCCGATCGCCACGGTCAGCGGGCCGGTCCAGAACAGGCTGGCATAGGGCAGGAGCAGGGTGAAGGGCAGGGCGCCCAGGATCGAGAACCAGATCACGTACTTGCGGCCGAAGCGATCGCCCAGCGGCCCGCCCATGACCGTGCCCACGGCGACGGCTGCCAGAAAGGCAAACAGATGGAACTGCGCGTTCTGCACGGAGAGTCCGAAACGGTGGATCAGGTAGAATGTGAAGTAGCTCGTCAGGCTGGCGAGATAGACGTATTTGGAGAAGATCAGCGCCAGCAATATCGCGATGCCGCGCGCGGCCTGTCCTTTCGGCAGGGCGCCGGAGAGTGCGGCCTTGCGACCGGCGGCGAGGCGTTCGAGGCCGTGGCTGCGATACCAGGCGGCGACGTTCCACAGCACCGCGCCGGAGAGCAGCGCCAACAGCGCGAAGAAGGCCAGGCTGGATTGGCCCCAGCGCACCACCACCAGCGCGGCGGCCAGCGGTCCCAGCGCCTGTCCGGCATTGCCGCCGACCTGGAACAAGGATTGGGCAAGGCCGTGCCGTCCACCGGCGGCCATCCGTGCCACGCGCGAGGATTCGGGATGGAACACGGACGATCCCATGCCCAGCAAGGAGGCGCCGACGAGCACCAGCCAATAGCTATGCGCTGCGGAGAGCACCGTCAGTCCGGCCAGCGAGAACAGTGTGCCGCCGGGCAAGGCCAGCGGCGTGGGCCGTTTGTCTGCATAGAGCCCGACCAGCGGTTGCAGGATCGAGGCGGTGATCTGATAGGCGAGCGTCACCAGTCCGATCTGGCCGAAGCTCAGTTTCAGGTCGCTTTTCAGCGCGGGATAGATCGCCGGAAGCAGCGACTGCATCATGTCGTTCAGAAGGTGGCAGAAACTGATCGCGACGATCACGCCGAACACCGTTCCGTCGATCGCGCCCCCGGCCCTGGCCCCGGCCTCTGAACTGGTTCTACTCGTCGCCATTCCTTGTCATCCTGTCCCGATTTGAGAAGACGGCACTTATTCCCTTTTGGATCGTCCCGCTTCGGCATATGGGTCAATCAATTATGAAAATGGGACAACCAGTCGAGCATCGCCAGTCTGCCGATTTCGAGGATGTGCCGCGCCCGGTGGTCGGGGTAGGCAACGATTATCCGGCATCTTTCGAACTGGCCGAACATACCCACCGGCGCGGGCAATTCCTTTATGCCGCAAGCGGGGTTGTGGCGGTCAGCACCCCCGAAGGCCTGGGTCGCGCCGCCCGAGCGTGCGGTCTGGATTCCGGCCGGAACGCCGCATTCGGTGCGAATGGTCGGCGCGGTGCGGACGCGCAGTGTGCTGATTGACCAGGCGGCAAGCGCAACCCTTGCCGATACTTGCCGGGTCGTCTCGGTATCCCCCCTGCTGCGCCAGCTTCTTGTGGCGGCGTCGGAGGTGCCAGCCGAATACGTGGAGGAAGGACGCGACGGACTGGTGATGGCGCTGCTGGTGGCGGAGATCTGCCTGGCGCCGGTGATCCCGATCGTCGTGCCCTTTCCGCGCCATACGGCGCTTGCGCAGCGCTGCCATCGCTTTCTCGAATGTCCGCGGGCGAGTGAGACGATCGATCAGTGGTCGGATGCGCTGGCGATGAACCGTCGGCGCTTTACCCGGCTGTTCCGGCGCGAAACGGGCATGAGCTTTGCCGAGTGGCGGCAGCAGGCTTGTCTCTCCGAAGCATTGCAGCGGCTGGCAGCAGGCGATTCCGTCACGGCGATCGCGCTCGATCTCGGCTATGACGGACCGGGCAATTTCTCGACGATGTTCAAACGCGTCCTGGGTGCGCCGCCGAGCCGCTATCGCGCGCAGTAGGGCTTGACCCGTGATGCGAACGCACCGTCGCATCACGTCGGGAAAAGCGGCTTATCCTGTCCGGTCTGCTCGCGCCTTCAGGTTCGTTCGCCGCGTGCCCTCCTTCACCTCGATGGCGTATTCGCCCGCGCTCAGGGCCTTGGCCGCTCCCGTGAAATTCCAGCGCGAAGAATTTCTGCCGGAGATGCGGATCCGCAAGGTACGGGCGGGACCGGAGGAGTGGTCGATCGCGAATTCGCAGTGATCGAGCAGAGGGCTGACCCGGATCGGCATGTCGGACGCGAACCGGCCGTCGTCCAGCAACTGGATATCGAGAGAACGCTCTTCGAGGCGCGCGTGAAAACGCCGACGCACACCGTCGCGGGGATGGACCAGAAGCTGGTCATCGCGTTCTTCCAGCACACCGGAAAGTGCCACGCGGCCGAAAAGTTCGTCGTCGACCAGCGTGGTGGCCGCCGCGCGCAGGGCGCCGCAGAAGCCGAGGTCGATCTCGCAGGAATAGTACCAGGACCCGTGCCGGTGGGTCTGGTCCAGCCATGTCTCGCCAAGCGCGGCGGGTTCGAAACCGCCCCCCGCGCCGCCGTCGTTGGCCTTGCCGGGATACCAGTAGCCGTAGCCGCTCTCCGGCGTGCCGCTGTTCAGCAAGGCCCAGCTGCTCAGCGCCGAGGCATGACCAAGCCGCAGCAGGGGACGATGATCGGAAGCGTCGTTCAGGGCATGATCGAGGATGGCCCAGCCGCCCATCTGCGCCATGTAGCTCAGCGTATAGGCATCGCCCGCCTGCGCGCGGTAATCGCTGCCGAGCGTGTAATACGAGGGTTGCAGCCAGCCCCGGCAAAACAGGTTGGCGTCCATCTGACGCTTGGCGAAAGCGCGGGCACGTTCCGGCGGGAAGCGCTCCGGCCGGTCGAGCGCATAGCGGGCGATCGCCTGCGTCGATTCGAAGCCGGTGGAATCGAACGCGTATTCCGAGGCGAAGAGATCGTCGACCTCGTTCACGAAGTGCGCGACCTTGTGCTCCCAGTGCCCGGCCAGTTCGTCCGCCTGTGCTACAAGGCCTTCGCGGCGCAGGGCCTCGATCACGTCGGGAATGACCAGTTCATTGTAGAAGCCGGTGGAGTCCGCCGTCCAGTCGATGATCTCCTTGGGGATCACGAACATGGCCCGCGCGGTGCCGAAGGCGCGTTGGAGATAGTCGGCGGCGGCAAGACGCGTGCGGAAGCCATGCCGGTCCCTGGCGATGCGATAGAGCGCGAAATACATCAGCGCGATATGCGGATAGTCGTAAGGCCGCCAGAAGTGCTTGCGGCCCTTCTCGCCCGGATCGGCGCTGTCGCGGTTCCGCTTCCAGTCGGGAATGCCGTAGAGCGCGTAAGGCCATTGCTCTTCGGTGGTGCGCTGGAGGCCGCCCCAGACGAAGTGCTCGATATAGTCGTCCAGTGCGTCGATCTCGGCCTGCACCGGGTATTCCGCGTTCTTGGCGGCAAGGAAGGCGGGCTTGGAAAGGCCCGGATCGTCGCAGGTCACTTCGTAGATGCGCCAGCCCTTGATCCGGTCGTAATTGTCCGGGCCGAGCAGTGTCTGGCTCTCCATGTTCCATTCGGCCAGCAGGCCGTCGTACCACTTCGCGGGATCGCGGTGACGGTGGGCGGCGATGAAGGCGCCGCGCTTGGCGATCATCGTCTCGACCGGCTCGGTCACGAAGAATTCCAGCGTCGTCCGCCCGCCGTCCGCCTGATGCAGCGTGACGTGGTTCTCACCGAGACGGGCGAAGCGCAGCCGAAAGAGCTTCCGCCCGGCCCGTTCTCCAAGCGGCGTCCATTCGGTGTGCGCGGGATGTTCGGGCTCCAGCCGGACGACCGATACGCTGGATGCCAGCGAAAGCGCTACGTCGAGATCGGTGGGCACGGTCATGCCCGGCACCACTTCGACGTCGATCAGCCCATGCTCGGCGATGGTCCGGCGCATCGCCGCGTAGCCGTCCACGAGCAGGAATCGCACGCCTCGCCCGGCCGTTGCCCCCGGCGCAAGCGTGAGGCTGGTCGCAGGCAGGCGCCAGCGCGAACCCGCTGCCTTTACGGCGGCGACTTCGGCGGCGGCGTGGAAGAACACCCGGTAGAGGTCTGGCGAATCCTTGGGCGCATCCCAGTATTCGAGCGCCGCGCCCTTTTCCGGGAGCATGGCGAGCCAGGGGGTGAGACTGTCCTTGCGCTGCCAGAAAATGTGCGAACTGCGGCCCGAAATGAAGCTATGCTTGAGGAGAGCGTCGGGATCGCCCTTTGCCGCGTGGATCATGTTGATCGGCAGCGGAAGGGCAAGATCGCCGAACTCGACCGGCAAGGCGGTCTCGTTGGAAAGCGTCAGGGTCAGATAAAGCCCTTCGGCTTCGAGGGCGACACTGCTCGTGACGGAGATGCCGGGCGCGAGGAGGTAGCGCGTCTCCACCCCGCTTTCGGACTGCCTGACGTGCTCGGGCTCCAGCGTGCGCGTTTCGAAGCGCTGCCACGGGCCATCCGGGATGCGGTAGGTCCCGGTGGCATTCCCGAGACCTGCGCCCGCATGGATGAAATCTCCCGGTACGGCCTGCGATGCGCAGGTGAGACTGGTCACACGCCCGCCGTCGAAGCCGAGCTTGAAGGGTTTATCGCGACCTGAGAGTAGGGAGCCGATCTTTCGCGGCGCGGGTGCCGGGGAAGGGGCGGCCTGCAACTGCCCTTCAAGCGCAGGCAGGAAGACACCCGCCAGCCCCGCGCGGATCACCCCCCGTCGGTCGAGCGCGCCGAAGGGCTTGGAGCGGAGCTGGCGGCGAGGGATGCGGCGACTTTCGAGCGATGGGCCGAGTGTATCTTCATCAGCGCTGTCCAAGTCTCATCTCCGTCAAAGCACTTCATGTATATCGTATAATATAATTGAAGCAACTTCGAACAGAAACTGGGCAACTGTTCAGGCAGGGGCGACGTGCCGGGCGGATATCCACCCAGCACGCCGTTCATTCACAGTGCCTGTTGCTCCCGGTTGAGGTTCCGGTCTTGTCCGACCTCCGGCTTTCGGCGGGCAGGGGGCGCCTGCTTCAGACTATCCGGGACGGCGATGAACGGCAGGCCAAGGCGCTCGCTGGTCATCCGGCGGATACGGTTGGTCAGTGCCGGGCTGTCGTTCAGCTTCATCCCGTAGGAAGGCACCATCTGGCGAACGCGGGCACCCCATGCGCCCTTCATCTGCTGCGGGAATGCCTTTTCCATCACGGCCAACATGATGCCGGGCGAGGTCGATGCACCGGGCGAGGCGCCGAGCAGCGCGGCGATGGTGCCGTCCTTGTCGGTCACGATCTCGGTGCCGAACTGCAGGACGGTGCCTTTCTTGGGGTCGCGTTTGATGATCTGCACGCGTTGTCCCGCCGTTATCAGCTTCCAGTCTTCGCGGCGGGCCTTGGGGTAGTATTTCATCAGTTCGGCCTGCCGGTCGGCATCGGAAAGCATCGCCTGCTGCGAGAGGTAGCGCACGAGGTCCAGGTTCTCGGCGCCGACCTTGATCATGCCGCCGACATTGTTGTTGTTCACCGAACCGAACAGGTCGCTCCAGGATCCGTTCTTGAGGAACTTCGTGCTCTGCAGCGCGAAGGGGCCGAACAGCGTGATGTCATGCCCGTCGAGCTTGCGCGCATCGAGGTGGGGGACCGACATCGGCGGCGAGCCGGCTTCCGCCTTGCCGTAGACTTTCACGTCGTGACGGCCGGTGACCGCAGGAGCTTGGAACGCCAGGAACTGGCCGCCGACCGGGAAGCCTGCATAGTTCTTGGCCTCGGGGATGCCGGAGAGCTGCAGGAGCTTGAGCGATGCACCGCCCGCACCGATGAACACGAAGCGCGACTTGATCGTGGTGTCATGCCCGGTCGCAAGGTCGCGGACGGTGACGTTCCAGGTCCTGTCGGCATTCCGGCGCAGCCCGCGCACTTCATGGCCGAGCTGCATGTGGAAGTTGGGGTTGCGCTGGAGCGAGTGGGCGAGCTGGCGCGTGATGACGCCGAAATTGACGTCGGTGCCAAGCGGCATGTACGTCGCGGCGACCTTCTGCGCAGGATCGCGGCCGTCCATCACCAGCGGCGCCCATTTGCCGATCTGGGCATGGTCCTGGGAATACTGCATGCCGTAGAACAGCGGGTTCTTCACCAGCGCCTGCTGCCGCTTGTGCAGATAGGCGATGTTCTCGTCACCCCACACGAAGCTCATGTGCGGCGTCGGATTGATGAAGGCGGAGGGTTTCGGCAAGCGGCCTTCGGCGACTTCGTGGGACCAGAACTGGCGCGAGACTTCGAACTGTTCCGCGATTTCGACGGCTTTTGCGGTCGCGATCGAGCCGTCGTCGTTTTCCGGCGTATAGTTCAGCTCGGCGAAGCCGGAATGCCCGGTTCCCGCGTTGTTCCAGCCGTTCGAGCTTTCCGCGGCGACTTTGTCCATGCGCTCGAACAGGCGCACCTGCCAGCCCGGCTCCAGTTCCTGGAGGTAAGTGGCCAGGGTGACGCTCATGATGCCGCCGCCGATCACCACGACATCGACCGGCTTCTCGTTCTCGGCTGCCGGCGCCGCGCCGAAGTAGAGCGGGCGATAGAGGAAGGCCACGAAGGCAAGCAGCAGCGCGAGGACTACGCCGCCGGCAATCTTGAGGCCGCGCCGGGAGCGAGGTCTAGGCGCCGGTCTGATGGGAGTGTTCATGTGTCTGATCTTCCGGTTTGCGAAGGACTGCGGGCCTTGCGGACAGAGGGTTGGCAAGGACCGGATCGGGGGCTTAAATGGGCGGGGTTCATGGATGTGCGCCCGTCAGAAACGCAGGTTCAGCCAGGCGGCGAAGAAATCGGAATTGCCGAAGCCGGCGCGGGTGAGCACGGGGCCGGCATCGAGATGTTCGTAGCGGCCAGTGATCGATACGCGCGGCGTGACCGACCAGACCACTTGTGCACGCAGGGATTCGCCGATTTTGTGGCCGCCAACCTGCTCGGTCCCGGCATAGGCGGAACGGTTGGCGCGGTAGACGGCGTCGCGCGTATCGGGCCTCCAGGCGAACTGGTATTCCAGCAGCGCCCGCACCCCGGGCAGGGGCGCCAGCGACAGATTGGGTGCGACAGTACGCAGATTTGTGGGGGTAAGCGCGAGCTGATAGCTGAAGTAGACGTTGTTGCCGTGCGGCGTGGTGGCCGCGGTCAGCTTGCCCGAAGTATAGCTGCCGCCTCCGTCGGCGTGGTCGGCATGGAACCCGACGCGCGGTGCAAGCGGCAGGCCCTGCAACTTGTAGGACTGCGCCAGAAAGGCCTGCCAGGCATCGATCCTGCGCCCGTCGAAACGGCCGGACTGGTGATTGACGGTCCAGTCTATCGCCCAGCGGCCCGCTTCTCCCCATAGCCGCGCGCCGGTGAAGCGGCGCTCCTCCCGCGCGGAAGTGTCGCCGCGGGTAATGCTGGTGCTCCGCAGTCGCCAGAAAAACGGATCGAGGTAGAGCCGCGATCCGCCCAGCGCCCTGGCCGGAATGCGCAGCCCTGCGGTGAATCCCGAGAAACGCTGGCCATGATCGACGCTATCGTCGCCCGTGCCGCCGGTGCCCAGGCGGGTCGGCTTGAGATCGAATGCGTCGATCCGCACCGCGCCGGTCCGGGCCCAGGCCCGCACGCCGTTCAGTGCGTAGCGGATCCCGTTGTTGTCCCGCTGCGCGGTCAGCAGGCTGCTGCCGTCCATGAACTCCTGACGGCCATAGCGCAGACCGATGTCGACATTGCCGAGCTGGCCCCGGGCCTCGGCAAAGGACTGCAGCACGACGAGGTCGTTGCGCATCGAGCCGGCGGGCGTGCCGATGTTGTGCCCCGAGATCCCGGCATGGGCCAGCTCTCCGTAGAACCGCAAATGCGGGCCGACATGCAGGTCGGCGGCCCCCATGACGCGGATCATGTCCTGCCGCTGGTCGCCCGCATTGCGCAAGTTCAGGTTGCCGGTGCGGTTCATCCGCAGGCGCAGTTCACCGCTAAGCGACAGGTAGATGTCGCCGTCGCCGTCCAGCGGCAGGAACTTGAGCCGGTCGAGCGGGTCATCGCGGCTGGCCGGATCGCGATAGCGGCGCCAGTCCTCGGCCCAGCGGGACGGCCCGTAGCCTTTCGAAAGACTGCCTTCGCCGATCGCCTCGGCCGGATAGGTTTCGGTCTCGTCGTCAGTAGCGGCGAAGGCCGGGGTGAGCGGAAGCATGGTTGCCGCGCAGGCACTCAGGCCCAGGCGCACCGTCCGGCGCGGATGAACTGTTGGCACGATCGACGGTCCTAGGCGGAAACGGGCCACGCGGAGGCATTGTCGCGCATGCCTGAAAGGCGGTCTTGTCGGAGGTTTCGGATCGGGGGACGGGCAGGCATGGCAAGGCTCTTTCCGGCCCGGCCAGATCACGCGTCGATGGTTGAGTGGCCGGGGAGGTTGATTTTTGCGGCATTATCTCCAGCCCGAACGCTGATGCAATTTGTCCAATTGCTAGAAAAATATCATTATTAAACATAGTATTAGAAATATTTTAGATATCGCGACCATGCCTGTTCGTGCTGGTTTTGGCACAGGTTGTCTTTCAGATTGTGTCACTATTGGCACAGTGCCCGCGTGGCGCTATCGACGGGGGATGACGGCGCGCCGATATCTGATTCCCTCACTCTGCTTATGTGTGCTGCTCATGCTCGGCGGCGCGGTTGTCTGGATTGCGGGCGGCATGGCCGCAAGCAGCGAGCGGACGCGGCTGGAACGGAATGCCGCCGCCGCGGCGGTGCTGCGCGAGGCTTACCTTGAAAGCGAGATCGAGCGCTTCCGCCTGCTTCCCGTCGCCCTGTCCGACGACAGCGATATCGTTGCCGGTCTGGCCGGATCGCAGGCCGCGCTGAGACAGGTCGCGCGCAAGCTGGAAACCCTGGCGGTGACGACCGGGGCGGCGCAGATCTATCTGCTCGATGCCCGGGGAACGACGCTGGCGTCGAGCAATGCGTCCACGCCGCGCAGTTTCCTGGGGCAGAACTATGCCTTCCGAAATTACTTCCGCAGCGCCGCGCGGCAAGGGGCTGGGGCCCAGTTCGCGCTTGGCACGGTCAGTGAACGGCCGGGACTCTACCTTGCCCAGCGCACGCGTGGCGGCGGCTATATCGTGGTCAAGCTGGAGTTCGAGGAAATCGAGCGAAAATGGGCGCGGCTGGGTGAGATCACATTCGTCACCGGACCCGAAGGGATCGTGCTTATCACCAGCCGGCCGCAATGGCGCTTCACGACAACGCGGCCACTTTCACCGATGGCCCGGCGACAGTTTCGGGCAGAACTCCAGTCCGGCAAGGGGTCTCTTGCCAGAACCCCGCTGACGCACATGGAATCCGGCATCGTAAGGCTGGATGGAGGCGCGCGCGCGGGGTTCCTGTGGACGTCGGAACCGATGGCCATGCCGGGCTGGCATCTCAACCTCCTGACGTCGACCGACAGTGTGGATCGGGCCGCCCGCACCGCGCGGATTTCCGCGCTGCTGGCGCTGGTCGTCCTGGCCGGTCTGGGCTGGATCGCACGGGACCGTGCCTTGCGGCGGGCCGAACGCGCGGCGCTTGCCGCGGCGCGGACCGGCGAACTGGAAGCTCTCGTTGCCGAACGAACGCGCGAACTGCGCCGCGAAATGGAAGAACGCGCCGCCGGAGAGGAACGCGCCGAGGCTTTGCGCGAAGGGCTGCGCCAGGCCAATCGGCTGGCCTCGCTCGGGCAGATCACCGCCGGTATCGCGCACGAGACGGCCCAGCCGGTGGCCGCGATCCGGGCTTATGCGGCCAACGGCCGTCAGCTCCTTGAGCGCGGGGACACTGCCTCGGTCGTGAAAAATCTCACCACGATCGAGCGGCTGACGGAGCGGATCGGCCGGGTAACGGCCGAATTGCGCGGGTTTTCCCGCAAGGCGACGGGTGCCATATCGGCGATCCCGCTCCGCGTGCCGGTCGAGGGCAGCCTGTTGATCTTGCGCTCCCGCATGAGCGGGGTGGAACTGACCATTTCCGAGATACCCGACGACCTGCACGTCATGGCCGATGCGATCCGGCTGGAGCAGGTGCTGGTCAACTTGCTGCAGAATGCGCTCGAGGCGCTGGACACCATCTCCGCTCCTGCGATCGCGATCGATGTTGAGGCGAGGGACGAACGGGTCCTCGTCCGCGTGCGGGACAACGGTCCCGGCATCCCGCAGGACATGCAGGAGCGGTTGTTCACCCCCTTTGCCACCAGCCGACCGGCCGGGCTTGGCCTGGGGCTGGTGATCGCCAGCGATATCATGGCGGATCTCGGCGGAGGTCTGCGGCTGGTACCCGTCGAACGAGGGGCCTGTTTCGAGATGGAGCTACGCCGAGCATGACCGAACCTTTGCCCGAAATCCGCCGCGTCGCGGTGATCGACGATGACGAGGACATGCGCGATGCCATGAGCCAGACCCTGACTCTCGCCGGCTACGAGGTCATGTCGTTTCACGATCCGCGCGCGGCGCTCAAGGCCATCGACGCAAGTTTTCGCGGGGTTGTCGTCAGCGACGTGCGGATGCCGCACATGTCGGGTATCGAACTGTTCCGTGCGATCGCGGCGATGGATGCCGAACTTCCGGTCATTCTCGTCACCGGTCACGGTGACGTCCCAATGGCGATCGCTGCGTTGAAGGGCGGTGCCTGGGATTTCCTCACCAAGCCGTTCGATCCCGACGGCCTCGTCGCATCGGTCGGGCGGGCGGCGGAGAAGCGTGCCCTGGTGCTGGAGAACCGGCTGCTGCGACAGATGGTGAGCGAGCCGACATCGCCGCTGATCGGCAACTTCCCTGCGATCGTAAGGCTCCGGGCGACGATCGAGAGCCTGGCGGCGACCGATATCGACGTGCTGATCGAAGGAGAAACCGGCACCGGCAAGGAGCTTGTCGCGCGCATGATCCACAAGCGCAGCCTGCGAGCGCGGCAGCGGTTCGTTACCATCGCCTGCGGCGCCCTGTCCGATGCGATCGCCCGGCCGATGTTGCATGGCGGCTTGCGTTCGGGGCATGGCCCGGTCGACGGCAAGCTCCTTCAGGCACATGACGGAACCCTGTTTCTGGATGACGTGGACCAGGCCGGCGACACGCTTCAGGCAAACCTGGTGCAATTCATGGAGGACAGGGTGGTCCTTCCCGAAGGTGCCCGCGAACCGCAGCCCGTCGATGTTCGCGTGATCGCCTGCATGCGCGAAAATGTCGCTGAAATGCAGGTGCAACCGGCCCTACTCTATCGTCTCGCGGCGATCCGCCTGCGGATCCCCCCGCTGCGGGAGCGCAGGGAAGACGTGCCGCTGATCTTCGCCCACCTGCTGGAAGCTGCCGCCAGTCGCCTTCGCCGGGACGTGCCGGTGATCGATAGGCAGACCTGGGCCAGGCTGGTCGACCACGACTGGCCGGGCAATGTGCGGGAACTGGCGCATTTCGCGGAACGCGTCGTTCTCGGGTTGGAGGACAGCTCCACGGCCGGTCAGGCGCGTCTGCCGCTCAACCAACAGATGGACGCCTTCGAGCGCAGCATCCTGGTGGAAGCGATCCGCGTGGCGGGCGGAAATATCAGCAAGGCGATGGCCGACCTGGGGCTGGCGCGCAAGACGTTCTACTACAAGGTCGCGCGACATGGCCTTGATCTGGATGAGATCAGGCGGAGCCTGAGTTCATGAATAAATCGTCGTCGGTATGATCTGTCGAATGCCAATTCATCGTGAACTGATTTGATAAGGCACTATTTCTCGCCTGGAGAGATCGACCGTTATTTCCCTGTCATTGGGGGGAAATGCCCGCTGATCACAATCGCCGCGGGGGCAGATCCTGCACGATTCCCCGATGGGGGAGACGGATTGCTTGCAGTTCAGGTTGAGTTCGTCCGCATAGACGAATTCGCTTGCGAAGGCCGCCTCGCATCCCAGGGCAACGGCAAATCGGCGCTCGCGGCGGGCATAGCTGCCCGTCTGTTTGACAAGACCCTTGGCAATCGAAACATAGCGGACACCGTCAGGCATTTCCGCGAGTTGCACATGAATGCGATCCGGGACGGCTACCGCTTCATGAACGATCCAAAGCGGGCAAGCGCCGCCGAAGCGTGCGAAGCGTAACCGCGTGGCGGAATGTCGCTTCGTAATATTGCCGGCCATGTCGACACGACAGAAATACATCGGCGTGCCTCGGGCATTTGGTCGTTGTAACGTCGACAGGCGGTGGCAGACCTGTTCGAAAGTCGTTCCGAACAGATGTCGCAATTCATCGACGTCGTGACGAAATTCACCGGCGGCACGCCGGAACCGTTCATAGGGCATTATCAAGGCCCCAGCCATGTAGTTCCCCAGCCCGATTGCCAGCAATTGCCGAGCCGTTTCCGATTTCAATTCGGCATTCTCGACGATCTGGTTTATTTCCTTTCGAAATAATTCCGTAGTTATGTGCCAAGAGATATGGAACTTCACGCTGTCGTTCGCCTGGGCGCTATTTATGATCAAGGTTCTTGTGGCACTGTCATAGCGACGAACCGGGCCGCGACGTTCGAACTGCAAGGTGATATTCCGACGTTCGAGCCACTCTCGCATCTGGTCGATCGACGGCGTTTCCGATTTCTGTGACAGCGTCGCGCAAAATGCTTCCGCGTGTCTGTCCAGTTCGTCGACATAGTTGTTAACGTTATGAAACCAGTCTCTGACTTCTTCCCAAGGCAGGCGCCCTCCAGCGGTGTTGTCCGCGCCGAGTGCTTCATCGAGCATTTCCAGGCGCTGCTGGTCCGCACGATGGCTTCGGTGAAGCTCGACGAACCTTTCGGCGAACTCCGGGAATTGCTCGACGAGCTTGCTCAGATTTGCCGTGACGGTTTTTCGAGGCTGTGCGGTATCGGAAATCGCCTCTTCCAAAGTGTGCAAAAGCTCTGCGCTTCTATCGATGGGAATGTCCTGCCATTCCACGGGAAATGCCTTGCGCAGGCGGTCGGCCAGGCTGAGCGTCAGCGGGCGATCGTCGTTTTCCAGTTGAGAGAGGTAGGAGGCGCTTATGCCGAGCGTGGCTGCCAATTCCGATTGGCGCAAGTTTCGGCTCGAGCGAAGGCTCTTCAGATTCGCTCCGGCAAATGTCCTGCGTATGCCCATTTTTTTGAGCCTACTTTGCAAACTTGTGATTTGCAACTTTGCAAAATTGCATTGGACAAGTCAGGTGGGAGGCATCATTTCCAAGGAAAGTCATCGTCATTGGGTTTGGAAATGTCAGCCAATATAGCCGAGATGGAGAAGCGCCGCGCCGCAGCGAAGCTGGGTGGTGGCGAGAAGCGCATTGCCGCGCAGCATGCCAAGGGCAAGCTGACGGCGCGGGAGCGTCTCGACATCCTGCTGGACGAAGGCAGCTTCGAGGAATTCGACCTCTACGTCGAGCATGACTGCACCGACTTCGGCATGGAAAGCCAGCGCATCCCCGGCGACGGCGTCGTCACCGGTTCGGGTACCATCAATGGCCGTCTGGTCTTCGTGTTCAGCCAGGACTTCACAGTGTTCGGCGGCTCTCTGTCGCACCGTCACGCGCAGAAGATCTGCAGGCTGATGGACAATGCGATGAAGGTCGGCGCGCCGGTGATCGGCCTCAACGATTCCGGCGGCGCGCGCATCCAGGAAGGCGTGGCCTCGCTCGGCGGTTATGCCGAAGTGTTCCAGCGCAACGTGCTCGCATCGGGCGTGGTGCCGCAGCTTTCGCTGATCATGGGCCCCTGCGCGGGCGGTGCGGTCTACTCGCCGGCGATGACGGACTTCATCTTCATGGTGAAGGACAGCTCCTACATGTTCGTCACCGGGCCGGACGTGGTGAAGACCGTCACCAACGAAGTCGTCACCCAGGAAGAGCTGGGCGGTGCGGTCACGCACTCCAGCAAGACCTCGGTGTCCGACCTCGCGCTGGAGAACGATATCGAGGCGCTGCTGGCGGCGCGCGATTTCTTCGACTTCCTGCCGCTCAACAACCGTGAGGAAGTGCCCGAGCGTCCCTGCGCCGATCCGTGGGACCGTGCCGAGGAAAGCCTCGACACGGTAATTCCGCCCTCGGCGAACCAGCCTTACGACATGCATGAGGTGATCAGGAAGACGCTCGACGAGGGTGATTTCTTCGAGGTTCAGCCGCTGCATGCCGGCAATATCATCGTCGGTTTCGGCCGCATCGAGGGCAAGACCGTGGGCGTCGTCGCCAACCAGCCGATGGTGCTGGCGGGCGTGCTGGACATCAACTCGTCCAAGAAGGCCGCGCGTTTCGTGCGCTTCTGCGATGCTTTCAACATCCCGATCATCACTTTCGTGGACGTTCCGGGCTTCCTGCCGGGCACCGATCAGGAACACAACGGCATCATCAAGCACGGCGCCAAGCTGCTGTTCGCCTATGCCGAGGCGACCGTGCCGAAGATCACCGTGATCACCCGCAAGGCCTATGGCGGCGCTTACGACGTCATGGCCTCCAAGCATTTGCGCGGCGATCTCAACTACGCCTGGCCGACCGCCGAAATCGCGGTGATGGGCGCGAAGGGCGCGGTGGAGATCATCTTCCGCGGCCTCTCGCCCGAAGGCATTGCCGAGAAGACCAAGGAATACGAAGACCGCTTCGCCAATCCCTTCGTGGCGGCGAGCCGGGGTTATATCGACGAGGTTATCTACCCGCACTCGACCCGCAAGCGCATCGCGCTGGGGCTGCGCAAGCTGCGGAGCAAGAGCCTCGAAAACCCCTGGAAGAAGCACGATAACATTCCGCTCTGATCGCGCATGAGTACCGCGGGACACCTCTTTTTTGAGAGTTCCGCGATCTTCTTTAGGCCGCGAAAGACGGCATGTGTCAGCAGCAAAATTGGGAAGTCAGGTCATGGAAGACATCTACATCGTCAGCGGCGTGCGCACGGCAGTCGGTGATTTCGGCGGCTCGCTGAAGTCGTTCATGCCGTCCGATCTCGGCGGCAAGGTCGTGACCGAGGCGCTGGCCCGTGCGGGCGTTTCGCCCGAGGACGTCGGTCATATCGTCATCGGCCAGGTCATGCCGACCAGCGCCAGGGACGAGATGCTCAGCCGCGTGATCGGCATCAATGCCGGCGTGCCGTTCGACGTGCCTTCGCTGACGCTCAACCGCCTTTGCGGATCGGGCGTGCAGGCGATCGTTTCGGCCGCGCAGATGATGAAGCTGGGTGAGGCGGGGATCACCGTCGCGGGCGGCGCGGAATCGATGTCGAACGTGCCCTATCACGACCACGGCGTGCGCTGGGGCAAGAAGATGGGCGCGAACACGCAGGAAGACGCGCTGACCGTCGGCCTGTCGGACGCCATCGGCGGCTACCACATGGGCATCACGGCCGAGAACGTTGCGACACGCCACTGCGTCACCCGCGAGGACATGGACATGCTTGCCGCGACCAGCCACCAGCGCGCCTCTCGCGCGATTGCGGAAGGTCGGTTCAAGGACCAGATCCTTCCCATCGAAGTGAAGACCCGCAAGGGCGTCGCCGTCTTCGACACCGACGAACATGTCCGCGCCGACACCACTGTCGAGACGTTGGGCAGCATGAAGCCCGCCTTCAAGAAGGACGGCGCGGTCACTGCCGGCAATGCCTCCGGCATCAACGACGGCGCTGCCGCCGTGGTGCTGGCGACCGCTTCGGAAGTCGAGAAGCGGGGCCTCAAGCCAATGGCGAAGATCGTCGCCTGGGGCCATGCCGGTGTCGAGCCCGCCTATATGGGCGAAGGCCCGATCAAGGCGGTGCCGGTGGCACTCAAGCGCGCCGGGCTCTCGCTTGATCAGATGGACGTGATCGAGAGCAACGAGGCTTTCGCCGCGCAGGCCGCTGCCGTTTCCAAGGTACTCGGCTTCGATCCCGAGAAGGTAAACCCCAATGGTTCGGGCGTCTCCATCGGCCATCCGGTCGGCGCGACCGGCACGATGCTCGCCATCAAGTGCATGTACGAGTTGAAGCGCACCGGCGGGAAGTACGGCCTCGTCACCATGTGCATCGGCGGCGGGCAGGGCATTGCTCTCGTGCTGGAGAATGTGGCGTGAAGCTGGGTCGTCTCAACCATATCGGCGTTGCCACGCCCGATCTCGACGCCTCGATCGCGTTCTATCGCGACGTGATGGGCGCCACCGATATTACCGAGCCGTTCGTGCTGGAAAGCCAGCAAGTGCGCGTCTGCTTCGTCAACACGCCCGGCGAGGACGGCACGGCCGGTACGCAGATCGAACTGCTCCAGCCCACTGCGGTGGACTCGGCCGTGGGGAAATGGCTGGAAAAGAACCCGCTCGGGGGCCAGCACCACATCTGCTACGAAGTGCCGGACATTCACGCCGCCAAGGCGTGGTTCGAAGGCCTTGGCAAGCGCGTGCTGGGTGAGCCGCGCATTGGCGCGCACGGGACGCTGATCTTCTTCGTCCACCCTAAGGACATGGGCGGTCAGCTCACCGAGGTCATGGAAACGCCCAAGGGCGCGCATTAAGTTTCACGTCGTCCCGGACTTGATCCGGGACCGCTGGCCAAGAACGGCCCACCTCGCGGCAGGGCGCCCCGAAGACAGCGCCCGCCTAAAGACAGACACCGGTCCCGGATCGAGTCCGGGACGACGATGCAGGAAGCCGAAGATGGCAGACATCAACGACTGGAAGGCAGCCGCCGACAAGGAGGTCAAGGGCAAGGACCTGACCTGGAACACGCCCGAGGGTATCGCGGTAAAGCCGCTCTACACCGCCGAGGACGTGACCGTCGATCC
The DNA here is from genome assembly GCF_009811895.1 of Novosphingobium sp. TCA1. Lineage (NCBI taxonomy): Bacteria > Pseudomonadati > Pseudomonadota > Alphaproteobacteria > Sphingomonadales > Sphingomonadaceae > Novosphingobium > Novosphingobium sp. TCA1. The sequence continues at coordinate 6,112 of NZ_BLJH01000013.1, read as the reverse complement.
CGGCCTTCCCGGCTTTGCGCCGTTCACGCGCGGCGTGCGCGCCTCGATGTATGCCGGCCGTCCCTGGACCATCCGCCAGTACGCGGGCTTCTCCACGGCCGAGGAATCGAACGCCTTCTATCGCCGCAACCTTGCGGCGGGCCAGAAGGGCCTTTCGGTCGCCTTCGACCTTGCCACCCATCGCGGCTATGACAGCGACCATCCGCGCGTCGTGGGTGACGTGGGCAAGGCGGGCGTCGCCATCGATTCCGTCGAGGACATGAAGATCCTGTTCGACGGCATTCCGCTCGACAAGATGTCGGTCTCGATGACGATGAACGGCGCAGTGATCCCGATTCTGGCCTTCTTTATCGTGGCCGGCGAAGAGCAGGGCGTCGATCGCAAGCTGCTCGACGGGACCATCCAGAACGACATCCTCAAGGAGTTCATGGTCCGCAACACCTACATCTACCCGCCAGAGCCTTCGATGCGGATCATCTCGGACATCTTCGGCTACACCAGCCGCGAGATGCCGAAGTTCAACTCGATCTCGATTTCCGGCTACCACATGCAGGAAGCCGGGGCGACGCAGGTGCAGGAACTGGCCTTCACCATCGCCGACGGCGCGGAATACGTGAAGTACGGCGTGGCATCGGGCCTCGATATCGACAAGTTCGCCGGCCGCCTCTCGTTCTTCTTCGCCATCGGCATGAACTTCTTCATGGAGGTCGCCAAGCTGCGCGCCGCACGGGTGCTGTGGCACCGGGTGATGACGGAGCTTGACGCCAAGGACGAACGATCGAAGATGCTGCGCACCCACTGCCAGACTTCGGGCGTGAGCTTGCAGGAGCAGGACCCCTACAACAACGTCATCCGCACCACGATCGAGGCGATGGCCTCGATGCTGGGCGGCACCCAGTCGCTGCACACCAACGCGCTGGACGAAGCGATTGCGCTGCCGACCGACTTCTCGGCCCGCATCGCCCGCAACACGCAGATCATCATCCAGGAAGAGACCGGCATGTGCAATGTCGTCGATCCGCTGGGTGGGTCGTACTACATTGAATCGCTGACCCAGCAACTGGTCGACCAGGCCTGGGAGATCATCGAGCGGGTGCAGGCCGACGGCGGCATGGCCAAGGCCGTCGCCGCCGGCTGGCCCAAGGCGATGATCGAGACCGCCGCCGCCGCCCGTCAGGCCCGCGTGGACCGGGGCGACGACGTGATCGTCGGCGTCAACAAGTACCGCCTTGCCAGCGAAGATCTGCTGGAAACGCTGGAAGTGGACAACGCCAAGGTCCGCGAAGGCCAGATTGCCCGCATCAACAAGATGAAGGCGCAGCGTGACGAGGCTGCGTGCCAGGCTGCGCTGGCGGCCCTGCGCGACGGTGCCGCCGCGCCCGCCAGCATCGAGAACAACCTGCTTGCGCTCGCCGTGGAGTGCGCCCGCGCGCGCGCCACGCTGGGCGAGATCAGCTCGGCCATGGAAGACAGCTTCCAGCGCTATGGCACGCAGCCGACCCCGGTGAAGGGCGTCTATGCCGCGCCTTACGAAGGCGACAGCCGCTGGCAGCAGGTGCTGGACGGCGTGGCTGCGGTGGAGCGCCGTCTCGGCCGCAAGCCCAAGGTGCTGGTCGCCAAGATGGGGCAGGACGGCCACGATCGCGGCGCCAACGTGATCGCCTCCGCCTTCGGGGACATGGGCTTCGACGTCGTGTCGGGTCCGCTGTTCCAGACTCCCGAGGAAACCGTGGTACTGGCGCTGGAGAGCGCGGTCGACGTGGTCGGCGCGTCCAGTCTTGCGGCCGGTCACAAGACGCTGATCCCCGAACTGATCCAGAAACTGCGCGAAGCCGGACGCAGCGACATCAAGGTGATCGCGGGCGGTGTCATCCCGCCGCAGGACTATGAATACCTGCGCAACGCGGGCGTTCAGGGCATCTACGGCCCGGGCTCCAACGTGGTCGAATGCGCCGCCGACGTGCTGCGCCTGCTTGGCCACAACATGCCGCCGCTCGGTTCTTCGCTGGAAGCGGCGGAATAAGGACGGTGATGCTGGATCGATGCCGCGCTTGGCCCTATGACCGGGGTTTGGCCGCGCGTCATCCCGCGCGCACCGCCTGAGGAATGACTATGACCGAGACCCCCGCCGTCACCCCACGTACCGACTGGACCCGCGAGGAAATCGCGGCGCTGTTCGACCTGCCGTTCACCGAACTGGTCTTCCGCGCAGCCGAAGTCCATCGCGCCAGCCATCCGCATAACGAAGTGCAGCTTTCCACGCTGCTTTCGATCAAGACCGGCGGCTGCGTGGAAGATTGCGGCTATTGCTCGCAGTCGGTTTCGGCGAACAGCGGCGTCAAGGCGACCAAGCTGATGGAAGTGCAGCAGGTGCTGCAGCGCGCGGCGCAGGCGGCGGATCAGGGCTCCACCCGCTTCTGCATGGGCGCCGCCTGGCGCAACCCCAAGGACCGCGACATGCCCGCCATCATCGAGATGGTGAAGGGCGTGCGCGCCATGGGCATGGAAACCTGCATGACGCTGGGCATGCTGACGCCCGATCAGGCGGACATGCTCTCCGAAGCCGGCCTCGATTACTACAACCACAACATCGACACCTCGCCCGAGCGTTACGATCAGGTGATCACCACGCGCACGATGGACGACCGCCTCGATACGCTGTCGAACGTGCGCATGGCGGGCATCAACGTCTGCTCCGGCGGCATCGTCGGCATGGGCGAGACGCGCGCCGACCGCGTGGGCTTCGTCCACACGCTGGCGACGCTGCCCGATCACCCGCAGTCGGTGCCGGTCAACGCGCTGGTTCCCGTGAAGGGCACCGTGCTGGGCGACATGCTGGCCGATACCCCGCTCGCCAAGATCGACGACGTGGAATTCGTGCGCACCGTCGCGGTGGCGCGCATCACCATGCCGCTTTCGATGGTGCGCCTCTCGGCGGGCCGCGAATCGATGTCCGAAATGACGCAGGCGATGTGCTTCATGGCCGGTGCGAATTCGATCTTCACCGGCGACAAGCTGCTGACCGCGCCGAACTCGGGCGACGACAATGACGCGGCAATGTTTGCCCGTCTCGGCATCAAGCCGATGGCGATCGAACTGACCCCGGCGCAAGTCGAAGCCCAGCGGATGCCCAAGGGCTGCGCGAAACTGGAAGCTGCCGAATGATCAGATGGGCAGGATCGATGCTGCTGGCGCTGTCCTGCCCAGCTTTCATGCCGGGCGTTGCGATTGCCGCGACGTCCGCTGCGTCTCCGATCACGATCGGCGAGACGCACATCGTCACCTTTGCAGATGGCGATCAGAGACAGGTCAACGTCTACCTTCCCGAAGACTATGCGAAAGGAAACGCGCGTTACCCCGTCCTCTATCTGATCGATGGGGGGCTCTCTCAGGATTTCCTGCATGTCGCCGGATCCAGCGCGCTCAATGCCCTGTGGGGACGCTCGCTGCCGGTCATCGTCGTGGGAATCGAGAGCAAGGACCGGCGCGCCGAACTGATCGGCACGCCGGGTAACGCTGCGGAGCACAAGCAGTATCCCACCGCCGGGCATTCGGCCCAGTTCCGCGCCTTCCTGCGCGACCGGGTCAAGCCCCTGATCGAAGCGGGCTATCGCACCAATGGCGATGACGGCGTGATCGGCGAGTCGCTCGCCGGACTGTTCATCGTTGAAACCTGGCTGCGTGAACCCAGCCTGTTCCACCGTTATGCCGCCATCGATGCGAGCCTGTGGTGGGACGACGGCGCGCTTTCGAAAGCGGCGGCGGAGCTTCTTGCGGCCAAACCGAAGCGCGGTTCCCTGTTCCTCACTTATTCCAACGAGGGGCCCGAGACGGCCGAGGCGGCAGAGCGTGTTGCCGGTGTGGGGGGCTCGCTCGTTTGCCTGTCCCCGCGCACCGACCTGACGCACGCGACTGCCTATCACGTCCTTTCGCCACAGGCGCTGCAATTCCTGTTTCCGACCGACAACAAGCATGACCCCGAATGGGGCTTCGAGGTGACATGTTCAAAAAGATCCTGATTGCAAACCGTGGCGAGATTGCCTGCCGCGTCATCAAGACCGCGCGCCGCATGGGCATCCAGACGGTGGCCGTCTATTCGGATGCCGATGCCCGCGCGCCTTTCGTGCAGATGGCCGATGAGGCCGTCCACATCGGCCCCGCGCCCGCCGCGCAGTCGTACCTGATTGCCGACAAGATCATCCAGGCCTGCAAGCAGACCGGCGCCGAAGCGGTCCATCCGGGCTACGGCTTCCTGTCCGAGCGTACTTCCTTCGCAGAGGCGCTGGCCGCAGAGGGCATCGAGTTCATCGGCCCTCCTGTGGGCGCCATCGCCGCGATGGGTGACAAGATCGAATCCAAGAAGCTTGCCAAGCAGGCCGGCGTCAACGTCGTGCCCGGCTTCGTCGGCGAGATCGAGGATACCGAACACGCCGTGCGCATCTCTAACGAGATCGGCTATCCGGTGATGATGAAGGCCAGCGCGGGCGGCGGCGGCAAGGGCATGCGCCTTGCCTATAGCGAGCAGGACGTACGCGAGGGCTTCGAGAGCGTGAAGCGCGAAGGCCTGAACTCCTTCGGTGACGACCGCGTCTTCATCGAGAAGTTCATCCTCAACCCGCGCCATATCGAGATCCAGATCCTGGGCGACAAGCACGGCAACATCCTCTACCTGAACGAGCGCGAATGCTCGATCCAGCGCCGCCATCAGAAGGTGGTGGAGGAAGCGCCGTCGCCCTTTGTGACCCCGACAATGCGCAAGGCCATGGGCGAGCAGTGTGTCGCCCTGTCGCGCGCGGTGGGCTACTATTCGGCGGGCACGGTGGAACTGATCGTCTCGGGCGCCGATCCGACGGGAGAGAGCTTCTACTTCCTGGAAATGAACACCCGTCTTCAGGTCGAGCACCCGGTTACCGAAGCGATCACCGGCGTCGATCTGGTCGAGCAGATGATCCGCGTTGCTGCTGGCGAGAAGCTGGAGATGACGCAGGCCGACGTGAAGATCGACGGCTGGGCCATCGAAAACCGCGTCTATGCCGAAGATCCCTATCGCGGCTTCCTGCCCTCGACCGGCCGCCTCGTGCGCTATCAGCCGCCGGTTGACGGCTGGACCGACGACGGTTCGGAGAATGGCCGCCGAGGCGTGGACGGCATTCGCGTCGATGACGGCGTCTACGAAGGCGGCGAAGTCTCGATGTTCTATGACCCGATGATCGCCAAGCTAGTCACCTGGGGCGAGACTCGCGACGAGGCGGCCGACAAGCAGGTTGCCGCGCTCGACCTGTTCGAGATCGAAGGCCTTGGCCACAACATCGATTTCGTCTCGGCCATCATGCAGCACCCGCGCTTCCGCTCGGGCGAGCTGACCACGGGCTTCATTGCCGAGGAATATCCCGAAGGCTTCACCGGCGCGCCTGCGTCGGAGGAACTGAAGGGCAAGCTGGCCGCCGTCGCTGCTTTCGTCGCCACCGCGCGGGCCGACCGTGCGCGCCGCGTCGATGGTCAGCTGGCGCCGCGCCGTCTCTCGCCGCCTTCGGAGTGGACCGTCACCATCGACAAGGCGCCGTATGAAGTCGTCATCGATGACGAGGACGTCACCGTGAACGGCGTTCAGGTGGAGCTGGCAATGGAATATACGCCGGGCGACCGCCTGATCGATGCCGAGATCGACGGCGAGGCCATCGGCATCCGCGTCGCGCCCACGCGCACGGGCCTGAAGATGACCACGCGCGGCGCGATCCACGACGTGCTGGTGCTGCCCACCCGCGTTGCCGCACTGAATAGTCACATGATCGAAAAGATCCCGCCGGATCTTTCGAAGTACCTAATCTGCCCGATGCCGGGCCTGCTCGTCGCGCTCCATGTGGGTGAGGGCGACAAGGTGGAAGCGGGTCAGCCGCTGGCCGTCGTCGAGGCGATGAAGATGGAGAACATCCTGCGTGCCGAGAAATCGGGCGTCGTGAAGGCGGTCAATGCCAAGGCGGGCGAAAGCCTCGCCGTGGACGCCGTCATCCTCGAAATGGAGTGAGCGCTATGAAGATCCTCGTGCCCGTAAAGCGGGTGATCGACTACAACGTAAAGCCGCGCGTGAAGGCGGATGGTACGGGTGTTGACC
>NZ_BLJH01000012.1:0-163212 GCF_009811895.1 Novosphingobium sp. TCA1 | reverse complement strand
TTACATCGCCAAACCTGCCGCGGCGGTTCAACCGCAACGTGGAGGATTTTTACCGCTTACGGTGCGGCGGGCAGCCCCGGTTTTTCTCACCCGCGCCCTCCCGCCACACCCCGTCGCCCCCGCGAAGGCGGGGACCCCGCTTCCTTGTAAAGCACGCAGAGACGCGGAGACGCAGAGAAGCCGCGCAAAACCGCCCCCTCAGCACAAACCGCAAAAAAAGCGGGACTCCCGCCTTCGCGGGGGCGACGAGCGTAAGGAGGAAAGGCCATGCCGCAAAGACCTCCCTCAAATTGTCACAACGAACCGGCGTCCCTTTGCTATCCCATCGAAAGCTGGGAGAACGCTCGGCCAGAAAGAGGGCTCGCGCGGAGGCGCGAAGAAGAAAAGGGAGAAAATGCGAGGGCTATCGCTCTCGCGCTCCCAAAACTAATTTATTTATAAAAATTTGAATTTACACGACCCTTCTTCGCGATGGCTGCGAGGCAACTCGATAGGATGGATATATTTCAAAGTTCAGTTCTTCGGATCTAGGCATTCCATATTTTAAAAGTTCTGGCTCATCAGTATATGTTCTAAATTCAACTAGATTGGCTCTATCGCTTTCGCCATACCTAGCCACTATAAATCCCGTCTGGAAAAGCATGTCTGCTAATTGCAAAGGGGATTTATACTCCTCTTCATTTATTTTTGGGATGTTGGGAATGCCAACCCTAAGCACAAAATCGTCCAGTATCTTTTTGTTTAATTCTTTTGCTTTATATCTCGAGGGGGAATTTGCAAATATTCGAACAAGTTGTTCTAGTTTTTCGAATTGATGTTTATGTTCTTTAATTAAGTCATTCAGACGATAGCGTGCGAAATCAGTCATTACTTTATTTATATCTGTGGCTTGTATTTTTGATTTCCGGCTGTGCGCGTGCTCTCCGGCCATTCGGCAGAGTTGTGCCATCCAGCGCGGTCGTCCGGCCGATAAAATGTTAACGGGCTGAAAGGGGGGAGTCATGTTTGTGCCCCATTTAATTCGTCTTGCAAATGCTAACTCAAGAACTTGATCATTATCATTTACAGGGTCTAGCTTTGCCTCGATTGAAAAAGGCTTATTGCGATTAATCCATGCCCAAATCTTTTTCGAAAGCATGTGCTGGAGTTGTAATCTTGTCCATACAATATCGGTCATATATTGTTCGGATTTATCAAGGTCTTCTATTTCACGAATATTTGCCCACACGTCGGATCGAACAGAACTTCTGGTGACTACTCCGGCCATGTTGTTTGATATGTATCTGAGTGCCGAAAAGAAGGCGGATACGGATACACGATTTCGGTCATCGTTTTTAAATGTAGAATCTATATCATCAACGAGAAGCCATACCGTTTTATCGGAGAATTTTTCCATCGCTCGTGAGAGAAGAGTGGCTGGATCTGGTTCCTTTGTTGAGGTTATTTCTATAGGAATGTTTTTCGATTTAATTCTGCTTAATAATGCTCCGGCAAGGGATCTCTCGCGAAGTCCCGTAATCTCGGCGGATTCTACGAGAGCCATGGTCGTGTCGCTGAAGGCAAAACCAATTTTCGCCCCAAGAGCAGCATTTATGCGTGAGCAAATCTGACGAACCCAATAGGATTGGGCCTCCAAAAAAGTCGAAAATATTGGAATTGAATCACCAATTAATTGTGATCCAACTAATTTAACGATGATTTCTTCACCGTCCTGGGCTCGATCATAAGCAAATTTGGAAATGAGGGCTGACTTGCCCATTCCTTTCTTTGCTCTTGCGATTGATAGTTTGACAGTAGGTTTTAGAAACCTAGTGAAATTTTCTTGGTCTATAAAATAAGAGGCGAGAATTTCCGGACTTTCGTCTTCACCCGCATCGTTACCGAATAGGGTTTCGTCTGAAAGGTCTAGTTGAATGGTCATTTTAAGGTCTCGGTTTACGTTTGCGGGGAAAACCGCTGGTAGGATGCTTTTGATTCAATCTCATACGTGATCGAAGCCGAGTCAACTCTAGCGATTTTGCAAACAAGCTCTGTCATTTTTCGCTTGAAGCTGTCTCACTTTCCTACATCCCCCAACATGCGATAAATGATCCGGTTCACCCCGACGCACAGGCGTCGGGGCTTTGGCTCCAATCTCCGGGGGTGAACCATGTCCGACCATTCGAACTCTTCCTATCCCACCGCTGCCGGGCGGGGGTGGATTCCGGCGTCTCGGGATATCGGGTTGCCGGGGGAGTCCATTTTGCGCGGGGGGCGTGAGGCGGCTCTCGGGGAGGGCGCTCCGGTGCGGCGGGGCGCGGGGGAAAAGGTCGGGGAGCGCGAGGGCGATGGCCCTCGCATCTTGTTTTCCTGCTGTTCTTCTTAGGGCTCGGGTGACGCGCGCGTGCCCCTCCACCATCCCTTGGATGGTCCCCCTCCCCCGGTGGGGGAGGAATGGGGGTGGACGCCCGCGCGGAGGGTTCGGTTTCTGCATCATCTCTCCGGCAGGGGCGACGTGCGGGCGGCGGCGGCGGTGGTGGGGATGTCGCGGCAGTCGGCCTACTTGTTGCGGCGGCGGGACAGGACTTTTGCGAAGGCGTGGGAGGCGGCGCTGGTGCTGGCGCGGCGGCATGTCGAGGAAGTGCTGGCGACGCGGGCTCTGGACGGGGTGGAGGAGCCGGTCTTCTATCACGGCGAGCAGGTGGCGGTGCGGCGGCGCTATGACGCGCGGTTGCTGCTGGCGCATCTGGCGCGGCTCGACCGGGCGGTGGAGGCGGGCACGGGGGCTCCGGGGGAGCGCGTCGGCGACCTGGCGGAGCGGTTCGACGAGGTGCTCGCCTGCGTGGCGGGGGAGGGGCCGGACGAGTTGCTCTCGCTGCCGGGGCGGGAGGCGGCGGTGCTGCCTCCGGCGCGCGGGGTCTATGCCGAGAAGGCGGGGGCCTTGTTGCAGGACGAGGCGGACCGGGCGTGGAGCAGGGCCGTCGCGCGGGGCGAGGCGGGGCCGGAGGACGAGCCGGTGCCTTACGTCACCTTCTGGCGCGAGGCCTCGGCGCGGGACTGGGATGGCTGGTGCGACCGCGCGGAAGGGGTGGTCGATGCGGTGCTGGCGGCGGAGGCCGGAGCCGGGGGCGCGGACGAGAGCGAGGATTTGCCGCCGATGGAGTTCAAGTCGCTGGCAGGCTGTTCGGGGGACGGCTTTTTCGGTTCAGGACCGTGTAAAGCGTGTCAAGTCGAACAGGGCCGGGAACCCGATGGGGCCTGCGCGGTTATCATGAGTGAAGGTCGGCGCGGTGCTTCCCCACCCCCTCCGTTACCGGGTCGGCCTTCTCTTTTTTCAGAGAACTTCGTAGGTTATTCGTCGCTGGTGCCGTCCGAAAGAACGGCGAGTTCGACTTTGCCGGAGCCCATGCGGGCGATGCCGATTTCCTTCGCGGCGGCCTCGGAGAGGTCGATCACGCGGTTGGAATGGAACGGGCCGCGGTCGTTGACGCGGACCATCACCGAGTCCCCGTTGCGCGGGTTGGTGACGCGCAGCATGGTGCCGAAGGGCAGCGAGGGATGGGCGGCGGTGAGGTCGTCCGGGTTGAAGCGCTCGCCGCTGGCGGTGCGGTTGCCGCGCAGTTCGCGGCCGTAGAAGCTAGCGGTGCCGCCCTTGATGGCCTCGAATTCCTGGGCTTCCTGCTCAAGCGCCTGCGGAATGGCGGCGACGGGAGCGGGGCTTGCGGTTGTTGCGATGACGGCGGCGGGGGCCGGTGCAGTGGCCTCGGTTGCCTTTGCGGGCGCCAGCTTCGACTCGGCAACAGCCGAGGAGGCAGGCGCTACCAGCATGGCAGCGGTGGCAAGAGCAAAGCCGATGCGCGCAAGGCGCTGGGCTTTATGCGGTTGGTTGTGCTTCCCCGTCATGGCGAGGAGTCCTACAGGCAGTTCGTCGCCAAGGGGACCCATGCAAAAGCGGCCCGTCGCACTTTGGCAACGGGCCGCCCTATGTCGTTAACGCATTGAAAGGATTCGGAGGGCCGAATCCGACCCGCTTACTTGGCGTCGCGTTGGGCGAGCAGGCGGAGTCGCAGGGCGTTCAGCTTGATGAAACCGGCGGCGTCCTTCTGGTCGTAGGCACCGGCATCGTCCTCGAACGTGACGTGGCGTTCGGAGTAGAGCGAGTCCGGCGACTTGCGGCCGACGACCGAGGCATTGCCCTTGTAGAGCTTGAGGCGAACGGTGCCGTTCACGCGAAGCTGCGAGTGGTCGATCGCGGCCTGGAGCATCTCGCGCTCGGGGGCGAACCAGAAGCCGTTGTAGATGAGCTCCGCATACTTCGGCATCAGCTCGTCCTTGAGGTGCGCGGCGCCGCGGTCGAGCGTGATCTGCTCGATGCCGCGATGGGCGCGGGCGTAGATCTCGCCGCCCGGCGTCTCGTACATGCCGCGCGACTTCATGCCGACGAAGCGGTTCTCGACCAGGTCGAGGCGGCCGATGCCGTGCTTGCGGCCCAGCTCGTTGAGCGCGGTGAGCAGCGACGCGGGGCTCATGGCCACGCCGTTGAGCGCGACGCCGTCACCCTTTTCGAAGTCGATGGTGATGTATTCCGGCGCGTCCGGCGCGTCTTCCGGGTTGACGGTGCGCGAGTAGACGTAGTCGGGGGTCTCTTCCCACGGATCTTCCAGAACCTTGCCTTCGGACGAGGTGTGGAGGAGGTTGGCGTCGGTCGAGAAGGGGCTTTCGCCGCGCTTATCCTTGGGGACGGGGATCTGGTGCTGCTCTGCCCAGGCGATCAGGGCGGTGCGGCTGGTCAGGTCCCACTCGCGCCAGGGGGCGATGACCTTGATGTTGGGATCGAGGGCGTAGGCCGAGAGTTCGAAGCGGACCTGGTCGTTGCCCTTGCCGGTGGCGCCGTGGGCAACCGCGTCGGCGCCGGTCTCGTGCGCGATCTCGATCAGGCGCTTGGAGATCAGCGGGCGGGCGATCGAGGTGCCGAGCAGGTAGTCGCCTTCGTAGCGGGCGTTGGCACGCATCATCGGGAAGACGAAGTCGCGCACGAATTCCTCGCGCAGGTCGTCGATATAGATGTTCTCGTCCGGCAGGCCCATCAGCTTGGCCTTGGCGCGGGCGGGTTCGAGTTCCTCACCCTGGCCGAGGTCGGCGGTGAAGGTCACGACTTCGCAGTTGTAGGTGACCTGAAGCCACTTGAGGATGACGCTGGTGTCGAGGCCGCCGGAGTAGGCGAGGACGACCTTCTTGATGCTGTCGGACATGGACGCAGGCTCCGCAGGAATGGGCATTGGATTCGGGACGCGCGCCTATCAGCACGCGCCCCCTTGCGCAATGAAGGAAAGCTGCGGGGTTATTCGCCCAGCAGCGCGGCCTCGGCCACTGCCATGTAGTCGCGGGTGATGGGCAGGGCATGGCGGCTGCGGGTGTACTGGATCTGGTAGTTGCACATGCTGCCGCTTTCGAAGGCGGCGGTCGCGCCGGCCAGGTAGAAGATCCACATGCGGTAGAACCGCTCGTCCATCAGGCGCACGATCGCTTCCCGGTTGGCGACGCAGCGCTTGTACCATTCGCGCAAGGTGAGGGCGTAATGGAGGCGCAGGTTCTCGACATCGGCGGCGATCAGGCGGAATTTCTCGCTGGCCGCCACGGTCTCGCTGAGGGCGGGGATGTAGCCGCCGGGGAAGATGTACTTGCGCGTGAAGGCGTCGGTCGAGCCGGGGCCGCCCATCCGGCCGATCGTGTGCAGCAGCATCACGCCGTCGTCGGTCAGCAGGTTGCCTGCCGCCTTGAAGAACTGGCCGAACTGCGCCTGGCCGACATGTTCGAACATGCCCACCGAGACGATCCGGTCGAACTTGGCGCCGCGTGCGGCGAGATCGCGATAATCGACGAGTTCGAACGTGACCTTGTCGGCAACGCCTGCCGCTTCGGCCCGTTCGCGGGCCAGGGCGAGTTGTTCTTCGCTGAGGGTGATGCCGAGCACGGCGACACCGGCATGCTTGGCCAGATAGATCGCCATGCCGCCCCAGCCGCAGCCGATGTCGAGCACGCGCTGGCCCGGTTCGAGGGCCAGCTTGGCGGCGATATGCGCGAGCTTGGCGGTCTGGGCCTGTTCCAGCGTCATGGTGGCCGGATCTGGCCAATAGGCGCAGGAATACTGCATGTGCTCGATATCGAGGAACAAGTTGTAGAGTTCGTTGCCGATATCGTAGTGATGGGCGATGTTCTTCTTGGCGCTTGCCGCCTTGTTGATGCCGTCCACGAGCGTGACGACCTTGCCCTTCAGCTTCTTGAGCGGGGTCTGTTCGTGAAGCTCGCCGCCCTTGTCCCACTTGGCGTTGGCGCGGATCAGTTCGACCATCTCCATGATGTCGCCCTGTTCGATGACGAGCTGGCCGTCCATGAAGGCTTCCGCCGCGCCGAGCCGGGGGTCGGTGAGGATGCGCCGTTCACCGGCCTTGTCGGTGAAGCGGATGCGCACTTCGGGGAAGCCCGCCGTGGGGGTGCCGAAGCGTTTCACGCTGCCATCCGGGCGGACAACCTCCAACACGCCCTGACGGATGCCGCGCTGAAGGAAGCGATCGAGAATTCCCATTGCCATCAACCATTTGTGAAGGGCGCTTCGGCCCGGTGCAAGAGAATTTCGCCTGCGATCACCGCAAGCGAAAACGAAATGACTTTGACTCGTGCTTTCAAGAATTCACTGACGTGCGAGGAACAGCACGTCGCGGGGCTGAGAGAGGAGATGCTGGCCGGAATCGACATAGAGGGTTTCGCCGCTTTCCACCCAGCCTTGCGAAAGGAACAGCGCGGCGGAGGCCACGTCTTCGGGCGTGGTCTTGCGCTGGAGCAGGTTCATGCGGTGAGAGACTTCGGTTTCCGCCTCCGTCTGGTCATGGCTCGCGAGGATCGCACCGGGGGCAAGGCCGTAGATGCGGTCATCCCGATGCGGACGCGCCATCGACAGCATGGGGATCGTCGCGGCAAGGGCGTGCTTGCTCATCGTGTAGGAGAAGAAATCCGGGTTCGGATTGAGCAGCTTCTGGTCGGTGACGTGAATGACCCGGCGGCCGCCACGGGCCTGTGCATGGGCCAGGAAGGCCTGCGCGAGCCGGGCCGGCGTTCCGGCATTGACCCGCATGGCCTTCTCGAAAGTGGCGGGATCGAGCGATTGCGCGGTGTCGAGATCGAACATCCCCGCGCAATTCACCAGCACCCGCCAGTCGGTGAGCCGGGCGGCGAGATCCGCCACCATCGCGGGTCCGGCCTCCCAGTCGTCGAGTTCGCAGCCGACGATTTCCGCCGAGGGCAGTTCTTCCGCGAGAGCCAGGGCCTGCTGGCGGGAATGGCCGTAGTGGATGACGACATGCCATCCCGCGCTGCCGAACCGGCGGGCGATCGCCGCGCCGATCCGCTTGGCGCCGCCGGTCACCAGCATGGCAGGCCGGGCGGTCATGGGCCGAGTGGTCATGGTTTGGCCCCCGACGCAGCCCTCGGCGTGGCCGCTTGACACGGTTTACACTGTTCTGAGGGAAAAAACGCCCGATCCGCGATCCCGGCTCCGAACATGGACAGGCGGCGAGACGGGAAGGGCAGGCAGGCGATCATCGGGCGGCATAGGAGCACATACCGGGGGTGTAGGAAAGCAGTTCCTTCACCATTCTTCGCTCTTGCAGCAAGCCTGCCTTATCCTGCGGGCATTGGCACCGCTGCGGTTCTGCCGGGAACGGGGCGCAGGGCTGCGGTGATCCCGGTGATCGCCTGGAAGCGCAGTGCGAAGTCCGCCTCATAGAAGCGGCAGAGGAAATCGAGCTGGGCAGGGCTGGGGCGTTCGGCGCTATCGCGGCTGCGGTTGAACTCCGGCAGGGTGTCGAGTTCGGACCTTCCCGTGCGGCGGCCGATCTCGCCGATCTGCTCGTAGGGGATCAGCCGGTCGACGGCGGCACGCCCGTTTGCATCGAGCAGATACCAGCTCTGCGGGCGGAAGATATGATCGACGTCGAAAGGCGATCGCGCCTGTGCCAGATGGTCGATCGCGTCGGAAATTCCGTCGAAGCCCGCGTAGCGTTCGCGGAAGGGGCGGGAGATTGTGCGGTGGCGGGTGCCGCCGGTGCGGGCGTAGCGAAAGGCGGAGAGAAACCGCTCCACCGGATCGCGAACGAGGGCAAAGCTCGGCAGGTCGAGCAGGTCGGGCGCGACTTTGGCATAGTAGCGGACCGAGCAGTGCTTCATCTGCGCGCCATAGAGGCGGTCGCAGATCGAGGTTCCGGCGTTCTTGGGGACGTGGATGAACAGGAGGCGGCTGGCGCGGATCCGGTCGATGCGGCGGCGGCGCTTGCCGTCCAGCCAGGGGCTGATGCCGTATCGGCAAAGTCGTTCGGGAATGTCGCTGACGAGCCTTACGCCGAAGGCCGAGGCGACGATGCGGTTGACGCCGGTGGTGCCGGTAGTCGCTTCTAACTCGGGTGCCATGCGGCGGGGCTTAGGGGCTTATGGTCGCCCGGCTATTTCGAAATATTTCAGTCGTGGCGGGTATGCGACGCGCCGTCCGTGCGGTCGGCGCGTCGTGGTTCAGCGTCGATAAACCGCTGGGCGGCGTGCCCAAGGCGGCGGGGGCGATCGTGCAGGAATGCGGCATCGGCCTTGTCGAAGTGCGCCGCGAGGAAGGGATGCTGGCCTTCCGCGCGCCCGAACTCGCACGTTCGGGGCCGCTCGATGCCGCCGATCTGGCCGAGACGATCCGGCTCTGCGGCGTCAGGCCGGAGGACGTGATCGCGGGGATCCATGCGGCGAACGGGCCGGGCTGGAAAGTCCTGCACATGACGTCATCAGAGGCCGTGCTGGCGGCGGAGCCAGCGGCGCGGGCGCCGCTCCATACCGATGTGGCCCTGCTGGGCCGCCGCGCGGAAGGCGATGGGGCCGCGTGGGAACTGCGCGGGTTCTTTGCCGATGCCGGAGGCCGCCTCTGCGAGGATCCGGTGACCGGCAGCCTCAACGCCGCCGTGGCGCAATATCTCTTCGCCAGCGGACAGGCCGAAACGGCCTACATCGCCGCACAGGGGCGCAAGGTCGGCGCGGACGGCCTGGTCCATTGCCGCCGCGAAGCGGACCGTTCGGTCTGGGTGGCGGGCAAGGTCGCGACAGTATCTGCGGGTGGGACGGTGCCGGGACCGTTCTGAGTCCCGGCCATCCTAGCATTGAGCCGTGCCCTTATTGCGACCGTTTCGGCAGCGCGATTTCTGCGGTGCCGGTACACATGGTCTTGCCGTTCTGGTTGGTCATGAGGTGCTTGACGTGAACGAGGTGGCGGCCTTCCTCGTCCACCGACTTCTCGGTCACTTCGGCGGTCTGGATGGTCACGTCGCCGGTCAGGGCCGGGCCGCGATAGTTGGCGACGGAATGAACGGCCATGCCGTGCTCGCCGGCCCAGCCCGAAAGGAAATCGGTGACCCATGATCCCATCGAGGCCCCGTAGCCATAGCCGCGCGGCATGCCGATCCGGCGCGCATATTTCGGGAACAGATGCCCGCGCGACGGCCCGTAATAGGCGCCGTCGGTGAGGGCCGGGTTCACCAGCATCATGTCGGGATCGTTCTCGTACCCGGCCATCTCCCTCGTGAAGCCCAGGGCTTCGAGGTCGTTCTTGCGCAAGTCCATCGTGCCCCAGGTATTGACGATATAGGCGCGCCATTCGGTGGCGAAGCTGGCGATGGAGTGCGGGCCGAAAACGCGCTCGGGAAGCTGATCGCCCACGGCGACGTCGTCCCACCAGCGTTCCTTGTGGCCAAGGTCGTGCAGCATCTTCACCCAGGCGAACTTGCGGTCTTCCAGTGCCGCGATCGCCTCGTCCGACCTTTCCGGTTCGTCGAACTCCTCGGCCTTCACGGAATCGCCGCCGGCGTGGGCGAGATAGCGGATCGCCGTGGAGCGCTGCCTGGCGATATTTTCGCCCTTCTGGTTGGAATAGTTGTTGTCGCCCCGCTGGAAGCAGGTGGGGCCGAAGCCGGTATCCTTGATCTTGTAGTCGAAGGGGATGCGGGTGTTGGTCACCACGTCACCCGCCTCGATGCGGGGGCCGTAGAACCACCATTCGTCGCCGCCGAACAGCAGGTGCGAATTCGGGATGCAGCCGACGCAGGCCGGAGCGGCGCCGTGGCCGTCATCGGTGGCGATGGCGAAGCTCTGCGGCGCGACGAGGCGGCCCCAGCGGCTGTTCTGGAAAGTGGCCGGGTCGAAGTGCAACAGGTTGGCGTAATGCATGGCATGGACCCAGCGCCGGATGTCGTTGTTGGCAACGGGTTCGCGCATGGGCGAGAAGTCCATGGGCTTGCCGAGGTACTGGTCGATATCGGTGAAGTCGATCGTGGCGGTGCTCATCTTGGTGCAAGGTCCTGAGAATGTGTCCGGGAAAGTCAGGTGGTGCGGATGCCGGTGGCGTCTTCGGCCCGGAACACCGGGATCGGTTCCTCGGCGGTCATCAGGACCAGCGGCAGCACGCGTTCCGTCGAGGTCTGGTATGTCGCGTAGAAGGGGTGGCAATCGACGAAGAAGTCCCAGACTTTTTGCCGTTCCGCGCCTTCCGGTTCGCGCCAGGTGCCCCTGAAAGCCTGGGTGGCGATCTGGAATTCCACCTCGGGCCGGTCCACGAGGTTGAGATACCATTGGGGATGGTTATCCGCGCCGCCCTTCGAACCGCAGATCACCACTTCGCCGCCGATATCGGCGTAGCAGAGCGGCGTGATGAAGGTCTTGCCGCTCTTGCGACCGGTATATTTGACCAGGCAGTGCGTCGCGAACTTGCGCCCGCCGACGGGGGTAATGTCCATGATGTGCCCCTGGGCTCCGCCGGAGCCAAGGTACATGTCGCGGTGCTCCGTAACCCAATCGCGCCGCACGGCACTGATCGCCGCTGCCGTTTCGTCGCTCATGACGCGTTCCTCTCCAAACTATGGGCGAAGGATCGCGAATGACGCCGTCGGGGTCCAGCGATGATGGCCGGGGAGCCGGCAGGTATCACCGGGGCGTAGTTCGCGCCCCGGTGACAAGAACGGGCGAGCGGCTCAGGCGTTGACCTGCCGGATCATCGGCGCCTGACCCCGCCAGTTGTCCATCCAGTCGAGCACGTCGTCGTAAGGCATCGGCTTGCAGATCCCGTAGCCTTGCCCGGCGTTGCAGCCGAGCGATACCAGCAGTTCCTGCGTTTCCGGCGTTTCCACGCCTTCGGCCACCAGCGGAATGCCCAGGCTTTCGCAGAGCACCACGAGGCTGTTGACCAGCGACTGGTCGAAGCGGTTTTCGGTAAAGCGGGAGATGAACGAACGGTCGATCTTGATCTCGCTGATCGCGAATTCGCGCAAGTAGCCGAACGAGGTGAAACCGGCGCCGAAATCGTCGATCGAAAGCGGGATGCGGTGTTCGTGCAGGCGCTCGATCACCCGCTTGGCCTGGGAAGGGTTGGTGATCAGCGCGGTCTCGGTCAGTTCCAGCGTCACGCGTTCGGGCGCGATGCGGTGGCATTCGATCAGTTCCACCACGCTGTCCACGAAAGTCGGGCGTTCGAGCATCCGGGCGGAGACGTTGATGGCGATGGAGGCGCCGTCCACCTTGTCCTGGATCCGCGCGAACTGCGCGAGCACCGTATCGAGGCACTGGTTAGTGAAGGTCTCCAGCAAGGGAGATTGCTCGACGGTGCGGATGAGCTGGTCTGCGGGGATATTGCCGCTGCGCGGATGGCGCCAGCGCACCAGCGCCTCGAAGCCGAGCACGCGTCCGTCGCGCAGGTCCACCTTGGGCTGCCAGTGCCATTCCAGCGCATCGTGGGAAATGGCCTGGTCGATTTCCTCCAGCATGTCCTTGGGATCGAAGGCCGGGGCGGCGGGCAGGCTCTCCCGGCTGGTCACCAGCTTGTCGAGCCCGCGCTTGGCGGCATACATGGCATCGTCGGCGGCGGAGAGCAGGCCGGTCGGCGCATAGCCGCGCTGCGGGCACATGGCGATGCCGATGGAGGCGCCGACGTGCAGGATGCGGTTCTCGTGGACGATCGGCTGCTCGATCACCCGCGCCAGCTTTCCCGCGAGCCCGGTGGCGGTTTCATAGTCCGGCACGTCCTGCAGCAGCAGCGCGAACTCGTCACCGCCGAGGCGCGCTACCGTATCGACCTCGCGCAAATGGCCGCGCAGGCGGCGGCCGATGGTGGTGAGCACGACATCGCCCGCCGCATGGCCGAAGCTGTCGTTGATTTCCTTGAAGCGATCGAGGTCGATCATCATCACCGCGAAAGAGCTGCCGTTGCGGCGTGCCCGGGCGCAGGCCTGCCCCAGGCGGTCGAACAGCAGGGTGCGATTGGGCAGGTCGGTCAGCGGGTCGTGCAGGCTGCGATGGGTCAGTTCCTCCTCGGTACGGCGCAGGTCCTGCCGGTACTTGCGCCAGGCGATGCCTTCCTCGACCGAGGCGGCCACGCGTTCGGGAGAGAGAGCGCGCTTGGTGAGGTATTCGGTCATGCCGGCCTTGATCGAATCCGCCGCGATCTGTTCGTCCGCATTGCCGGTGACGGCCACGATGGGGCAGTCCTGATCCACTTCGGCGCGGATCGTCGGCACCAGATCCCGCCCGTCGCCGTCGGACAGTCCGAAGTCGAGGAAGACGATGTCCAGAGAAGGCTCGGCGTGACGGATGATCTGCAGCGCTTCCGCCTGGGAGCAGGCCTCGATCACATTGATGGTGCGGGGGCCGCGCTGGAGCATGCGGATCAGGCGTTCCCGGTCTACATCGTCGTCGTCCACGACGAGGGCGTGGATTTCGGTCTTGCCGTTGTAATTGTAGTCCATCGTTCTGGATCCCTCCGAAATGTGGCCCCGACAGGGGATGCTGTTCAATGCGCGGGTGCGGGCAGGTTCTGCGTGGTGGCGTACTTGGTGATGAACTGGGCGAGCCGGGCGAACTGCGGGCCTACCGCCGATTTCACCATGTATCCGGCGACCTGCTCGTCGTAGGCGCGCGAGCGGTCCTGATCGCGCGAACTGGTGCTGAGGATGAACACGACCGTGCGCTTCAGCTCGGCATCGGCGCGCAGTTCCTCCAGGAACTGGAAACCGTCCATGTTCGGCATGTTGAGATCCAGCAGGACGATCACCGGCGTCGAGACGTGCTTGCGGGGGTGGTGCCCGCGCAGGATCTCCAGCGCCTCGCGGCCGTCCCCTGCGGTTTCGGCGCGGCAGGGCACCTCGTGACGCCGGAAGCTGCGCAGCACGCCTTCCAGCGCGACGTCGTCATCGTCGACCACCAGCACCGTGCAGTCCAACGGAGGCATGGGGGGCGTGGTCTTCCCGTCCGGCTCAGTCATCCTCGTTTTCCTTCAGCAGGATCCGGGGCCAGTGGATTTCGAAGGAGGCGCCGCCGAGCGATCCGGGGGACCTGACCGTCACCATGCCGCCATGGGCATTGATCATGCGCCGGGTGAAGGCGAGGCCAACGCCGTCGCCGCTGGTGCCGGGGGAGGCCCGGTGGAACAGCTTGAATATCCGCTCCTCGTTGCCGGGGGCGATGCCCTGGCCGTCGTCGTCGACGGTGAAGACCGAGAAGCGGCCTTCCTCGCGCATGGCGATGCGGATGTGGCCCGTCCCGCTTCCATTCTCATTGCCGCCATGATGCTTCACGGCATTGCCGATCAGGTTGCGCAGCGAGGTGGCAAGCGGCGCGCGCGGTGCGACGATGTCGCCGCCCTGGAGGTCGATCTCGACCGTGAAGCCCTGGGGCACGAGGGCAAGGCCGAGCGCCTCGTCCACGAGATCGGCGGGGGAGATCGTCTCCCGGTGCCGGTCCTGCACGCCCGCGCGGGCATAGCTCAGCAGGTCGTCGATCATCTGCTCGGCGCGGTCGATGCGCAGGGCGATGCGCTCGAAATTGTGCTCGACGTCTTCCGGCAGCGCGGTTCCGGCCAGATCCTCGCGGATCCAGGTGACGAGGTCGGCTATGCCCCGCAGCGGCGAGCGCAAGTCGTGGCTGGCGACATAGGTGAATTCCTCAAGCTGCGCATTGGTCTGCTGGAGCGCGGTCTCGCCGCGCTTGCGCGAGGAAATGTCGCTGACGATCGCCATGAACATCGGCTGCGCGCCGTTTTCCAGCCGGGTCAGCGCGATCTCTACGGGGATTTCCTGCCCGGAGCGGTGCAGGCCGGTGAGGTCGCGCCCCGAACCCATCATCCGCGAACTGGGCGCGGCGATGTAGCCCGCGACGTGCTCGCCATGCGGCGCGCGGTAGCGCGGGGGCAGCAGCATCTCCAGCGGCTGGCCGACCAGTTCCTCGCGGGGGTAGCCGAACTCGGCGGCGAGCGCGGAATTGACCTGGACCACGCGCTGGCGGCTGTCGACCACGAGCGCGCCGAGCGGCAGGTTCTCGAAGATCTGGGTGAAGCGCCGCTCGGCAATGGTCTGGCGGGTCAGGCTCTGGAACCACAGGATCGCCCGCTTGTCGAAGTCTCCGGGCGCGGAGGTCAGTGTCAGTTCGACCGTCTGTTCGATGCCCTCCAGCGCCTTGATCGTGACCACGCGCGACCAGGCCGGGCTGGCCTCCACCGGGGCGGCGAAGAACAGGTCCAGCATCTGCTGGAGGATTTCCGCCTCGTCCTGCGGCAGCCAGACGAAAGCCAGGGTAAGGCGCAGGGCGGCAGGGTCGGGTTCGCCCAGCAGCGCCGCCAGCGGCTGGTTGGCCCAGGAAATCACGCCCGCCCGGTCGATGATCATCGCGCCGATCGGCGCATGGGTCAGCGCCAGATGGACATCGGCTTGATTCTGAAGCGCTACCGTCACGAACCGTTCCCCCGAGAATGCCAACGATGGCCCCGAAACGGGGGCGGCATCTACCGTGCGACCGGGAGGTCGTGCGCATTCATGAGCGACGCGGCGATCGGCCTTCCGCGTGATGGTCTAGGGACAGGCCGTTTGCAGGTGACGAAAGAGGCTTTCCGGTTTTGCCCTTAGTTTTGGGAAGGACGGGGGCGCCGGGCCGGGCGGAGGTGGGGCAGGCCCCCTTATCCTCAGCCCGCCCCCCTTATCCTCAGATGCTGACGAACTTGCCCGCCTCGCGGTCCTTGCGCACCTTGAGGCCGTTGAACACCGAGCCGTTCATCGTGATCCACACGCCCTCGGGCGCGGACTGGCAGCAGGCGAAGGCCATGCCCAGGTTGAAGGTGGCGTCGCTTTCGGCGAAGCGGGCCGGGGCGAGGGCGCCGGTCAGCACCGTGGTCTTGCCGGACACGTCCGCGAGGACCTTGGCCGTGTCGGTCATCGTATCGGTGCCGTGGGTGATGACCACATGGGCTTCCGGCGCCGAGGCGACGATGGCGCGGATCGCCGCGCGATCCTCATCCGTCAGTTCCAGGCTGTCCTTGCGCATGAGTTCCACCACGCGCACCGGATGGGCGACGCGCGCGACCTTGAGCAGTTTCTCGATCACGCTCTCGGCGATCTGGTATTCGCTGAGAGCGTCGAAATACTGCTTGTCGAAAGTGCCGCCGGTGGTGACGACGAGGATCGGGGCCAAAGCTGGCGGGGAAGGCTTGTCCATGGCCGCCGTTTCCTATTCCGGCCGCTTCGGGTCAAGCTCTTCCTCAATCCTCACGCCGCTTGCGGGCAGGGGCGGCGCGGCCAGTCGATCAGGCCGATCAGATTGTCCACGAAAGCCTCGCGCTCCTTCAGGGTGGGGCGTTTCGGCTGCATGAGAATGTCGGAGCGATAGCCGACCATCGCCGCCACCGTCACTTGCGTCAGCCTTTCGGCTTCGGCCTGTGTGAATTCCGTGGCGTAGAATTCGGTCACGCAGCGCCGGAAACGCCACGGGCCGCGTTCGTAGAACATCTCATTGATCTCGGGGAAGCGCTCGCCCTCGCTCACGACCAGGCGGAACAGCTGCACCGAGTTCTCGCGCAGCAGGCATTCCAGGAAGCGCAGGCATGCGCGCCGCAGCGCGGGGAACGAGAAAGTCTGCCCGACCAGCACTTCGTTCACGTCCTGCGCGAAGCTGTCCACCTTGTTGTCCACCACTGCCGCGAAGAGTTCCTCCTTCGAGGCGAAATGCGCCCAGAGCGTCGCCTTCGAGCCGCCGAGTTCGTCCGCGATGGAAGACATGGTGGTGGCGGCATAGCCGCGTTCGAAGAAGGACTTGGTTGCGACCTCCACGATCGCGGCGCGCTTCTTCGCCTTGTTGAGTTCTCTCTTGCCCATACAGTTTGTCATAGTGGTACTGGCTAGTACACTTTTCCGTTGACAGGCGCAAGCCGGACTCCGATAAAAACTGTACTGATGAGTACGATCACTATCCCCCGAGTCGCGGCAGCCTCCCTGCTGGCCGCAGGCCTTTCGCTGTCCGCCTGCGCGGTGCCCGACCTCGGGCCGAAGCCGCAGATGCGGGCTCCCGCAACCCTGGACAGCGCCCAGTCTCTGTCATCGGGCTCGCTCGCTTCCACGACCGATGCCGCCTGGCCGCAGCAGCAGTGGTGGACCGCTTACGGCGATCCGCAGCTCGACGGGCTCGTGGCCGAGGCGCTGGCCGGTTCGCCCGACGTGGCGCAGGCCCAGGCCCGCATCCTGCAGGCGCGCGGCGCCGCGCAAGTGGCCGGCGCATCGACCCTGCCGACGATCAACGGGCAGGGTTCCGCGGGCGGCACCAAGCAGAGCTACAACAACGGCATTCCGGCGGAATTCGTTCCCAAGGGCTGGAAAAGCACCGGCGATCTCGCGCTTTCGGGCAATTTCGATCTCGACCTCTGGGGCAAGTATCGCAAGATGCTGGCCGCTGCGACATCCGAGCAGAAGGCTGCCGAGGCCGATGCCCGCCAGGCCGAGCTGATGATCTCCTCGAACGTGGTCTCCTCCTACTTCGACCTGGCCCGCCTGGTGGCGCGCGGCGAGGCGCTGAAGGAAGCGGTGAAGGCGCGCGAGGCGATGGTCACGCTCAGCGACCAGCGCAACCAGCAGGGGCTCGACAGCGAATTGCCGCTGCGCCAGTCGGAATCGCTGGCCGCCTCGGCGCGTGCGCAGCTTTCGGCCAATAGCGAAGAGATCCTGCTGCGCCGCCACGCCCTGGCCGCGCTGCTGGGCGCAGGGCCGGATCGCGGCCTTTCGATCGCGCCCACGTCCATCGCCAGCCTGCCGGTGACGCCGGTTCCGGCCGATGCCGGTATCGGCCTCGTCGGTCGCCGTCCCGATATCGTCGCGGCACGCCTGCGCGCGGAAGGCGCGGGCAAGCGGATCGATGCCGCGAAGGCGGCGTTCCTGCCGGACATCTCGATCAGCGGACTGTTCGGCCTCCAGTCCCTGGGCCTTTCGAACCTGTTCAAGGACGGTTCCACTTACGGCAATGCGGGCGGGGCGATCAGCCTGCCGATCTTCCAGGGCGGCCGTCTCAAGGGCGAATATACCAAAGTGCGCGGCGCCTACGATCTGGCAGTGGCGGACTACAACGCCGCCGTGATCGGCGCGCTCCAGGACGTTGCCGATGCGCTGGCGACCCGCAATGCGGCGGCCGAGCAGGAACAGGCCACGTCGGACGCGCAGGCCAAGTCGTCGCGCGCCTATGACATCGCCATGAAGCGCTACAAGGGCGGCCTCGGCAATTACCTCGACGCGCTCAGTGCCGAAACCACCGCGCTCGATGCGCGCCAGGCCGCCGTCGATGCCCATTTCCGAACCCTCGCCAGCGAAGTCGCGCTCAAGCGCGCGCTGGGCGGCGGTTACGAAGACAATTCAAGCAAGAAGGCTCCCGAGTAATGCGTGACGAACAGACCAACGAGCAAGGCTCCGGGAGCGTGCTCAACAAGAACAAGCGCAAGCCGCTTCTCGTCGGGCTCGCCATCGGCGTGGCCGTGGTGGGGGTGCTCTACTTCGCCTATGACGCCTTCATCGGCAGCCGCTCGGTCTCGACCGACAATGCCTATGTCGGCGGCGACAATGCGCAAGTGACCCCGCTGACTTCGGGCCGGGTCGTCGAAGTGCTCGTCACCGACACCCAGCCCGTCCGCAAGGGCCAGCTGCTGTTCCGCATCGAGGATTCGGACCAGCGCATCGCGCTGGCGCAGGCGGAAGCCGAACTTGCCGCCGCGCAGCGTCGCTATGGCCAGTCGCTGGCGCAGAACCGCGCGCTCGGCGCGTCTGCGGATGCCAGCGATGCGCAGATCAACTCGGCCAAGGCCAGCATGGCCTCGGCGGAAGCGACGCTCACCAAGGCGAAGACCGATTTCGCCCGCCGTCAGGCCCTCGTCGGCAGCGGCGCGGTTTCGGGTGACGAACTGACCACCGCCCGCCAGCAGCTTGCCGCAGCGCAGGCCACCGCGGGCGAGGCGCGCGCCATGCTGGCCCAGATGCAGGCCGCCGCCGTCAGCGCGCGGCGCCAGGAAGACGCTGCCGTTGCGCTCACCAAGGGCACCACGGACACCACGGCGCCGGAAATCCGCCAGGCCCAGGCCAAGCTCGATCAGGCGAAGCTCGATCTCGAACGCACCGTGGTGCGCGCGCCGATCGACGGCGTGATCGCCAAGCGCGCGATCCAGGTCGGCCAAAAGGTCCAGGCGGGCGGCGTGGCGATGACGGTGGTTCCGGTGGGCCATCTCTATGTCGATGCCAACTTCAAGGAAACGCAGCTCGGCAAGGTCCGTCCCGGCCAGAAGGCGACGATCAAGTCGGACTTCTACGGCGGCGACGTGGTTTATCACGGCAAGGTGATCGGCTTTGCGGGCGGTACGGGTGCGGCTTTCTCGCTGATCCCGGCGCAGAACGCGACCGGCAACTGGATCAAGGTGGTGCAGCGCCTGCCGGTTCGCATCGAGCTTGATCCTAAGGAACTTCAGGAACACCCGCTGCGAATTGGCCTGTCGATGGATGCCGAGATCGAACTGACGGACGCCGACTGATGGCAGGCGCAGCCACTGCGCCGGGAACTGAAGGCGACACCACGTTCTCGGGCGCCAAGTTGCTCATCGCCGGCTTCCTGCTGGCGATGGCCAACTTCGTGGTCGTGCTCGACCTGACGATCGCCAACGTCTCGATCCCGCATATCTCGGGCGGCCTGGGCGTCTCGGTGTCCAACGGCACCTGGGCGATCACGTCCTACGCCGTGGCCGAGGCGATCTGCGTGCCGCTTACCGGCTGGCTCGCGGGGCGCTTCGGCAGCCTGCGCGTGTTCCTGCTCTCGCTGATCGGGTTCGGGGTGTTCTCCGCGCTCTGCGGCATCGCTCATACCTTCCCGCTGCTGGTGCTGTTCCGCCTGGGACAGGGCTTCTGCGGCGGCCCGCTGATGCCGCTGACCCAGACCCTGCTGCTGCGGATCTTCCCCAAGCACATGCATCCCCGCGCCATGGCGATGTGGGCAATGACGGTGGTGACCGCGCCGATCGCGGGGCCGATCGTCGGCGGCTATATCTCCGACAACTGGTCGTGGGAGTGGATCTTCTTCATCAACGTGCCGATCGTGGCGCTGGTCTTCTTCGGAACGCTGGTGATGCTGCGCGGGGTGGAAACGCCGACCCGCAAGCTGCCGATCGACGTCGTCGGGCTGGGCCTGCTGATCACCTGGGTCGCCGCGTTCCAGATGATGCTCGACCTCGGCCGCGAGCATGACTGGTTCGGTTCGCCCTTCATCGTCGCGCTGGCGGTGATCGCGGTGATCTTCTTCATCGCCTTCGTCATATGGGAACTGACCGAGGACCATCCGGTGGTGGACCTCAAGGTGTTCCGCCACCGCGGCTTCTCGGCGGCGACGTTCTCGCTGACCATCGCCTTCGGCACCTACTTCTCGTCCGTCGTGATCATCCCGCAGTGGCTCCAGACCTCGATGGGCTACACTGCGACGAGCGCGGGCGAAGCGATGGCCTTTGCCGGTGTGCTGGCGGTGGTGACATCGCCTTTCGTGCCCAAGCTGATGCAGCGCTTCGACCCGCGCCTGCTGGTGTTCCTTGGCATTTCGTGGATCGCCATCTGCGCGATCTTCCGCACCAGCTGGTCGACCGACGTGCCGTTCTGGACGGTGGCCTGGCCGCAGCTGGTGCAGGGCGTGGGCGTCTCGCTGTTCATGGTGCCGCTCACCACGATCAGCCTGGCTTCGGTCCGCCCCGAGGAGACGGCGGGCGCGGCGGGTATCGCCAACTTCGGCCGTACCCTTGCCAGCGCCATCGCCACCGCGCTGGTGACGACGACCTGGGACGACATGAGCCGCGCCAACGGGGCGGACATGGCCGCGTCGATGAACAATGCGCAGCAGACCATGACCCAGCTCCAGAACGCCGGTTTCTCCGCCGAGCAGGCACGCCAGACCCTGGCCAACCTGGTCGCGGGGCAGGGCACGGCGCTGGGCACGGTCCATGTCTTCGCGCTCTGTGCCGTGCTGCTGTTCGTGGCGGCATGCACTATCTGGATCGCCCCGCGTCCCCCGCGCGGCGCGAAGCCGGCTTCGGGCGGGCACTGATCCCCAGGAGTTCCTGCCCAGGAGTTCCCGAACGTCCCGCCTGAAGACCAAGCGAGCCGCCGACGCTATCCCCTCCTCCAGCGTCGGCGGCTTTCGCGTATCAGGCCTTTGCGGTTTGCACGTTTGCGGCCTAGTCCTGCCGCATGACCGACGCCCGCCGCCAGGCACCTGCCGCCGCCCGCAATCGCGATCCGATCCTGGCCGTCCTGCGCGAGGTCCTGCCGCCTGCGGGCCTCGTGCTGGAGATCGCCTCGGGCACCGGCGAACATGCCGTCCACTTCGCGCGGGCACTGCCCGACCTGCAATGGCAGCCGAGCGACCCCGACGAGGAGGCGCTGGCCTCGATCGCGGCATGGCGCGAGGCGGAAGGAACGCCGAACCTGCTGGCGCCGCTGCGCCTCGATGCCGCCGAAGAGAGCTGGCCCGTCGAAAGTGCCGAGGCCGTGGTCTGCATCAACATGATCCACATCAGCCCATGGGCCTCGACGCTCGGACTGATGGCGGGGGCAGGGCGCCTGCTGCCCGCCGGTGCGCCGCTCGTGCTCTACGGCCCCTATCGCCGCAGCGACCATGTCATCGCGCCAAGCAATGCGGCTTTCGACGAGGATCTCAGGCGCCGCAATCCCGACTGGGGACTGCGGCTGCTGGAGGATGTCGTGCAAGCGGCCGCGGCGCAGGGCCTCGATCTCGAACAGGTGACGGCGATGCCTGCCAACAACCTCTGCGTGGTGTTCACGAAGCGCTGAAGCTGCGCCGCTCCAGACCGGGTAGTACGATCATCTGCCCCGCCGCGCGGACCACGAAGAACAGCGTGAAGGCAGCCCAGAGCCCGTGGTTGCCCATGGGGTGGAGCAGCCAGAGCAGCAGGGCATAGGCGGCCATTGCCGCCAGCATCGTCGCCATCATCGCCCGCGTCCATCCGGCGCCGACGAACACGCCGTCGAGGACATAGGCCGATACGCCGAGCAGCGGCAGCATGGTCAGCCAGGGTGCATAAGTCGCGGTGGCGGCGATGACCTGAGGGTCGGTGTTGAAGGCGGCGGCGAGGCGGCGGCCAGCCAGGGCATAGGCGAGCGTCAGGGCGAGCCCCATCACGCCGCCCCAGAACAGGGCCGAGCGGACGGTCATGCGGAAGTGCTCGCGGCGGCGCGCGCCCACAGCTTCGCCGCAGAGCACTTGCGCGGCGCTTTCGAAACCGTCGAGCAAAAGCGTCGCCAGCATGAAGAGCTGGAAGAGGATGCCGTTCGCCGCCAGCGTCACCGGCCCGGCCTGCGCGCCCGTCCGCGCGAAGGCCAGCAGGGCGGCGGTGAGCAGGAGCGTGCGCAGGAACAGGTCGCGGTTGAGCGCGAAGAGGCGGGCCAGTTCGGCGCGGCGCCAGGTGGCGCGCTGCCGGGCGGCGGCAAAGGCGTCGCGCGCTTCGGGGCGGCGCAGGACCAGGGCGGCAAGCACGGCGAACTTGAACAGTTCGGAGCAGAACGTCGCCGTCGCCACGCCGGTCACGCCCCATTCCACCACGAGCACGAGAAACAGGTCGAGCGCGATGTGAACCGCATTGGCGGCGATCTCGACCACCAGCACATGGCGGACGAGCCGCTGTCCGATCAGCCAGCCTACCAGCACGCAGTTCCCCAGCCAAAGCGGGGCGGCCCAGTAGCGGATGGCGATGTAGTGCCCGGCATTCTCGCGCAGCGCCCCTTCGGCTTCGAGCAGGTCAAGCCCAAGGGGGATCGCCATCGGCATCAGGCAGAGCAGGATCGCGCCGATGCCCATGGCCACGGCGCTGGCCCGCGCCAGCGTCTCGGCCTGCGCGCCCCGGTCGCCGCGTCCGCTGCCCTGCGCGGTCAGCGCGACGGTGCTGGTGCGCAGGAAGTTGAAGACGTTGAGCAGGCCCATCATGTACTTGGCGCCAAGCTCCACCGCCCCTTGCGCGGGGGCGTCGCCGAGGCGGCCGATCGCCCACATGTCGGCCAGGCCGAACAGCGCCGTGGCCACGTTGGTGAGCATGGCCGGCAGGGCGATGGACCAGAGCAGGCGCGCCTGGCTGGAACGGGAAGGGGCAGGGCTGTCGGTCAAGTCGGGTCCGCGCTGGAGTGGAGCGCCGTCCCTAGCATCCGGTGTCCGCGGCGGGCAATCGGCCCGATGGGGGGAGGCGAATCGGTGCAGCGATTCGATGCGTCCGGTCTCCTGCGAAGAGGCGGATTCGCAGTTGCTGCATGTGCGAAATAAACATGGCCGAGTGCAGCAAACGGCGCGCTGCCTGCCCTCCTTGAGGAGGACAAGCGCGCTAAAACCGTTTATGTAGAAGATGCTGCATCTGCGAAGATTCGGCGCGCCGGACAGAAAGTAAACTTCCTACCCGGCGCGCTCTCTCCCAACGCCGGTAAAGCCGCTAGCGGCCTTTCACCAAGCACTCTGCAACAATTTCTCGCGATCTCAAAGCGGAATTGCAGACGCGGAGGCCGAATTATCGGCGGCGATGAATTCTTAGAGCCCGTTTGAAAATTGCCCAAGAGGGCATTTTTGTGCGGCACCGGCCCACGCCCCCACCCTACCACCCGCAGGATACTACCGTTGGGTGGTAGGGTGGGGGCGTGGGCCGGTGCCGCCAAATTCGCCTGCGGCGAATTTTCAAACAGACTCTCAGGAGGCTTCTTTCGCCTGCCAGACCAGCGGCACTGCTTCCGGCCCGATCACCCCGCCCGGCCGGTATTCGATATGTGTGCCGGGCTGAAGTTCGAACCGGGGGATGCGCTTCAGCCATTCCTGAAGCGCGATCTTCACTTCCAGTCGGGCCAAGTGACCGCCCATGCAGCTATGCACGCCCACCGTGAAGGCGAGGATGGTCTTGCGTGGGCGGTCGAAGTCCACTGTCAGCGGATCGGGAAAGACTTCGGGGTCGAAGTTGCAGGCGGGCAGGACGAACGTGACACGGTCGCCCTTTTTCATCGTCACGCCGCGCATCTCATGGTCCCGATCGAGCACGCGGCCGGAGAAAGTCACGGACCAGCGACGCAGGAGTTCCTCGACGATGCGATCGATGTCCTGCGGCCGGTCGATGATCTCCTGCCGCTTTTCCGGGTTCTGTGCCAGCCAAAGCCAGATGTTGTTGAGCGTGGCGAAGACGGTGTCGAGCCCGCCGATGAACAGAAAGCAGACGAAGCCGAAGATCTCCTTGTCGGAGAGCGGAACCCCGTCCGGCTCCGCATGGGCGATCAGGCTGACCACGCCTTCGTCGGGGTGCGCCTTTTTCTCCGCGATGGCTTCCTTGAGATAGGCGGTGATCTTGGCCATGGCCTGGCCCATGATCGCGCGGTCGTTGGAATGGAGCAGCTCCATCGCCCATTCCACGAAAGTGTCGCGCATCGCCTGGGGCAGGCCCATGATGTCGAGAAAGACCGAGACGGGCAGAGGGCGGCCGAAGTCCTCGGTGAACTCGCAAGTGCCCCCTGCGGCCACTTTCGCCTCTATCGCGTCGATCAGATCGTTGGAGCGCCTGCGGATCAGTTCCTCCAGCTTCAGCACGCCCTTGGGGCTGAACACCGGGTCGACGATATTGCGATACTTGCGATGATGCGGCGGATCGATCTCGATCGGAATGAAGTAGAAATAGTCGTTCGGATCACGCGGGAAAGGCGTGGCGCCCTCGTTCGAAAAGATATCCGGGTGGCGCAGGCCGAACAGCGCATCCTCATGCTTGGTGAGATGCCACATGTTTCCCATCGGGCTCACGTCGTAATAGATCGGCGGTTGCCTGTGATGCATCGCGGCCATGAAGTCGTGCGGACCGGCAAGGAATTCCGGGCCGATGGTCAGGCCGGACTGGCGGATCAGCTCGGCCGGCACATGATCCGGCACCTGATCCATGCCGACATGGCGGGGAAAGCTGGGCGGGACGGGGTTTGCGGCGTCTATCGGCATGGTCGTTCCCTCCGCTCAGAACTGATGTTCGGGCATGTGGACGACAAGGCCGTCCAGTGCCTGGGTCATCTCGATCTGGCAGCACAGGCGGCTGCTGTCCCTGATCTCGGCGGCTGCGGATTCCAGCAGTTCTGCCTCGGCCTGGGAGGACGGACCGCCCACGGTGTCCATCCAGTCGGCATCGATGTAGCAATGGCAGGTGGCGCAGGAGAGGCCTCCGCCGCATTCCCCGGTAATGCCTTCCACGCCGTTGTAGACCGCGCCGTGCATCACGTTGTCGCCGACTTCCACTTCCACGTCGGCCCGGCGGCCCTCGTGATCGACATAAGTGACCTTGGGCATCGAACTCTCCTGTCCTTCAACTGGTGACGCGTTTCTGAGAACGCTGTTCTCATGTTGTCTAGCGTGGGTTCCCTCGGCAAGTCAATCGACGAGGCGGCGTCACGGGGAGGGCACTGGACCGGGATCGAAACAGCGCCTAGTCCTGCGCGAATGGCCCTATCGCGTCCGACCCCCGCCCATGCCGACCAGCCCGCAACGATGTCCGTTTTCGAGGGCGGCGAGCAGGACCGCACCCGTCTGCTCATCGATGCGGCCTACGACCTGCTCGACGAGGCGGGATTGGAGGGCCTGACGATCCGGGCCGTCCTGGCGCGGACCGGCCTGGCCCGCCGCGCATTCTACGAACGTTTCCAGGGCAAGGACGACCTTGTCCTGGCCGTCTTCGATTCCTCGCTCCGCTCTGCGGCCATGCAGTTCGGTGAGATGACGCGCCGTATCGCCAGCCCCACGGAGGCGCTTCATCTGATCGTGTCCAGCATCGTGGTGGGCCAGCTTGGACCGGGACTCGACGGGGGGCGGAGCGGGGCGCACTTGCGCAGCGCGGCGTTGAGCCGGGAGCACTTGCGCCTGGCCCAGTCCCGACCGGCCGAGCTTCAGGCCGCGCTCCAGCCCTTGCTGGACCTCATGGCCGAGCACCTGGGGGCGGGGATCGAGACGGGTGAGTTCCGTCCGGCGGAACCGCATCTGCAGGCGCGGCTGATCTACAACCTCGTCTCCACAACCGTTCACACCCTCCTGCTTCAGGAAGAAGGGGGCGGTCCCGATCTGGCCGAGCGTGAAGTGCTGGCCGCCGCGATCTGGGACTTTTGCAGACGGGCTATCGTGGCCTGAATTTAGAGCGGCTGGATGCGTTCCAGCAGGCGCTCGATATCGGCCGGGCGGGCGAGATCGGTTCCGGCGCGCAGCACGGCGGCAGAGCCTGCGGCCATGCCGCGCCGGAAGGCTTCCAGTTCGCTGTCGCCCCGGCACAGCGCATGAACCATCGCCGCCACGAAGCTGTCCCCGGCGCCCACTGCGGAAGCCGCGTCGATCTTGAGCGCGGGCAGGAAGCACGGCCCTTCGGCGCGTGCCAGGACCGCGCCCTCGTGGCCCATGGTGACGGCGACGAGGCGCGCCTTGCCGGCCTCGACGATCTCCATCGCCGCCTTGCCGATCGCCTCGACGTCTTCGAGCTTGCGCCCGGCATAGTTCTGGAGTTCGCCGTGGCTGGGCTTGATGAGCAGCAGCCCGCCTTCCGCGATTCCCGCGGCCAGCGCTTTTCCCGAACTGTCGAGGACCACCTCGATCCCGCGTTCCCGCATGAGGCGCGAGACGCGGGCGTAGTAATCGTCGGGCACGCCGGGCGGCAGCGAGCCGCTCATGACGAGGATGTCGCAGTCAGCCTCGGCCAGATGGTCCAAGCAGTCCTGCCATTCGGCTTCGCTGACATGCGGCCCGGCAGGCGTGAAGCGGTATTCCTTGCCGGTGTCGTGTTCGAGAATGTCGGCGGCGATGCGGGTGGGGCCGGTAATGGGAATGCGCGTGCGGACCAACTGGTGGAGGTCGATCAACCCGTCGAGCGCGGGGCCGGTCGCGCCGCCGGATAGATAGAAGGAGCGCGCATTGCCGCCAAGCCGCACGAAGACGCGCGCCACGTTGATCCCGCCGCCGCCCGGTGCGTAGTGCTCGTTGTCCGTGCGCATCTTGTGGGTGTGCTGGACTTTGCCGACATCGTAGGACACGTCGATCGTAGGGTTCATCGTCAGGGTGGCGATGCTCTTCATCCGGGCGGTTCCCCAATTGGCCGGCCCTGAGGCCGCAGGACCGCCTTCATGCCCGCTAACGCTTGCGGGCGCAAAACATTCGGACGGTTTTTTCGGCGCTTGGCGGTGTGAAGAGGGCTGGGAGAGGACTGGGGAGTGTCGCTCAGGCCACGTCCTGGCTGCTGGGAGGAGACGTTTCGGGAAACCGCAGCATTGCCGCAGGCTGCGGCCTGCCGAACAGGTAGCCCTGTCCCTGCGTGCAGCCTTCCGAGCGGAGATATTCGCGTTCCACCTCGCTCTCCACCCCCTCTGCCGCGACGATCAGGCCCAGGCTGCGGCCCAGGCCGATCACGGCGCGGATCACTGCGCGTGAGGTGGCGGCCTCGTGCAGGTTGATGATGAAGGACTTGTCGATCTTGATCTTCGTGAAGGGGTAGTTGAGCAGGTAGCTGAGCGAGGAATAGCCGGTGCCGAAGTCGTCGAGCGAGATGCCGATGCCGAATGCCCGCAAGTTGCGGATGATCGCGGCGGGACGCGGGCCGCGTTCCATCAGCACGGCCTCGGTAATCTCCAGCTCCAGGCGTTCGGCGCAAAGGCCGGAACTGGACAGGGCGTTGATCACCGTGCTGAGCAGGTTGCCGTTGCGGAACTGGACGGGGGAGACGTTGACCGAGACGCGTACCTCCTCCGGCCAGTTCACCGCTTCCCGGCAGGCGGTTTGCAGGACGAACCGGCCGAGCTTGTCGATCAGGCCGAGTTCCTCGGCGATGGGCACGAAGATCTCGGGGGAGACCTGCCCGCGTTCCTGGTGGTTCCAGCGCAGCAGCGCCTCGCAGCATTCCACCGCGCCCGTCTCGAGGTTCAGCAGGGGCTGGTAGTGGACTTCCAGTTCGCCGTCGCGGACGGCCTTGCGCAAGTCCTTTTCCAGACGGCTCTTGGCCTGTGCCGCTTCGTCCATCGCAGGCTCGAAGCTGCGGCAGGTGCCGCGCTGGTCGGCCTTGGCGGCGTAGAGCGCAAGATCGGCGAACCGCATCAGCGTTTCGTGGTCGCTGCTGTCGAAAGGCGCGGCCGCCATGCCCACCGTGGCGCCGATATGCAGCGTGTTGCCGTGGACATGGAAGGGTTCGGAAAGCGTGGCGATGATCGCCTTGCTGACAAGTTCGGCCTGGGTGAGGCTGGACTTGCGGAAGATGATGGCGAATTCGTCGCCGCCGATGCGGCAGAGCAGGGCGCTGGGCGGGATCAGCTCGCGCATGCGTCGCGCGGCGTCGGTCAGCAGGGCATCGCCGAAATGGTGGCCGTAGGTGTCGTTCACCGTCTTGAAGTGATCGAGGTCGATCAGCGCCAGCGTAACGGTATCGTTCGGAGATACTTCTTCCAGCATCTCGCGCAGCATGTCGCGGCAATGGGAGCGATTGGCCAGCCCGGTCAGGTCGTCGTGCCGGGCCATGTGCTCCATGCGCCGTTCGATCCGGCGGCGCTCGGTAATGTCGAAGATCGAGGCGATCGTGACCTGCCGGTCGTCCAGGGTCGAGACTTGCGTGGAGATATGCGCTTCCACCAGCTCGCCGTCGCGGCGGAGCATTCGCCAGTTGGAAATGCAGGCGGGCTTCGCGGATCCCAGCATGCGGGCGGCGGCGCTCCAGGCCTCGGGGCCGAACAGGCGGCGGGCGTGCAGGCCTTCCATTTCCTGCGGGTCATAGCCGAACAGGCGGCAGGCCGAGGCATTGGCATTGAGGATGAGGCCGGTCACGGGATCGTGGACGAACATCGCCAGAGGGTTCTGTTCGAAGAGCAGCCGGAAGCTCTCTTCCTTCTGCTTGAGATCGGTGATGTCCACCCGCAGCCCGATCGATCCGCCGTCCTCGGTACGGGTTTCCTCGATAAGGATGCAGCGGCCGTTGGAAAGGCGCTGTTCGTGACGGGAAGCCGGTTCCTGCATCAGCCGAAGCCGGTCGGCCAGCCACGCTTCCTCGCGGCCCGCGGCCTCGGGATAGTCGCCCCGCTCGACGCCTACGCGCAAGGTGTCGGCCAGCCGCGCGCCGGGCTCCAGCAGGTCGGCGGAGCGGCAGTAGATTTCCTCGTACTTGCGGTTCCAGAGGATGTAGCGGCCTTCGTCGTCGAGGAACACGACGCCCTGCGGCAGTGCATCGATCGCTTCGCGCAGCCGTCTTTCCGCGCGCGACGCAGCCGCGAGCGCAGTATCGAGCGATTCCGGCGCTGAACCTTCCAAGCCTTCTTACTCTTCCGACGTTTCCAGAACCAATTGGCGATCCCTTGTTCTGGTATAAGAGTATGACACAATACGTTAATTTTTTCACCCAGTCGATCAGGGGCGCTTCTTGCGGATTTGGCTGGGCACGGCGCGCAAGGGTTAACAGACGGGAAAATGCCCGCCGCACCGGAGCGCGACGGGCCTGGTTTTCCTCCCCAGGAAAACGCCTGAAAGGTTGTCCGGCTTTCGA
This sequence comes from Novosphingobium sp. TCA1, assembly GCF_009811895.1. Lineage (NCBI taxonomy): Bacteria > Pseudomonadati > Pseudomonadota > Alphaproteobacteria > Sphingomonadales > Sphingomonadaceae > Novosphingobium > Novosphingobium sp. TCA1. The sequence continues at coordinate 134,321 of NZ_BLJH01000012.1, read as the reverse complement.
AGGCCGGTGTTCCGGTCGGCGGCTTTATCGGTGCCGCCGATCCGGGTGTTCCAGATTAGCGGCGCGTGGCGCTGCCGAGCCTGTGGTAGAGGTTCGAGTATGTCGAGCTGACCGGATCGTCCTCATGCGCACGCATGTAATAGAGGACGGCTTCCTGCAGCAGCTTGAAGTCCTGGTTCGAAAGCACCGCGCGGGCGCGGGCCGGTTCGGCGGTCATGGTGGTCATCTACCTTCCTTTCCTTGCTTGGCGGCCCCGGGGCGGTCCCCGGTGACCTTCGAAAATCGGCTATGCTGCGAACTGGTTCCCCTGCTGCCTCAGGCAGCGAATTGGTTCATCGTGTTGTGCGTGCCGCCCGCCTTCAGGGCGGCCTCGCCGGCGAAGTATTCCTTGTGGTCGTCGCCGATGTCCGATCCGGCCATGTTCTGGTGCTTCACGCAGGCGATGCCCTGGCGGATTTCCTGACGCTGTACGCCCTTGACGTAGCCGAGCATGCCCGCCTCTCCGAAGTATTCCTTGGCCAGATTGTCGGTCGACAAGGCGGCGGTGTGGTAGGTCGGCAGGGTGATGAGGTGGTGGAAGATCCCCGCCTCGCGCGCCGCGTCCTTCTGGAAGGTGCGGATGCGCTCGTCGGCCTCGTTACCCAGTTCAGTGCCGTCGTAGTCCACGCTCATCAGCTTGGCTCGGTCATAGGCGCCGGTGTCGCGGCCTTCCGCTTCCCACGCATCGAAAACTTGCTGGCGGAAGTTCAGCGTCCAGTTGAAGCTGGGCGAGTTGTTGTAGACCAGCTTGGCGTTCGGGATCACTTCGCGGATGCGGCTGACCATTCCGCCGATCTGGCCGATGTGCGGCTTTTCGGTTTCGATCCACAGCAGGTCCGCGCCGTTCTCCAGCGCATGGATGCAATCGAGCACGCAGCGATCCTCGCCGGTTCCACTGCGGAACTGGTAGAGGTTCGAGGGCAGCCGCTTCGGCCGCATCAGCTTGCCGTCGCGGGTGATGAGAACCTCACCGTGGCCAACCTCGCCCGCCGCGATCTCGTCGCAGTCGAGGAAGCTGTTGTAGCGGTCGCCGATGTCGCCCGGCTCGCGGGTGAAGGCGATCTGCTTGGTTAGCCCCGCGCCCAGCGAGTCGGTGCGCGCCACGATCAGGCCCTCGTCCACGCCCAGTTCCATGAAGGCGTAGCGGACCGCGCGGATCTTCGCGATGAAGTCCTCATGCGGAACGGTGACCTTGCCGTCCTGATGGCCGCACTGCTTCTCGTCAGAGACCTGGTTCTCGATCTGGATGCAGCAGGCGCCGGCCTCGATGAACTTCTTCGCGAGCAGGTAGGTCGCCTCGGCATTGCCGAAGCCCGCGTCGATATCGGCGACGATCGGCACCACGTGCGTCTCGTGATTGTCGATGGCGTGTTCAAAGCGCTTGGCCTCGACTTCGTCACCGGCCTCTCGCGCCTTGTCCAGATCGCGGAACATCATGCCCAGTTCGCGGGCATCGGCCTGACGCAGGAAGGTGTAGAGTTCTTCCACCAGCGCGGGAACCGAAGTCTTCTCATGCATCGACTGGTCGGGCAGGGGGCCGAACTCGCTGCGCAGCGCTGCGACCATCCAGCCCGAGAGGTAGAGGTAGCGGCCCTTGGTCGTGCCGAAATGCTTCTTGATGGAGATCATCTTCTGCTGGCCGATGAAACCGTGCCAGCAGCCCAGCGACTGGGTGTAGTTGGCAGGGTCGCGATCATAGGCTGCCATGTCCTCACGCATGATGCGCGCGGTATGGCGGGCGATGTCGAGGCCGGTGCGGAAGCGGTTCTGCAGGCGCATGCGCGCGACCGATTCCGGCTCGATGCCGTTCCAATTGGGCTCGGTGCCGATGGTCTGACCGGCTTCGGTGATCTTGCTCTGGTAGGTCACTGCCAAAAGTCCCCGTCGAAAAATGTGTTTGGGCGATGACCTTGAGTTAGGCCCCATTTTTGCGGCGCGGAACGGCTCGCGAAGTCCGGTTGTCAAACTTTACAGATATTCCTTGTAAAGATGTGCAGCCATGACAAACTGCTGAGCCATGGCGGAATCACGACCTCTATACCTTGGCCCAAGGCTGCGCCGCCTGCGCCGCGAACTGGGCCTGACGCAGCAGGCGATGGCGGACGATCTTGAGATCTCGCCCAGCTACGTCGCGCTGCTGGAACGCAACCAGCGCCCGGTCACGGCGGACATGTTGCTGCGCCTTGCGCGGACCTACCGGCTGGACATTGCCGATATCGCCGGGGACGATGGCGAGGACTATGCCCGCCGCGTGGGGGATGTGCTGCGCGATCCGCTGTTCGCCGATATCGACTTGCCCTCTCTGGAAATTGCCGACCTGGCGATGAGCTTTCCGGGCATTTCGGAAGCGCTGTTGCGGCTTCACGGCGCTTACACCCGCGAGAGTCAGGCTCTGGCCGAGCAGCGCGCTTCCGGCCCGGCGGCGGAAGAGAACGAGCCGGTGCGTGAGGCGCAGCGGTTCCTTGGCCAATCGCGCAACTACTTCCACGCTATCGATGTGCGGGCGGAGGAACTTGCCGGCGAAATCGAGCAGGCCGGCGGCGCCACCGCATGGCTGGCCGCCAAGGGCGTGCGCGTGCGCTTCTTGCCGCCCGACGTCATGGTCGATTCCCTGCGGCGGTTCGACAGGCACAACCAGCAGCTGCTGATCGACGATACGCTCGGCCCTTCAAGCCGGGCCTTCCAGATCGCCACTCACATCGCCCATACCGCGATGCGCGGCGACATCGTGGCGGTCGTGCGCGCTGCCGCCTTTGTGCAGACCACCACGGCAACGCTCGTGCGCCGGGCGCTGGCGGGTTACGCGGCGGCGGCGATCCTGATGCCCTATGCCAAGTTCGCCCGCGCGGCGGAGGCGCGGCGCTACGATATAGAGGCGCTTTGCGGGTTGTTCGGCACCAGTTTCGAGCAAGTCGCGCACCGGCTCACCACGTTGCACCGTCCGGAGGAGGAGCGGGTGCCGTTCTTCTTCCTGCGCGTGGATGAGGCCGGAAACGTCTCGAAGCGGCTGGACGGCGCGGGCTTCCCCTTTGCGGCGCATGGCGGCGGCTGTCCCTTGTGGTCGGTACATCAGGTGTTCCGCTGGCCGGGCGAAGTGCGGACCCAGTGGCTGGAACTGCCGGACGGTCAGCGCTTCTTCTCGATCGCGCGCACCGTCACCTCGGGCGAGGGGCGGCATGGGCGGATGAAAGTCACCCGCGCCGTGGCGCTCGCCTGCGCGGCGGAAGAGGCGGGAAAGCTGGTCTATGGCGGTGAAGCTGAGGCCAAGGCAACGCCCATCGGCGTGACCTGCCGCCTCTGCCAGCGCGCGGATTGCGCAGCCCGCTCGGTGCCGCCGATCGGCCGCGACGTGCTGGCCGACGACTATCGCCGCGCGGCGCAGCCCTATACCTTCTCCGAAAGCTGATATTCCCTATTCCGAATATTAATTCTCTAATGTGACGATTCCGCCGTGGCGATGGCGCGGTGCAAATGCTTGCGATAGCAGCCGTCGCGACGCAGGATCGCGTCCTGGAGCGGGCGAGAGGATGAGTGCATTGAGAAGCGAAAGCACGCCGGGCGCGGCCCGGACCTTTCCCGAACTGATCCGCTCTGCCGCCGCTGCTTACGGCGATGCCGTGGCGATCACGCTGGAGACCGAAACCGGCAGCGAAAGCGCCAGTTTCACCGATCTTGACCGCCAATCCGCAGAAATTGCGCGCGGACTGCTGGCGCGCGGTGTGGGCAAGGGCGCGCGGGTCGGGTTCATCTTCGGCAACGGTCCGGGCTTTGCCATGGTCTTGGCCGCCATTGCCCGCATCGGCGCGGTCGCGGTGCCGATCAGCACGATGATCCGCGCCAATGAACTGGTCCGTGTGCTGCGTCAGAGCGACGTGCAGGGGCTGATCGTTCAGCGGACCATGCTGGGCAAGGATCTTGTGACCCGGCTCATCGAGGCGCTGCCCGAACTTGCCGCCCAGACTTGCGGCGCGCTGCGCCTGCCGCGTGTGCCGTACTTGCGTTGGATCATCTCCAGCGGAGCGGACTTGCCCGCCGCCGTCGCGTCGACGGCGTGGCTTACTGATGTCGATGTGGGCGAAGAGGTGCTGCGCGAGGTCGAGTCCGAGGTTCATCCGACCGACCAGATGATCGAGATCTACACTTCCGGTTCGATGGCGCTGCCCAAGGGTGTGCGCCATCTCCACGGCGCGGTTCTGGCGCGCAGCCACTGGTTGGCCCAGATCCTGGGCGTGAAACAGGGCGAAGAGCGCCCCGCGCAATTGCCGATGTTCTGGGTGGGCGGGCTGATGCTCTCGCTGCTGCCGGATTGGGAGCAGGGCGCGGTTACGGTTTGCTCCGAACGAACGCTGAGCAACAGCCGCTTCGCCATGGGATCGGTACTGGCCGAGGAAGACCTCGAACGCATCAAGGGCCCGCAGCCCTGGTGGGGTCTTGGCATGAGCGAGACATTGGGCCCTTACGGATGGGGCGACGAGTTTCGCGTCCCCGGTCGCCCAGTCTGCGCGCCGATGGACCACTTCGCTCCGGGTTACGAGGTCCGCATCGCCGATCAGGACGGCCGCCCGGTCGGCAACGGTGAAGTGGGTGAAATGCAGGTGCGCGGCCCCGCCGTCGCCCCGGCGCTCCACAAGATCGACCGTGTCGAGCATTACACGCCGGATGGCTATTTGCGCACCGGCGACCTCTGCCTTGTCGAAGATCGCGCGGATGGCCGCCGCATCCATTTCGTCGGCCGGGGCGGGGACATGATCAAAGTGTCTGGCTCGAACGTCTCGCCCGCCGAGGTCGAGATGGAATTGCAGGCATTGGACGGGGTCCACAGCGCCTATGTCGTGGGCCTGCCGGATCGCGAGCGGGGTGCCTTGCTGGTGGCGGCGCTGGTTGCACGGGACGGTATTGTGCTCGATCTGCCTGCCATCGAGGCGCGGATGAAGGCCGGTCTCTCGTCCTACAAGGTGCCGCGCGCCTGGGTGGAACTTGCCCGCGACGAGGTGCCGCTGCTGCATTCCAACAAGGTTGCCCGACGCGAAATCGCGCGGATCGTTTCGGAGCGGCTGGAAGCGCGACAGGTCGTCAGCGATTAGCGTTTCCGGCGTTCGAAACCGGGCTTTGGGCAGGGTGTTTCAAGCCCGGCAGGCCACTCCCTGTCTCAGCGCACCATTGACGAAGCTCTCAACGCCCCATAACCCGACAGGCAATTCGAAATAGCGAAAGCCTCCATGTCGCGTTCCTCTCCCGGCGTCGCCCGCATGGCCGCCATTCTCAATTTCATTGCCGACCATCCGCGACAGTCTTTCGCGCTGACAGATCTGGTGCGCGCGCTCAAGCTCAGCCGCGCGACGTGTCATGCGCTGCTGACCGGCCTCGTCGATGTCGGCTATCTCTATCGTACCAGCGACAAGACTTACGTGCTCGGTCCGGCACTGGCGGCGATCGGGCGCACGGCGGCGGAACATTTTTCGCCGCTTCAGGTGGCGCAGCCGGAAATGCGCAAGCTGGCGGACGATTTCGATCTGGTTTGCGGTGCCTATTTTCTCGAGGGTGACACCATTCACCTGCGTGAGCGCGCGGCTTCCGCCAGCCATGTCGGCTATCCCGTGCCGCTGGGCACACGCATGCCGCTGCGCTGGGTCCAGGCCACGTCCTTCTTCGCGCGTTCGCCCAGAGAGGCCGATGCCGCGCAAGTGCGGATCAATCCTTCGCCCAGCGCCGAACAGCTTGAACAGCTCTATGCGGGCATGGCTTTCGTGCGCAAAAACGGCTTCATCGCCCTGACGCGGCGGCCGGAGAGCGTCGCCGGCGAGGCCATTTCTCCTTCCGGCCTGGAGGATCCGCCCGTGGTGCCGCGCACCGATCTGGATGACGACGGCGTCTATCCGCTCATGGCCATCATGGCGCCGATCTACGATGCGCGTGACCGGGTTTCGATTTCGCTGGTACTGGCGGGCTTCAACGGCGCGACGACAGGCGCCGAAATCCGCACGGCCGGCAAGGCGCTTGCCGAGGCCTGCACTCGTATTTCCCGCTTCCTGATCGGCGACCCTGAGACGGCCTGAGCCGCTACTCCCGGAGATCTTTCGTCCGCACGGATATTCGTGTCGGCTTCGTTATGCGAGGCTTGACCGCGAGGCTCTCTGCGACTTATCAAATAGGCGAATAAAAATTCGCTATTTGGAAAAATGGCAATGGGAGAGCCGCATGTCTGACGTGATTGTCGCGCCGGAAACCCGCGACCTCGGCGAATTGGCTGGCATTCTGGGGGGCTGGTTCAAGACGCGTCTGCCGCAGGCCGAAGCGGTGGAAATCCGGGATCTCACTTATCCGCGCGGGGCCGGTCAGAGCCACGAGACGATCCTGTTCGAGGCGCATTGGCGCGAGGCGGGCACGGCGCGGCAGCTGGGCTGCGTGGTCCGCATCAAGCCCCGCGGCTTCACGGTCTTTCCCGACGATCTGTTCGAGCAGCAGTACCGCGTCATGAAGGTTCTGGCGGATATCGGTCAGCCACATGGCAAGGCAAAGCCTGACGCAGTGCGCGTGGCCCGCCCGCTCTGGTTCGAGGAAGACCCGGGCGTGCTCGGCAATCCATTCTTCGTCATGGAGCGCAAATGGGGCCGCGTTCCGGTATCGATCCCGCCTTATGCCCGGGAAGGGTGGCTCAAGGATGCCGCCCCCGATCAGCGCAATCTGCTGTGGCGCAATGCCGTTCGGCAATTGGCCGCGGTGCAGGGTGCGCCGTTGGAGAAGCTCGAATTTCTGGCCGGTCCGAACGGTGAGCGGGGGCTGGAGCAGGAATGGGCCAAGTACTGCCGGTTCGCCGGTTGGTTGCAGGAAGTGGAACCGCTGCCGGTGCTGACGGCCGCGCTGGAGCGGTTGCAAGGCCTCTGGCCCCGGAACCGGCCGGAAGGTCTCGTCTGGGGGGATGCCCGGATCGGCAACATGATGTTCGACGAAGACTTCGACGTGGTCGCGGTGATGGACTGGGAGCAGCCCTCACTGGGCGGTGCCCTGCATGATCTAGCGTGGTTCTGCGTATTGGCCGGGACCATGCACGGGCCGGATTCCACTTATGGCGCACCGCTCGAGGGGATGGGCAGCCGTGAGGAAACCGTGGCGCTTTGGGAAGAACTGACGGGCAAATCCGCCGCCGACCTGGAATGGTACGAGGATTTCGCGAATTTCAAGATGACCTGCACCGGCATCCGCCTCGGCCACTTGCGGGGTACGCGGATGATGGACGCGGCGTCCATGGCGCGGCGACTGAAGGTCGCGTGAAGGGCCCGATCGGGAAATCCCGATCGGGCTATTGCAGGCTTTACGATAATCCCAGCATCCGGCGGCAATTGTCGTGGATGATGGCCCTGACATCGGCTTCGGGAACACCGGCGAAGTCGCGCAGGATGATCTCGCGGGAACGCGGGAAGGTGGTTTCCGAATGCGGATAGTCCGATGACCACATGATGTTGCGGCTGCCGGGCAGATCGCGGTTCAGGATCCCCGCGCGGTCCTGAATGAAAGAGCCGAAGACGTTGCGGTCCATGTACCAGCTTGGTGGATTCTGCAGGGTGGACTCGGTCCAGTAGCGCTGCTTTTCCCAGGTCCGGTCGTTGTATTCCGCATACCAGGCGAACCAGCCCACGCCGCTTTCCATCGAGCCGACGCGCAAGGCAGGGAAGCGGTCGAAGACGCCGTTGTAGATCAGGATGCCCAGCGGCTCGGCCATGGCCAGTTTGCTCATCGGCATGTCAGGCAGGAAGAACTGCTTTTCCCCGAAGCGCGGGACGCGGGCGCCGAGGTGGAAAGTGACGACGAGATCGTGGTCGCAGAGCGCGGCCCAGAGCCGGTTGAACTCCGGCTGGTAATATTGCAGCGCGCCCTTGGCATCGCCGGTCAGTGCGGAGACTTGCCCCGGCTTGAGCGCGGCCACACCGGAACTCGTATTCCAGGCCTCGGCATTCTGCGGGAAGGCCGGCAGGTTGATGGCGCGAAAGCCCTTTCCGGCCAGACGCCGGACATGTTCGACGGTTTCGTCCACGTCGCGCATCGGCACATAGCCCACCGGATAGAGCCGCTCCGGCGCGGCCGAGCAGAAATCCAGCACCCAGTTCTGATAGGCTTCATAGCTGGCGATGTAGAGTTCGTTGTCGAACGAGCCCAATGGACCGCCGCCGAACAGCAGGGCGGCGTCCATGCCGTCCGCATCCATATCGGCAAGGCGCGTTGCCGGTTCCCATACCTTGCGCTGGTCCGCCAGACGCCCCTTCATCTTGAAGTTCCGGCCTTCGCGCCCCGCCTGATTGTTGATCATCATGAAGGGGCGGCGATTGCCTTCGAAGCAGATGTAATCGCCGTCCTCGGCATGCTCGATGAAAGGGGCGCGGTCTCGGAGACGGGCGGGGAGGTAATCCTTCCACATGTCGTGTGGCGGATCGATATGCGCGTCCGCATCGAAAATCGGGCCGTAAGTCCAGGCAGAGGCCGCATTTGCACGAACGGCCGGATCGGCTTCGCTCATCTTTCGACTCCTCTCGTGTATTCGTTATTTCGAATTCATTATCGATATATAGAATATTCGAGTCAAGCGCCGGTATCGTGCTTCACTCCCGCCGCAAGAGCATCGCGCCATATCCGTAGCCGCCGTTGGAAACGATCGCGGTGCGGGCGCCCGCTACCTGCCTGTCACCGCCAAGCCCCCAGAGCTGGATGCAGGCCTCATGGATATGCCCGTAACCGTGCAGTCTCCCTGCCGAAAGCTGGCCCCCGCCGGTGTTCAGCGGCAGTTCGCCGGTCAGGCCGATACGATGGCCGCCCTCGGTGAACCGGCAGGCTTCGCCCGGCTCGACCAGACGCAGGGCTTCCAGCCAGAGCCAGACGAAGATCGAGAAACCGTCATAGATCTGCGCGCAATCGATCTGTCCGGGCGTCAGGTCGGTGCGAGACCAGAGCATCTCGCCAGCGCGGGCGGCACCGGGCAAGCTCGTGAAGTCGCCCTCGTGCTGCCCGGTCCAGAGGCCGCCGACGGCCATGCCCATGGCTTCCAGGTGGATCGGCGGCCTGCGCAGATCCCGCGAGGCATCGCGATGGGAAAGCACCAGCGCGGTGGCGCCGTCGACGTGGACATCGCAATCGTAGAGACGCAGGGGAGAAGAGATCGTGCGGGCGGCAAGGTAGTCGTCCAGCGTGATCGGATCGCGATAGATCGCTGCAGGATTGCGGGCGGCATGGGCGCGGCTGCTGACGGCCAAGGCGCCCAGTTGCTCGGCGGTGGCGCGGTAACGGTCGCAATAGGCCTGGGCATAGAGCGCGAAGGTATTGACCGGCGAGAGCGCCCCGAACGGTACGGTCCAGGCATTGTTGCCGTCTACCCGATCGCCCCCGCCGGCCATGAGCGTGGAGGCGCGGGCCTGTCTGCGGGCACTTGCCTGTGCGACCGTTCGGAACACCACTACATGGCGCGCCAGGCCGCAGGCAATGGCGGTGACGGCATTGAATATCGGGGCCATGTGGCTGAAGCCTTCGGAAGAGGCCAGTATCCAGCGCGGGTTCAGCCCCAGCATGGCTGCGGCTTCGGATGGACTGACGGGGGCGATGCCGCCGCCTTCCGATGACTTTCCGGGGTAAGTCGCGATCCCGTCGATCTCCGAGACGTCCAGTCCGGCGTCCGCGATCGCCGCGAGGCAGGCGTCGGCGGTCAGTTGCAGCGCGCTGCGCGGCGAGGGGCGGGCGACCTCGGACTGCGCCGCGCCGGTCACGCAGACGAGCTTTTCGGGCAGCTTTTCGGGCAGCGGGGTCATGGCGTTTCGGGCCGGAACAGGGGGAGCCAGATGTCTTCGTGCCTTTCGAATGAGACGCGCACCGGCAAGCCTGTCCGTGCTTCCGCTTCGGTGGCGACGAGCGTGGTAAAGACGTAGAGCTGCGCCTGCTCGGCCAGTTCGACCATGGCCAGGATGTAGGGCACTGCCAGACCCGGCAGCCATGCCTCATGGTTCACCGTATAGCTGGCGATACGGCCCTTGCCGGAGACCGGTTCAGGGCCGACCGCCTCGCCATGGCACTGGGCGCAGCGGGGCAAGGGAGGGTGCTGCCAAGTGCCGCAATCGGCGCAGCGCTGGATGCGCAGCCGCCCATCGGCGCCGGAAGTCCAGAAGAAGGCGGTGTCCGGCTCCAACCGGGGAAGCTTGCGGATCATGCTCAGAACACGATGCCCTGGACCTTGAGATCGATCACTTCGTCCTCGCTATAGCCTAGTTCGGAAAGCACGGCGTCGCTGTCCGCGCCGAGTTCGGGCGATCGCGTGGAAGGCAGTGCCGCGCCGTCGAACAGGATGGGCACGGAGACCATGGGCAGGCTGGCGCCATTGCCTGCGGGAACTTGCTTGAGATAGCCGTTCGCGCGGACTTGCACATCCTGCGCGATTTCGCCGACATCCTGCACGACGTCCCACTGGCCGTCCTGCCGGGCGAGTATCTCTTTCCATTCGGCCAGCGGCTTGGATGCAAAAAGCGCGGAAACTGCCTGATGGCAGACGGCAAGATGCTCTCGGCGCGCGGCTTCGTCCGCAAATCGCGGGTCGCCGGCAAGGTCGGGGCGGCCCGCCGCCCGGCAGAAAGGGGCCCAGTAACGGTCGGCCTGAAGCATGCAGAGGGCGATGAAACGTCCGTCGGAAGTGCGGTAATTGGCGACCAGCACATTGTTCGGCCGATCGACCTTCGGGCGGGGATATTTGCGCACCCCGTCGGCGGCGGCCTGACAGATAAGCCGTTGCTGAGACCACATGGCGGTAGCGAGCAGGGAGACGTCGACTTCGCCCGCCTCGCCGGTCAGCGCGCGTCGGGCGATGGCGGCGCATATGCCGCCCGCCAGCATGGCGCCGGACAGAGTGTCGCCAAAGGCGGGCCCGGGCGGCGCGACGGGATGAAGAGCGCCTTCCTCGGTCAATGCGGACGCGATGCCGCCGCGTGCCCAGAACGTGATCGCGTCGTAGCCGCCCTTGTCGCTTTCCGGCCCGTTGGGGCCGAGCGCGCTGCCGCTGGCGTAGATCAGGCGCGGGAAATCATGGCGCAGCGTCTCGGCATCTATGCGCATGGCGCGACGCGCGGGCGGCAGCAGGTTGGTGAGAAATACGTCCGCTTCGGCGAGTAGCCGGTCCAGTACCGCGCGTCCCGCCGGTTGCTTGAGGTCAAGCGTGACCGAACGCTTGCCGCGGTTATAGCTCTCCCAGGAATAGTCGAAGGCGCCTTGCCCGAGATGGCCGATGTGCAAGCCCCGAAGCGGGTCTCCGCTGGGCGGCTCGATCTTGATGACGTCCGCGCCGAGATCCGCAAGCATCCCGCCGCAGGCTGGGACGAAAGCCCACATGGCCACTTCCACGACCTTTATGCCTTCGAGTGGCGTGCCCATTCGAGCCGTTCTCCCTTTCTTGCCCGACGATCCGATGTTTCGGACTGGATTTTGACGATTGAAATTCTCTATTGCGAATAATGTAACGAAATGGAGAATTAGGCAAGCCAAGGTGATATGCTGGGAGAGTGCGGAATGTCGGACAACATCATACGGGAAAGGCCGCGCACTGCCGCAGCGACCGTGCCGCAAACGCTGATGCAGGCACTGGATCCCGCATGGCTGGGCATCGTTCTCGGGCGCCGGGTGGAAGCGGTCGAAACGGTTGAGGTGATACGGACGGTGGCGACCAAGGTTCGCTTCGCCGTTACCTTCGAGGACGGCGCAAGAGAGGCTTTCTGCCTGAAGGGCTTGCTCGATGTGGACGAAATCACGGCACGCGGCGGATCGACCTGCGTGCTGGAATCGGATTTCTACGGCGAACTGGCGCCGATCGTGGAATGCACCGTGCCCGCGTGCGTCGTCACCGTTACCGATCGTTCCAGGCAACAGGCCGTCACGGTGATGCGGGATCTCGTCGCACAGGGAGCCTCGTTCTGCTCGGCGCTGGACGCGTTCACGGCCGACGATGCACTGGCGAGCCTGGAACAGATCGCACGGCTCCATGCACGAAGCGACACGCTGGCGCGGTTCGACTGGATCCGCCCCCGGCTCTCGCAACTGGCGGAGATGAATTACGTCACGGCGGACGCCCTGCAGGAAATGCTGGATGGCCCGCGCGGCGAAGGTTTGCCCGCTCCTATCCGCAGCGCTCCCAGGCTGATCGCGGGGCTCAGGGCTCTGGCCGAACGTGACCGGCTGCGTCCTCAGTTTCTGGTCCATGGCGATGCCCACGCCGGAAACGTTTTCCGCTGGAACCAGGGGATGGGACTGATCGACTGGCAATTGCTTCAGCGCGGCGGGTGGGCGCTGGACGTGGCCTATCATGTCAACGCCGTGCTGCCCCCAGAAACCGCCGAACGGGAGGAGCGGCGACTGCTTCGGGAATATCTCGCCATGATGCAGGGACGCGGCTTCGCGATGCCCGGAGACGAGGAGGCCTGGAAACAATACCGTGAAGCGGTGATCTACGGCTTCTATCTATGGTCGATCACGCGGCGTGTGGATCCGCCCATTATCGTCGAGTTTGTCGGCAGGCTGGGCAAGGCAGCCGCGCGGCACGAAAGTCACGGCCTGCTGGAGGTTTGAGGTCACGGCGTGGCGTCTATTGTCTCGGAAAGAAGCGCGCGTGTCGCCGCCCAGGCGATGCGATGGGCCACGCGATCATAGACGATGCCGGGGGCGAAGCCGTCATGGTCGGGGTCCATGAAAGCGTGGCGGGCCTTCGCGAAAAGGGTCAACTGGTAATCGGCTCCGGCGGCGTCGAGTTCGGCTTGCACGGCTTCCGTATCACTCCGCGGTGCATAAGGATCCTCGCCGCCGGTCCAGATGGCGACGCGGGCACGGATCGATCCGGGGAGGGCCGGCGCATGGGTGGTCAGCAGACCGTGGAAGGAGGTCACCATCTGTAAGGCGGCCCCGCTGCGGGCCAGTTCGAGCACGCATTTCCCACCGAAGCAGTAGCCTATCGCCGCGATCCTCTCGGGATCTACCTCCGCCATGTCGCGCAGCCGCTCGAACCATGCAATCGCGCGGCCGCGCAGCCGGACCGGATCAGCCATGAGGTCCGCGAATCCCTGGCCGGCGGTCGATACGGAGGTGAGATCGACCTCCTCGCCGTACATGTTCGCGTCAAGGACAAGATAGCCCGCATCGGCCAGTTCCCGCATCGCCAACTCGTAGGATTTCGACGGGCCGGTCGCGCCCGGAAACATCAGTACACTGCCGCCCTGTTGGTGACGGACATCGCGATGAGAGGGCCGCAGCAACCGGCCCCGGAGCATGGCGCCTTCGTGTTCGCAATCCACCGCTTCGAATAGGTTCGCTCCAAAAGGCATTTCCCATCTCTCCCGAGTTTGCAGTTGTGAATTATGGTTCTCCAAGGAGAATGTCTTCGCTGCGCGCACCTGTAAACTGGCTGGGCGGCTTGTCAGGTCGGTGGAGGCCATGGCATTCCACTCTTGATGGGCAGAGCCGATCTTAAACCGGCGCGGCGGACGCGGCTGGGCGTGATATTGCTGGTTGCGGCGCTTCATATTGCCGTTGTGGTCATCCTGGTGCGTGCCTTCACGCCCGAATTTGCGGCGAACATCGCTGGTTCGCTGACGCAGAGTTTCGACGTTCCGCTCGATCCACCACCAACGCCGGAATCCACCCCTGCGGCAAGGCCCGCTGAGCCGGAACCCGAAGGCGCGGCCGGAGCGCCGGGCAAGCGGGCCTCTCCGCGTCCGGTTCCCGCTCCGCAGGCGCCCGTGCCGTTGGCCTCAACGCAGGCCCCGCCGATTGCCGGTAGCGGCGCCGACGACGCTTCCGGTGCCCGCAGTGAAGGAACTGGCACGGGCCAATCCGGTGCCGGAGAAGGCACAGGTTCGGGCCGGGGCGGATCGGGATCGGGTGGCGGCGGAGGAATTGCCGCCAAACCGGTGAAGATCGCGGGCGACATCAATTCGGCGCGTGACTATCCCCGTGAAAGCCGGGATCTGCGGCTCGGATCGCAAGTCGTCATCGCCCTGCGGATCGGCACCGAAGGGCAAGTGAAAAGCTGCCGGGTTGTCCGTCCAAGCCCCGATGCCGAGGCCGACCGGATCACCTGTCGTCTCGCGACGGAGCGTTTCCGTTTCAGACCGGCGCGGGATGCGGGCGGTAATCCGGTGGAGGCCGAATATGGCTGGCGGCAGAGGTGGTTCCTCAAGGGTGGTGCGTGAGCGGCTTCAATCGATGACTTTTTCCGGGCGGCGCAGGGATCCGTCATTTGGTCCCGTTCCGCCAAGACGCCTTGTGAAGTTGCCGCTAGAATAAAGGCTACTAGAGCACTGTAATGTGACGAGACTATCCGGAGCGATGTCCGTCCCCTGTTTAGACAGCGTGCTTGCAGCCAGGCCCCGCAGCGGGCCTAGCAGGAGTGAATGATGAAGTCTGAATGGATCGATCCTGTTGCATTGGTGGAAGGCGCGGCTAATAGCGCGCCGGAAAACTCCCTTTCCCTTCATGTTGCGAGCGCCATGCCCGAAATCGTACCCGTCATTCTCTGTGGTGGCAGCGGCACCCGTCTCTGGCCGCGCAGCCGCGTGGCCATGCCCAAGCCGTTCCTGCCGTTGGTCGGCGATTCGACGTTGTTCGAGGCAACCGTAGCGCGCTGTCCGATTTCAGGCGGTTTCGCCGCCCCGATCGTCGTTACCGGCACCAAGCATCTCGAACATGTCGAGGCGCAGCTCAGCGGCGTCGAGGGCGCTTCGATCATCGTCGAGCCCGCCGCGCGCAATACCGCTGCCGCCATCGCGCTGGCCGCCTGCCGCCTTCCCGAGGATGCGATCATGCTGGTCTGCCCGAGCGATCACCATATCGGGCGGCCGGAAGTCTTCGCCCAAGCGGCCTGCGCCGCGGCGGAACTGGCAAAGGAGGGCTGGCTGGTTTCCTTCGGCATCGAGGCGACCGCGCCCGAAACCGGTTTCGGCTACTTGAAGCGCGGTGAACCGATCGAGGGGCACGAAAAGGCCTTCCGCACGGCGCAATTCGTGGAGAAGCCGGACCTCGATCGCGCGAAGTCGTTCCTTGCCGAAGGTAGTTACGCCTGGAATGGAGGCATCTTCGCTTTCCGTGTCGGTGACTTCATGGCCGAGCTATCCGCCCACCGTCCGCAGATCGCTGCCAAAGTGCGCGAGGCGGTCGAGAAGGGATCCGAACAGGGCCACCGTTTCCACCCCGATGCCGCTGCATTTGCCGCAGTCGAAAGCGATTCGGTGGACTACGCGGTCATGGAAAACACCCGCCGCGCGGCGCTGGTTCCGGCCGACATGGAATGGTCGGACATCGGCAACTGGCAGGCCCTGCACGATGCGCTCGCGCGGGATGGGCAGGGCAATTCGGTGCGTGGCACCGGCGAGGTCGAGATGGTCGATTGCCGCAATGTCCTGGTGGACAGCGATGGGCCGAGGGTTTCGGTTATCGGGCTTGAAAACGTGATTGTCGTCATTGACGGAAACGATGTACTGGTCACGACCGTTGACGGTGTGCAAAAGGTCGGAAAGCTCTCCGGGGCCGTCAACCAGTAAGGATAGATCGATGACTGCTGCACTGCCGATCCGCCAGGTCGAAAAGCCCTGGGGCAAGGATGTGCTGCCCGCGCCGTTCGTGGCCCCGGAAGGCGAGCGTATCGGAGAGATCTGGTTCGAGCCGCCCGCCGCTCTGCCGGATCTGTTGGTGAAGTACATCTTCACCAGCGAGAAGCTCTCTGTGCAGGTTCATCCCAGCGATGCCCAGACCACTGCCAAGGGCCTGGGACGTCAAGGCAAGGAAGAATGCTGGCTGATCGTCGCGGCGGAACCCGGCGCGACGCTCGGCATCGGTTTCGATGCTCCGATCGGCGAGGAAGAGATGCGCAAGGCCGCGCGCGACGGTTCGATCGAGGGGCTGATGACCTGGCACGAGGTCGTGCCCGGCGATTTCTTCTACATCCCGGCCAATACCGTCCATGCCATCGGCGTGGGCGTCAGCTTGATCGAGGTTCAGCAGAACAGCGACATCACCTATCGGCTCTACGACTACGGCCGCCCGCGCGAACTCCACCTCGACGAGGGCATGGCCGTTGCCAGGGGCGAAGTCTACGATCTTGCCCGCTGGCACAAGCGCGTGCCGGCAGAGGGCAATGCCGTGCTGGTGGATGGCCCGCTGTTCCTGCTCGACCAGGTGGAAGGCGTGCCTTCGCCGGATATCGCGGCGCGCTATCCGCAGGCGCTGCTGATCATCCCGCGTGAGGGCACGGTAGCGATCGGCGGAGAAACCGTGGCGCCCGGCGGCTGCGGCCTGGCGACGTCGCTGGACGAAGTGGAATTTGCGGAAAACGGCGTCTGTCTGCTTGCCCGCGCCTGTGCAGACTGACGCGTGTCTGAAATAACCGACGCCATGATCGTCCAGACCATCCAACTGGCCCTGACGCCCGTTTTCGTGCTCGTCGCCATCGGCAATATCCTGAACATCCTGTCGAGCCGTCTCGGCCGCGTGGTCGATCGCGCGCGCGAATTGCAACAGCGCCATAACCATACGGAAGGGCCGGAGCACGACATGGTCGTCCTGGAAATCCGTCTGGTCGACAAGCGCATCAACATCATCACCAAGGCCATCCGCTTCATGGTGCTCTCGGCCCTGTGCATCGGTACGACCGTGGCCGTGCTGTTCCTTCAGGGGCTGGCCGGCCTGAACCTGCACGGCGTCGCGGCGGTGATCTTCCTCGCCTCGATCGTTCTGCTGCTGGTGGCACTCGTGCTATTCCTGCGCGAGACGCAGGTGGCCAAGGAAGCGCTGAGCATCCCGCGCGATTATCTGGAACTGCACCGCACGATCTGATCGCCGGTTCGGTATCGCCGGAGCGTTTGGCGTTTCGGCGATAACGCCTAGGCTCTCTCGCGAGGGAGAGAGCGATGGAAGCACTTAAGGAGGTGGGTGAAAAACCCGCCGGTTCATGGGCGGAATGGCGGCGGGGCTGGAAGCTGGTCCTGGCCTCTGCGGTCGGCTTCTCGTTCTTCTCGGTACTGCTGGCGGGAACCGGGCTGTTCTTCGAGCCGCTGCGCAAGGAGTTCGGCTGGAACCGGTCTCTGCTTTCGGCAGGCCCCGCGATCGCGACTTTGGTGACCGCCTTGCTCTCGCCTTTCTACGGCGCCCTGATCGATCGGGTGGGGTCACGACGCCTCGCCTTGCCGGGTATCGTGATGGTCATGGCCTCGATGAGTGCCTTTGCCTTCGCCAGTGGATCCAGGGTCCAGTGGATCGTGCTCTGGGTGATCTTCGGCATTCTGCTCACCACGATCAAATCGACCGTCTGGACCACGGCGGTAGCGGGCATGTTCGACAAGGGGCGCGGGCTTGCGCTGGGCATGACGGTTGCAGGCACGGCGGTCGCCCAGGCCGTAGTGCCGCCGCTCGGCAATTTCCTGATCGAGCATAGCGGCTGGAGGGGCGCCTTCATCTGGTTCGCCCTGGGCTGGGGCGGCCTTACGCTGCTGCTCTGCACGCTTTTCCTCTACGACGCCCATGACAATGCCCGCCGCGCGGCACTGAAAGCGGGGAAAGCCGAGGCTGCCGACCAGGGGCTGCAACTTCCCGGCCTTTCTCTGCGCGAAGCGCTGCGCAGCCGGGCGATCTGGCAGCTTGCCGCTTCCACTTTCGTCGTCATGGGATTGACGGTGGGGCTGGGAATCCACCTCTTTCCCATCCTGACCGAAGCCGGGGTTAGCCGTGCCAGCGCTGCCTGGCTGACAGGCCTGTCAGGGCTCGCGGGAATCGTCGGGAAGCTCGTCACAGGCCTGTTGATGGATCGCTACAGATCCAACTGGATCGGGGGCGTGACGATGGGCATTACCGCCGTCACTTTCCTCGTACTGATCTGGTGGATCGATTCCAGCGCTGCGCTGATCTTCGGGCTGCTGGTGAACGGCTATGCGGCCGGAACCAAGATGCAGATCTGCGCCTTTCTGACGGCCGCTCATGCGGGAATGCGGCATTTCGGCGCGATCTATGGCGCCATGTCGGCGCTGGTGGCTTTCGCCTCGGGCCTGGGGCCTTGGCTTGCCGGCGTGGTCTACGACACGTCGGGCGATTATGGCCCGTTCCTATGGGCAGGCGTAGTCGGCTGCATAGTGAGCGGCGCGTTGCTGGTAACCTTGCCGCGCTATCCCGAGCAATCCGAAGCCAGGGCGTAAGTCTCACCGCTCCCGAACAGAAAACGGGCCGGAAAGCGCATTGCTTCCCGGCCCGTCCCCTTATCCGAAAGCCCCGATCAGGCGGCGAGCTTGAACGGTTCGATCTCGCCCGAAAGGTAGAGCTTCTTCGCCTTGGCGCGGCTGAGCTTGCCCGAGCTGGTGCGCGGCAGGCTCTTGGGCGGCACCAGTTCGACCACGCAGTTCATCCCGGTGATCGAACGGACCTTGTCGCGGATCAGGTCGCGCAGTTCCACGCGCTTCACCGGATCGGAGACGCGGCAGTGGACCAGCACGGCGGGCGCTTCCTCGCCATTGTCCATCTCGACGGAGAAGGCGGCGATGTCGCCATGGTTGAAGCCCGGCAGCTGTTCCACGGCCCATTCGATATCCTGGGGCCAGTGGTTCTTGCCGTTGATGATGATCATGTCCTTCGCGCGGCCGACGATGAACAGGTAGCCGTCGGCCATGTAACCCATGTCGCCGGTATCGAGCCAACCATCGACGAGGCAGGCCTCGGTCGCTTCGGGATCGCGGAAATAGGAATGCATGACGCTGGTGCCGCGGCACCAGACCTTGCCGATCTGGTGGTCTGTCAGGCTGTCGCCGTTCTCGCCGCGGATCACCACTTCCATGTCGCGCACGGGCTTGCCGCAATTGACAATGGCGCGGTAGCGGGCGGGGCGGCTGAGATCGCGCGGGCTGCCGGAGAGGCGCTCTTCCTCGACCAGTTCGACGCGGATGCCTTCGCCCGGCGGCATGATGGTGACTGCCAGGGTCGCTTCGGCAAGGCCGTAGCTGGGCAGGAAGGCCGTAGCCTTGAAGCCTGCATCGGCGAAGGCGTTGACGAAGCTCTGCATCACGTCCGGGCGGATCATGTCGGCGCCGTTGCCGGCAAGGCGCCAGCGCGACAGGTCGAAGCGGTCGGAAACCGGGCTCTGGCTGGAAATGCGGCGGGCGCAGATGTCGTAGCCGAACGTCGGCGAGTACGAGATCGAGGTGCCTTCGTTGCGCGTGATCATGTCGAGCCAGGCGAGCGGACGGCGGGCGAAGTCCTCGGTCTTGAGGTAGTCGCCCGAGACCTGGTTGGCGATCAGCGAAAGGAAGCAGCCGACCAGGCCCATGTCATGATACCAGGGCAGCCAGGAGATGCAGCGATCGCCGTCGGTCAGTTCCATGCCGTGGCTGTGCGCGGCAAGGTTCGACATGAGCGAGCGGTGGGTGACGGCGACGCCGTGCGGGAAGCGCGTCGATCCCGAGGAATACTGCAGGTAGCAGATATCGTCCGGGCCGGCCTTGGGCAGTTCGACTTCGGGCGCGTCTTTTGCCGCGAAATCGGCCCAGGTGGCATGGTCGCAGCCCTGACGGTCCGCGGCCTTCGCTGTCATCTCGGCGATTTCGTCGGGGCCGACCAGCAGCATCGGATCCGAGCTGGAAAGCTGGACGGTGAGCTGTTCGATGTAGTTGTCCTTGCCGCCGAAGCTGGTGGGCAGGGGCAGCGGCACCGGCCAGGCGCCCGCATAGACGACGCCGCAGAACAGGGCCGCGAAGTCCGGGCCGGTCTCGGCGATCAGCGCCACGCGGTCGTTCGCTTTCACCCCGCGCGCGACCAGCGCATGGGCCACCTTCAGCGAATCCGCGCGCAGCTGGCTGAACGGATAGACCTGCTTCAGCGTGCCGCGCGGATCGTGGAAATTGAAGCCGCGCTGGCCCTGCGCCGCATAGTCGAGCGCATCGCCGAAGGTGTCGAAATCGGCAAAGCGGCGGGCAAGTGCGTCATCGTTGGGCGTGGCGACAAGTGCTTCGCGCGTTTGCGGCACCACGTTGATGGTGTCGTTCATTTCGTTCTAACCCGTTGTTGTTGTACCGTTTATTCTCACCGGAACCCCGCGCTGCCATCCGGTTTTCAAGGTACCGGAGCCAGCAAATCCGCACGACGTGGTTCCGTGCGCTCTCCCCAATCCAAGCCGAGTGTGGCACGAATAGGGCAAGATGTCCGTGAAGCGTCACAATCCGCAACCACTTACCGAAGCCCGCCTGGAAGAATTGGCGCTGGCCTATGTCGCGCGTTTCGCCACGACGCAAGGCAAGCTGCGCGATTATCTGCAGCGCAAATTGCGCGAGCGGGGGTGGGGCGAGGAGCAGGCGCCGGATCTGGGGCGGCTGATCGCCCGCTATGTCGAACTCGGCTATGTCGACGATGCGGGCTGGGCGCGGATGAAGGCGGGCAGCCTGCTGCGGCGCGGCTACGGTGCGCGGCGTGTGGGGGAGGCGCTCGGCCATGCCGGGCTGGACGAGGATCTTCGCGAGGAAGTCCGCCCCGACGAGGCGGCGGAACGCGGCGCGGCGCTGGTTCTCGCGCGCAGGCGGCGGTTCGGGCCCTTTGCTATGGAGACGCCCGATCGCCCGACCCGCGAGAAGCAGATGGCGGCGATGCTGCGGGCCGGACACCGGATGGAGGTCGCGCGCCGGATTCTGGAAGCGGACGATGTGGAATCGGCGGAGCAATGGGTCGAATCCGCGCGGGAGGATTACTAGAATGCACAGGACCACGCTTGCCGCGCTGCTGTTGATGGCGGCGGGGCTGACCGGCTGTTCGCAGGAAAGCGGGGTTTCGGCAGGCGAGGCGACGCCGCCCGTCTCGGTTCATCCGGTTTCCGGGCTGCCGGTGGTGGCGCTTACGATCGAATCGGGCGGCAATGCCCACCGTTTCGCCGTGGAAGTGGCCCGCAGCGACGTGGAGCAGGCCAAGGGCCTGATGTTCCGAACCGAATTGGGCCCGGATGAGGGCATGGTCTTTCCCGAAAAGACCCCGCGCAAGGCGGCGTTCTGGATGCGGAATACCGTCATCCCGCTCGACATCATCTTCATCGGGCCGGACCACAGGATCATCAACATCGGCGCGAACGCCCAGCCTTATGACGAAACGCCGGTGGCTTCGGACGGCCCGGCGATCGCCGTTCTGGAACTCATCGGCGGGCGCGCCGCGCAGCTTGGGATCGCGGCAGGCGACAAGGTCTCGTGGAAAGCACCGTGAATTGCAGGTAAAGCGCTTGGCATCCCGAGAGAAGGGCGCTAACGCGCGGCTCATGGGAATCCTGTCCAAGATCTTCACCTGGTGGGACGGCGCCACCATCGGCACCTCGCTCTGGAGCTCGCGTAACGGCGAGCATGTCGGCACCGACGCGCAGGGCAACAAGTACTACCGCTCGAAGTCCGCCAAAGTGCGGACCACCGAAGGGTACGAACGCCGCTGGGTGATCTATGCGGGCGCAAACGACGCCAGCAACGTGCCGTCCGAATGGCATGGCTGGCTGCATCACTCCTATGACGGCGTGCCGGAAAGCCACCTGGCCCCTGCGCGCATCTGGGAAGTGGACTACACCCCCAATGCCACCGGCACTGTCACCGCCTATCGTCCGCAGGGCGCGCTGGAGCGGGGCGGCAAGCGCGCCGCTGCCACGGGCGACTACGAAGCCTGGTCGCCGGAAGCCTGAGCGCTTCCGTGACGCGATTTACCGCCTTCGCGCCGGTCCTTGTCCTGCTGCCGCTCCTTGCGGGGTGCGGCAAGGGCGAGCCGGCACCCGAAGTGCAGGACACCAGCGTCCCGGACGCGATCGCCGGGATGCAGGCCGGACCGGCCCAGGCCGCCAAGGGCCAGCAGATCGGCACGCCCAACAAGGACCGCGTCGTCACGCTGGGCGTACTCAACAAGCGCAACAACCTGACGCAGGACCTGGTGATGAAGCCGGGCGAGGCGCGCCGGATCGGCAATCTCGTCGTCAAGGTCGCCACTTGCGAGAAGTCGCTTCCTTGGGAGCAGCCTCAGGAAGAGGGCGCTTTCGTCCAGGCTTTCGTGGAAGAACGCCGCAGCGCCGCCGAAAGGCTGGGTTGGCGCAAGGTGTTCTCCGGCTGGCTGTTCAAGAATTCGCCCGCGCTCAACGTCGTCGAACACCCGGTCTATGACGTCTGGGTCAAAAGCTGCGCGATGACTTTCCCCGGCGAGGAAGCGCTTCCTGCCGCGGCGGCTTCCGCCAGAAGCGCCGCAAAGGCATCCGGCAATGCAGGCGCCCCGCCTTCGGCTGCGCCGTCGCCGACCGCCAGCCCTTCGGCCGCGCCCGCACCCGTCGCCAGCCCCGAGGCACCTTCCGAGGATTGAGCCTGCTGCAGCAGCGCCAGGTAGCGCTTCTGTGGCATCTCGATCGCGCCCAGCGAGGCGAGGTGGGGCGTCATGAACTGGCAGTCCAGCAGTCTGGCCCCGGCAAGCCGCAGCGCGGCGACCAGATAGGCCAGCGCGACTTTCGACGAATCGGTCGCCCGCGAGAACATGCTCTCGCCGCAGAACACCCGGTCGAACCCCACGCCGTATAGGCCGCCGACCAGCAGCGGCGCGCCGTTTCCGTCCTGCTGCCACACTTCGATCGAGTGGGCGTGTCCAAGATGGTGCAGATTCTCGTAGCTCGCCTGGATGCGGTGGCTGATCCAGCTTCCGCCCTCATCATCGCTGCCGGGACGGATATGGCGCGGTGCTGCGCAGGCCTCCATGACGTCGGAAAAGGCGGCATTGCAGGTCACCGAGAATCGCCCCCGCCGCAAGGTGCGGGCCAGAGAATGCGACAGGTGAAAGCCGCCGAGCGGAAGAATGGCGCGCAGGCGCGGCTCGATCCAGTAGATTTCGGGGTCGTCGCGGCTGTCTGCCATGGGGAAGATGCCGCTGCGATAGGCCAGCATCAGCAGGTCGGGTTCGATCATGGTCGGGGTTCGGGGTGCGTGCATGATCCGGGCGATGAAGTCCTGACAATTGTAGAAAAACGGCCGCGGAGCAGAGGTTCCGGGGCAGGGTATCCGGCCCTCCCGATCCGCGAAAGCGGCGCGTTTCTCCATGTTATCTGGGGTTTTCCCAAGGGAAAATGCAAGTAGGCGAATTATCTTGCGTAATGCCGCGCAACCCTCTTGTAATCCCCGCCGTCTCCTTCTAGAGGCCACCTCGCCCGCAGGAGTGTAGCTCAGTTGGTAGAGCATCGGTCTCCAAAACCGAGGGCCGTGGGTTCGAGTCCCTCCACTCCTGCCAGCATTTCATGAAACGCCCGCTACCGATTAGATCGGAAGCGGGCGTTTCGCGTTACGTGCTGCAATTGCGATAAACGGAGAAGCGCGATACCGTGTCTCCCTTGTCATTCGCGGCACTGCGATTAGAGAGCCGCCTTTGGCGAATCGGGCATCTTGCGACCCTGGTCGAAGGCCCGGACCAAAATCGTTCGGGGGCTTTCTCGGGAAAGATACAGGCGCTGATGCACGGAACCGCGCAACCGCAAGCGGAACAGATCGGACTGAACAACGGCAGATGGCGCAGCCTGTGGCAGCGTCTTGCCGAGCTGCTGGGGCAGGACAAGGCGCTCGTTCTGGGCGTGGTGCTGTCGGCCGTGGCCGCCTTGCCCGCGCTCGTCGCCTGGGCGCCGCAGATGACGGACTATCCCTCGCATCTGGCCGGCTACAAGGTCGCGCTCGATCACGGGGCCGATCCCTATCTGACCCGCTATTTCGTTTTCAACTGGGAATGGACCGGCAATCTCGGCGTCGAACTGCTGATGGTGCCGATGGCGCCGATCTTCGGGCTGGAGCAGGCAGGCCGAATCATCGTGGCGATGATTCCCTTCCTCACCGGCCTGTCGATCGTCGCGGCCTGCCGCTCGCTCGGCCGCAAGTTGGGCGTGGGCCCGATCCTTGCCTTCGCGATGATCTGGTCGCCCTCGCTGCTGATGGGCTTCCTCAACTATTCGCTGTCGATCGCGCTTGGCCTTTTCACTTTCGCCCTCTGGGTAAGGCTGGAAGGCAAGCCCTGGCGCTGGATGCCGATGGTGCCGATCAGCTTCGTGGTCTGGCTCTGCCACGTCTCGGGCTGGGGCGTGATGGGTGTGATGCTGTTCGGATACGAATGGAGCCGCCGTCGCAGCTGGCTGGACTGGCGCCCGTTCGTGATGCCCTGGCCGCTGATCTTCCCGCTTTTCCCGATGCTGATGGGCGTCGGGTCGAACTCGAAGGTGTCCTACGGGCGCTACGTGCTCGAATACAAGTGGGGCATCCTCTACAAGGCGATGCGCAGCTTCGACTTCTACTTCGACATCATCAGCCTCGATCTCGTGATGGTGGTGCTCGGCTGGGCACTGCTGCGCAAGCGCATCGACGGCCGCTTCGGCTGGGCCGCGCTGATCCTGCTGGTGCTGACGCTGATCGTGCCGCGCCAGATCTTCGGCGGCGACTATGCCGACTACCGCCTGAGCACGACCGCGCTGCTGGTCGCCTGCCTCGCGATCGACCTGCCGTTCCGGCGCTGGATGGTGATTGCCGCGGCCTCGCTGTTCGTGTCGCGCACGGCGGTAACCACGGTTGTCTGGTATCAGGACGCCCAGACCGCGCGCCAGCTGATCGCCGCGCTCGACCAGGTGCCGGAGGGCGCCCGCGTCGCCACGGCCGTTGCCATACCGCGCATCCAGTGGCGCTTCGGCCCGTTCGAGCACTTCGGCTCTTATGCGGTGGTGCGCCGCAGTGCGATGGAGAACTCCAACTTCGCGCTGCCCGACGTGCATATGCTGTCGATGCGGGACCTGTCGTACCGCTTCGCCGACCCCAGCCAGCGCATCCTCTACTCGCCGCGCCAGCATATCGACTTGCGCAAGTTCGGTCCCGCCCGTCATGCCGAGTATCTGTGGTACATCGGCCGGATCAAGCCAGTGGCGCTGCCGGACGGGGCGCGCATTCTCTATTCCAGCGAGAATTCCTTCCTGGCGCGTCTGGCCGACCCTTCGGCGCCGGGGTCGTAGGGAGTTTGAAAATCCGCCTGTAGGTGGATTTTTGGCGGCACCGGCGGAGTCTTCTGTTGGGTACGCCTTCGACATTCGTCGAAGGCTTGCGGCACCGGCCCCAGTTGTCTTTAGGCGCCCCCACCCACCACCCAACAGTAGTATCCTGCGGGTGGTGGGTGGGGGCGTGGGCCGGTGCCGCAATGACGGGCGCATCAACGACGAGCGCGCTCAACAAAGCCTCCTTGCAAATCGAGCGGGTCGGGGCTAAGTCGGCGGTTCCTTCCGACATGAGGATCGCATCTGCCCCTCCCGGCCTCGGCCGGGGCGGCGATGAGCCCTAGCCGGAAGACGAGACTTATTTTTCTGCTCAGGCAGCAGGCAAGAGACGCGAGAACGACAGTCATGGCCAAGACCAGTCCCGGCGAATTCATCCGTCAGGTTCGTACGGAAACCTCCAAGATCTACTGGCCCTCGCGCCAGGAGACGGTGACCACGGCCATTTTCGTCGGCATCATGACCGTTTTCCTCGCGGTGTTCTTCCTGGGGATCGATGCACTGTTCGGCTGGGTCGTCAGCTCGATCCTGTCGCTGCTCTGATCGCCTGAACTAGCTTACGAAGAGAGAACCATGGCCCGCTGGTACATCATCCACGCCTATTCCGGTTTCGAGAACAAGGTGAAGGAATCCATCCTCTCGGAAGCCGAGCGGATGGGGCTTTCGCAGCTTGTCGAGGACGTGCAGGTCCCGCACGAGACCATTACCGAAGTGAAGCGCGGCAAGAAGGTCCAGGTCGAGCGCAAGACCATGCCCGGCTACGTCCTGGCCAAGCTCGCACTGAACGACGACGTCTACCACCTCGTCAAGAACACCCCGAAGGTCACCGGCTTCCTGGGTTCCAGCGGCAAGCCGCAGGCAATCAGCGAGACCGAGGCTGCCCGTTACTTCGGTGCTGCCGAAGCCGCTGCCGCCGCGCCGCGCAAGACCGTCAACATCGATTACGAGATCGGCGATTCGGTGAAGGTGCTCGATGGGCCTTTCGCCAGCTTCAACGGCATCGTCGAGGAACTCGATTTCGACAAGAACAAGGTCAAGGTCTCGGTCTCGATCTTCGGCCGCGCCACGCCGGTCGAGCTCGACTTCGAGCACGTCGAACTCAGCAAGTGATCGAAAGGCCGGGCCAACGCCCGGCCTTTTTGTTTGTGCGAAAGGGTTTGGGAGCGGGGCTCCCCGACTCATTCCGGCCCGTATATCGTGAAGCGCACAAGGGTGCGTTCGACGAAGCCCAGCCTCCGGTAGAGCGCCAGCGCCGTCTCGTTGTCGGTATAGCTGTGCAGCAGGGGGCACCGGCCTTCTCCGAGGATTGCACCGGCCACGCGGCGGGAGAGCAGGGCCGCATAGCCCTTGCCGCGCCCATCGGGATGGGTGCAGACGCCGCTGACTTCCACATGGCTCGCCGTGCGGACCCGCTGGCCCGCCATGGCCAGCAGGCGGCCGTTCTCGCGAACACCCCAGAACTGCCCGAGATCGCCGGTGCGCTCGGCGAAGGGGCCGGGTTCGGTGAGCAGGGCCAGTTCCAGCATCTCCGGGTAGTCGCTTTCGCTTAGCGGTAGGATGCGCGGGTCTTCCGAAGCCCGTTCGATTTCCGAGAGGGCGTCCGCGTTGCCGTCGAAGACCATCTGCACGCCTTCGGCGCCGCGCAGGACCTGCGTGCCGGGGACGGCAACGTCCTCTGTAACGCCTGTGAGGCCGAGCGCCGCCGTGCCGGTCGTCTGAACCAGTTGCCCAAAGGCGGCGAGGCTCTCCGGTGACAGGTCGCGCAGGCCTGCAAGCGGGCCGATCGCCGGATCGAAGCGCCGGGCGCGATCACTGCCGATGGAGAAAGAGGCCTGCTCCGTGGAGAGGGCGGACCAGATGAAGTTGTCGAGTGGGTTTTCCGTCATGTCGCCGGGGGATATGGCGGCGGCGATCCCGGAGCGAAAGGCCGAATCCGGCTCTTTCCTTTTCATGCGATATGGTTTAGGGGCGCGCCCTTCGGAGCGGCCCTGTGCCGTGCCGATTCCCTGCGGGAGGATGCCCCGGCGTCCGTAAGACCGCTAAACATGAGCATCTGCCCGGCAGGTGCGAAAGTGTGAAAGGAGTGGCCACATGGCCAAGAAGATCGAAGGTTACATCAAGCTGCAGGTTTCCGCCGGCAGCGCCACGCCGTCCCCGCCGATCGGCCCTGCGCTGGGTCAGCGCGGCGTGAACATCATGGAATTCTGCAAGGCGTTCAATGCCGCCACGCAGGAGCTCGAAAAGGGCATGCCGATCCCCACCATCATCACGGTGTATGCGGATCGCAGCTTCACGTTCGTCACCAAGACCCCGCCTGCTACCTTCCTCATCAAGAAGGCCGTCGGCATCAAGTCTGGCTCGAAGGAGCCCGGCAAGGTGAAGGCCGGTACCGTCAAGCGTTCGCAGCTTGCCGAGATCGCCCAGGTCAAGATGGCCGACCTCAATGCCAACGACATTGAAGCCGCCACCAAGATCATCGAAGGTTCGGCCCGCGCGATGGGCCTCGAAGTGGTGGAGGGCTGATTCCATGGCCAAGGTGACCAAGAAGCAGAAGTCGCTGACCGAAAAGCTCGGCGAAAACATGAAGCTCTACCCCGTTGCGGACGCGCTTCAGACCCTGCGCGACGTCAAGACCACCAAGTTCGACGAGACCGTTGAAGTCGCGATGAACCTGGGCGTCGACCCGCGTCACGCCGACCAGATGGTTCGCGGCATGGTCTCGCTCCCGGCCGGTACCGGCAAGACCGTTCGCGTCGCCGTGTTCGCCAAGGGTGACAAGGCTGCCGAAGCTCTCGCCGCCGGTGCCGACAAGGTCGGTGCGGAAGACCTCATGGACGACATGCAGGCCGGCAACCTCGACTACGACCGCGTCATCGCCACCCCGGACATGATGGGCGTCGTCGGCCGTCTCGGCAAGCTGCTGGGCCCCAAGGGCCTGATGCCGAACCCGAAGCTCGGCACCGTGACCCCGAACGTCACGCAGGCCGTGAAGGACGCCAAGGGCGGCCAGATCGAGTTCCGCGTCGAAAAGCAGGGCATCATCCACGCCGGTATCGGCAAGATGTCGTTCTCGGATGCCGACCTGCTGACCAACTTCAACGCGTTCGTCGATGCGATCGTCAAGGCCAAGCCCTCGGGCTCCAAGGGCAAGTACGTTCGCAAGATTTCGCTGTCGTCGTCGATGGGCCCGGGCCTGAAGATCGACACGACCGACATCGCCGGCGCCTGATTGGGCGTCTGATCCCTCGGGATCGGCGAAACGGATAGAAGGGCCGGAGGGAAACCTCCGGCCCTTTTTCGTTGCGGCGATCCGCAGGCATGAGTCCGCGCCTTGCACCTCGTCTCCGGCGGGTGTATTCGGCGCTGAACAACTGTTCAAAATATAAGCTGGAGAGCGTGCCGCCATGGCCATTCGATTCGAGGACATCAAGGAACACATCGGCTCTCGCGTCGTCTGGGACGACCGCGCGGATATCTTCACGCCCGAAGCCGCGCGGGCGATCCGCGCCAAGGTGGAGGAGCGCACGGTCGTCGTGTTTCCCGAACTCGATCTTACCGATGCCGAACAGCTCGCGATTACCGGCGCAATGGGTGAAAAGGTGCGCCTCACCGCCCGTAACAACGTCCAGTCCAACGACGAGGACGTCTACCAGGTAACCCTGGATGAGAAGATCAATCCGCAGCCCGAATATGTACTCGGCACGTTCTTTTGGCACATGGACGGGATCACCGTGGACATGCCGCCGCCTTTCGCGACGCTGCTGTCCTGCCGCATCGCTCCGGCCGTTGGAGGGGAGACGGAGTTCGCCAGCACATATGCAGCTTACGAAGGGCTGCCTGCCGAAGAGAAGCAGGCGCTGGAGGGGCTCAAGGCCGTGCATTCCGTGCGGGCGAGCCTCTCGCCGATCGCGGACGCCATTCCCGAGAAGCACCGTGAGCGGGTTCTCGGCATCGGTCTGGTCAAGGAACATCCCCTGGTCTGGACCCACGAATCCGGCCGGAAGTCACTGGTGATCGGGACAACGGCGGATCACATCGTCGGCATGGAAGTGCCGGCGGGCCGCGCGATGCTGATCCGCCTTCAGGAGTGGGCCGCCCAGCCCGCGTTCTCGCTCCGCCACAAGTGGACCAAGGGCGATTTCGTGATCTGGGATAATACCGGCGCGATGCACCGGGCTATTCCTTATGACAAGTCGACCGGCCGGATGATGCATCGCACTTCTATCGCCGGAACCGAGGCGGTGGCTGCCTGAAAGGCAACCTCAGGGGGCGAGGTTGGCTGCGGTGTAGCATTCCACGAGATAGGCCAGCGGCCTGCCGTCGGGCAGGTAGAGCATGGCCTGATGCGTCGAGATCGTGCCTGCCGGGCAGTTGGCGGCGGGACCCGCGGTTACGGCCAGCGGTTCGCGCCGAAAGCGAAGCGAAGCGACGGCCTTGCCGAAGGGAACGTCGCTCGATCCGAGCAATCGGTTCATGTCCGGCGTCAGGCGCTCGGGAACATACCAGTTCCAGGCCACTGACAGGATGCGGGCGCCGCAGCTCAGCCTGACGTTGCGCAAGGTGGCGGTCTCGTCCTTCGAGAGGGCGAGTTTCGCTGGGATTCCGGTGGGGAGGGGGACATCGTCCTCGCTCGTCACCAGTTGCGCCGTCACGCTGGCAGGGCGCGGGGCGAAGTCGCGCACGCCGCACCACTCTTCCAGCGCGAGAGTCGCGCTGTCGTGCCGGCTGAGCACCGCCTCGAACGCTTCGAGCGTGGGGCTGGGCAATGTGGAAGCCATCAGCGTCAGTAAGGCGGCGATCTCAGATGCCACCGGGCACTGCCGGGCGGCCCATGGCCTCCAGTCCCAGGACCAGCGCGCGGGTACAGGCGGCGAGATCTTCGGCGCTGACCGAACGGATCACGAAGTTGGCACCGGTCCGGCCTTCGCCCCAGAACGGGTAGGAGCCGATCTGGCAGGTTTCGTAGGCCCTTTCGGTCTCGCGCAGCAATGTCGCCACTTCGCTCTCGCCGACCCAGCAGCCGATCGTTTCGGAAAGGAGCTGCGCGCCGCCCTCGAGCTGGCCGGAGAGCGCGTCGAGCATGCCTGCGGTAATGCTGGGCACCCCGGCCATGATGAAGACGTTCTCGTAGCGGATCCCGGGCGCGCCGGTGTAGCGGTTGGGGATGAGGCTGGCACCGTTCGGGGTGCGCGCCATGCGCAACCGCGCTTCGGTGAGGCCGCCGCGCGTTTCGTAATAGGTTTCGAGGATAGCGCGAGCCTCGGGGTGGACGATCACGGGTACGCCGAGCGCTTCGGCAATGGCGTCCACGGTGATGTCGTCGTGCGTCGGGCCGATGCCGCCTGTCGTGAACAGGTAGTCGTTGCGTGCGCGCAGTGTGTTCACCGCCTCGACGATGGCGGCGGTGTCGTCCGCCACCACCCGCACTTCCTTGAGGCGGATGCCTTGCACCTGAAGCCAGGTCGCCACTTGCGCGATGTTCTTGTCGTGCGTGCGACCGGAGAGGATCTCGTCACCAATGACGACAAGGGCGGCGGTGTAGATTCGCGACGATTCGGCCATGCCGCATGGCTAGGACAAAGCGGCGCCCTCTGCCAGTCGCGGCGGCTTTTCGCTGGAAAACGGGCAAAAAAAAGGGCCGATCCGAAGACCAGCCCTATGAAAAGTTTTTGGGAGAGGATGCCTGAAAGGCAGGATCCTTATGACTGCGGACATGTTTTGCTGCAAATGCGAAAAAATGAGGTGGTGTTGCGTAACGTGCAACATGTCGGTTTTGCGCGGTTTTCGAGGGGTTGCGGCGTTGCCGTAATTGCATGCCGCGCGCTGTTGGTGTGGCTCATCCTCGTCACTCAGGAGCGTGGCGGAGCAATCCAGAATTGCGCCGAGCCGCTCTGGATTGCTTCCCTACGCTCGCAATGACGAAGAAGGGGGAGGTGTGCGGAGGGACGGCGCGGGTAAGGCAGGAAGCGGGCATCAGCCGTCGCGCGCGAAGGAAACAAAGCCCAGGCCGCCAGTGACGCGCAAAAAAAAGGCCGGTCCCGAAGACCAGCCCTTGAAAAGTTTTTGGGAGAGGATGCCTGAAAGGCCTGCTCCATATGCTGTTTCGGACGATTCGCCGCAAATGCGAAAAGATTGGGCTATGTTGCATAACGTACAACCGGGCCCAATCCGCTCACACTTCGGTAAAGGCGCCGTAGAGGTCGTGCTCGTCGGCATCTTCGATGAGAACGTCAACGATATCACCGACTTGCAGGTCCTTGCCGGCGCCGCGAAGGAAGACGTTGCCGTCGATTTCGGGGGCGTCGGCCTGCGAGCGGCCAGTTGCACCGATGTCGCCATCCTCGTCCGGCTCGCCCACTTCTTCGATGATGACGGGCAGGATGCGGCCGACCTTGGCCTGGAGCTTGGCGGCGCTGATCGCGGCCGTTTTCTCCATGATGCGGGCGTAACGCTCTTCCTTGACCTCTTCCGGCACAGCGCCGGGCAGGTCGTTGGCGCTGGCGCCTTCGACCGGCTCGAAGCGGAAAGCGCCGACGCGGTCGAGCTGGGCTTCGTCCAGCCAGTCGAGCAGGTACTGGAAGTCCGCTTCCGTCTCGCCCGGGAAGCCGACCACGAAGCTGGAGCGAATGGCGATATCCGGGCAGATTTCACGCCATTTGTGCAGGCGGTCCAGCACCTTGGCTTCGTTGGCCGGGCGCTTCATCGATTTGAGCACCGAAGGCGCCGCGTGCTGGAACGGAATGTCGAGATAAGGCGTGATCAGCCCTTCCGCCATGAGCGGGATCACCGCGTCGACATGGGGGTAGGGGTAGACGTAGTGCAGGCGCACCCAGGGCTTGCGGCCCTGCGAATCGCTGAGCTGCCCAAGTTCGCGCGCCAAGTCGGTCATGTGGGTGCGGACCTCGTGGTCCTTCCACATGCGCGTCTCATGCCGCACATCGACGCCATAGGCCGAAGTGTCCTGGCTGATCACCAGAAGTTCGCGGGTCCCTGCCTGAACCAGCTTTTCCGCCTCGCGCAGCACCGCGTCGATGCGGCGGCTCGCCAGCTTGCCGCGCAGGCTGGGGATGATGCAGAAAGAGCAAGCGTGGTTGCAGCCTTCCGAGATCTTCAGATAGCCGTAGTGGCGCGGCGTCAGCTTCACGCCAGCTTCGTCGTAGGCCTGCGGGATGAGATCGACGTAAGGCGAAAGCTCAGGCGGGGCGGCCTCGTGCACGGCCTCGACCACGGCTTCGTACTGATGCGCACCGGTGACGGCCAGCACGTCCGGGAAGCGGGCGCGGATCACGTCGGCCTCGTTGCCCATGCAGCCGGTGACGATGACGCGGCCGTTTTCGGCAATGGCTTCACCGATCGCGGAGAGGCTCTCTTCCTTCGCGGAATCAAGGAATCCGCAAGTGTTGACGAGCACGACATCGGCCCCGGCATAGTCCGGGCTCATCGTATAGCCGTCGGCGCGCAGGCGGGTGAGGATGCGTTCGGAGTCGACAAGCGCCTTGGGGCAGCCGAGGCTGACCATGCCGACCTTGGGCGGAGAGGGGATTTCGATAGCCATAGGAATGGCGCGCCCGATACGCGCATTGCGGCCGAGAGTCACGAAAAACGAATCATGTGAAAATGATTCGCATCTATTCGCCTCGCATACCCATAGCGCCCTTGCACCTTGGGGAAGACCCTGCGCAAGGAAGAACCTGTTGGAAAATGGCCGTTTGGGAAAGGCCATTCGCATAAGGAGCGTGGCAATGGGTCCGGTGAACTGGCTGGCGGTGTTTCTTGCAGCGGCGCTGGCCGTCGTTCTGGGGATCGTCTGGAACGGCCCGCCGTTTCAGGACGGACGCAGCCTTTCGCCCGGCAAGTCCGAGCGGGCGAGCAATTACGGCCTCGTCTGTTTCGTGTTCCTGATCAGCTCTGTCATGTTGGGCCACAATTTCGCGCGGATCGGTGCGGAAACGCTGGCGGCCAAGCCCTGGCTCTATTTCATGCAGACGGGCGGCGTCGCGATCGCCTTCGTGCTGCCGGCGATCTGGCTGACCCATGTGCGCTACCGAGCCGAACCGATGCGCCGGGCGATGGACTGCCTGTTCTGGCTGGTCGCCTATCTCGCCATGGGCCTGGTGTTCTGGCTGCTAGGCTGAATCTTCTCCAGCTGGCGGCCGGTCTTTCGTTACCGTCGGCAGGATCTCGACGACGATGTCTCCGGCCGCCAGGACTTTCGCCTCGTCTTCCCAGAAGCCGATCGACCGTTCGCCCCGGTAGATCCTGAGGCCCTTGCCGCCACTGGCGAGCCGGTCGAGCGACAGGCCGATTTCGGAAGGCTCGACCGGCCGCTCCACCAGCTGGACGCGGCCCGCCACCGAGGCGAGGTCGGAGAAGTAGTCGGCCACATGCTGGCCTTCGGCGGAGCCGGCCAGCAGCAGGCCGGTGAAGCGGACCGGGTTGATGACGTTGTTGGCCCCGGCCTGGCGCGCGAGCAGTTCGTTGTCGTCGGCCCGGATCACGACGGTGATCGGCGTTGTCGGGGCTAGATGGCGGGCAGTCAGCACGATCAGCACCGATGTATCGTCCCGCCCCGCCGAAACCAGGATCGTGCGCGCCGTGCCCACGCGCACGGCGTTCTGCACCTCGTCGCGCGTGGCATCGCCCTGGAGCACGTTGCAGCCGAGCTTCTCGGCCTGGGAAAGGCGCGCCTGCACGGGATCGACGACCACGATGCAGGCCGGGTCGGTGCCGCGCTCGATCAGCTCCTTCGCCGCTTCCGAACCGCTGACGCCGAAGCCGAGCACGACGATGTGGTCTTCCAGCCTCTCCTGGATGCGCTTCATGCGCCATGTCTCCCAGCTGCGCTTGATGATGAAGTTGTAGGCGGTGCCCACGAAGATGGTGATGACGGCAAGCCTGATCGGCGTGACCAGCACGGCCTCTATCAGCCGCGCGCGATCGCTGACCGGGGCGATGTCACCGAAGCCGGTCGTGGTGATCGAGATCATCGTGAAGTAGACGACGTCGAGGAAGCTGACCTGCCCGTCGTGAACGTCGTTGAGGCCCGCCCGGTCGCTCCAGTGGACCATGATGACGATGAAGATCAGCAGGAACGCGCCGCCGAGCCGCAGGGCTACATCGGCCCAGACCGGAACCGCCAGCGCGCGGCGCAGGGGCTTGATCGCGGGGCGGCGGAACAGGTGGTGCGAGGATCGCCTCTTCGACATGCCCGCCGAGTTAGACCTTGTTTGCAAAACGCCCGCAAGAGCGTTTTGCAAACAGACCCTTACCGAACCTTGGGCAAGTCTCCGAGCGGATCGACCGGCTTTCCGTCCTGGCGGACTTCGAAGTGCAGTTCGTTGCCCTTGGCAAGGCCGGTATGGCCGACTAGGCCGACGCGCTCTCCGGCGGCGACCCTGGCGCCTTCCTTCACGGTCACCCGGCTGAGGAAGGCATAGGCGGTGAACCATCCGTCGCCGTGGTCTAGCACGACGAGATTGCCGAACTGTTCCTTTTCCATCCCTGCGAAGCGCACCGTGCCCGCTGCGGCGGCACGGACCATCGTGCCTTCGGCGGCAGTGATGTCGATACCGTCGTGGTGGTTGGTGCCGGTCTGGAAACCGCGGCGGATCGGGCCGTTCACGGGCCAGGCAAAGCGGGCGGGCTTGCTGGTCGCAGACGGTGTGGGCGCGGGCGTGGGGGCAGCGATCGGTACCGCAGGCGGGTCGAGCAAAGTCGGGATCAGCAGCGACTGGCCGGGCTTGACCGGCGCGGCGGCGTCGAGGCCGTTGGCCAGGGCGATCTGCTCCCAGGGCACCGCATACTTGTAGGAGATCGAGAAACCCGAATCGCCCGCCTTCACGGTGTGGCGGCGGGTGCGGGGGATCTGCAGCTTCTGCCCGAGGCGCACCGCGTAAGGCGGCTGCAAACCGTTGGCTTCGGCAATGAGTATGCGCGGCACTTTGGCGGCAAGGGCGATGCTGCCCAGCGTCTCGCCGGGCTGGACGACGTGGACGCTTTCCTCTTCCGGCGCGTTGCCCTGTTCTGGCGATTTGGCGGCGGCGATGGCAGCCTTCGCGGTCGAGTTGGCGGCGGCGGCGGCCCGCTTGGCCGGAGCGGCGGGATCGGCCTCGTTCGCACGCGCCTTGGCCGGTGTCGCCTTCGTCGGTGCCGCCTTGGCACGCGGAATCGTCAGCGTCTGGCCGAGCTTGACCACATAAGGCGGCTTCAGCCCGTTCGCCTTGGCCAGCGCTTCGGGCGAGACGCCCGCGCGGTTAGCGATGCCGTTGAGCGTTTCCCCCGCTTCCACGACATGCGCGGCCTCACGCCCCGGTGCTGCGGCCTCGGACATGACGGGCAGCGCAAGGGCCGGCAGCGCAAGCGCCGCCAGCAGAAACGGGAACTTTCGCATCATGCCTCGTAGCGGCTCGCGATCTGTGCCAGCGAGGCGTCGTGGGTGAGGTCCAGCTGGAGCGGCGTCACCGCGATGTAGCCTTCGGCAATCGCCTCCAGATCGGTGTTGTGGCCGAGCGTGTGCTCGATGCCGTGGAGGCCGAACCAGAAGTAGGGGAAGCCGCGCGGGTCCATGCCTTCCACCACAGAACCGCGCGCATAGTCGTGAAAGCCCTGACGGACCACGCGAATGCCCTTCACGTCGGCGCCTGCGAGCGGCGGGAAGTTCACGTTGATCAGCGTGCGCGGCGCGAAAGGCGCGTCGATCAGGGGCTTGAGCACTTTGGCGCCCCATTCCTCGGCCGCCGAGAAGCTGACGTTGTTGCCTAAGCCTTCGCCCGCATAGACCTGGCTGAGCGCGATCGAGCGGATGCCCGCCAGCGCGCCTTCCATGGCGGCCGAGACGGTGCCCGAATAAGTCACGTCGTCGCCCAGGTTGGCGCCGCGATTGACGCCGGAGAGGATCAGGTCGGGCGGGCCGGGCAGGGCCTTCCTGAGGCCCATCGTCACCGAATCGGTGGGCGTGCCG
Organism: Novosphingobium sp. TCA1; assembly: GCF_009811895.1. Lineage (NCBI taxonomy): Bacteria > Pseudomonadati > Pseudomonadota > Alphaproteobacteria > Sphingomonadales > Sphingomonadaceae > Novosphingobium > Novosphingobium sp. TCA1. The sequence continues at coordinate 98,277 of NZ_BLJH01000012.1, read as the reverse complement.
GTAACCGAGAAGCGCTTCGGCGCATGTTCGCGCATCCGCACCGGACGGGTCAGCGTCAGCGAGTGGCCCGCGCCCGACTGTTCCTCACTCGGCGCGCAGATCCAGATATCGTCCGAAAGCTGCGCGGCGATCTTTTCCAGCACATAGAGGCCGGGAGCGTTGATGCCGTCGTCGTTGGTGAGCAGGATGCGCATGGTGTCTCTCTCAATTGGCCGGGCGTTTGGCCCATTCATCCTTCGACAGGCTCAGGATGAGCGGAGGGGGCGGCTCAAGATAAGCCGAAGCGGTGGCTCAGGCTGGCCGGGATTGGAGGAAGTCCTCTCAACCCCGCTCAGGCTGAGCCTGTCGAAGCCCTCTCAGAAGCAGGGCTCCAGCTTCTCGATCCCGCCCATCCACGGCTTGAGCGCCTCGGGCACCAGCACGGAGCCGTCTTCCTGCTGGTAGTTCTCCAGAACGGCCACGAGCGTGCGGCCGACTGCGAGCCCCGACCCGTTGAGGGTGTGCAGGAACTCGGTCTTCTTCGAGCCTTCCGGCTTGAAGCGCGCGTTCATGCGGCGGGCCTGGAAATCGCCGCAGTTCGAAACCGAGCTGATCTCGCGGTAGGCGCCCTGGCCGGGCAGCCAGACTTCGAGGTCGAAGGTCTTGTTGGCGGTGAAGCCCATGTCGCCCGAGCAGAGCAGCACCTTGCGATAGGGCAGCTCCAGCGCCTGCAGGATCGATTCCGCGGCAGCGACCATCTTCTCGTGCTCGGCTTCCGACTGGTCGGGCTGGCAGACGGTGACGAGTTCGACTTTCTCGAACTGGTGCTGGCGGATGAACCCGCGCGTGTCGCGGCCTGCCGAACCCGCTTCGGAGCGGAAGCAGGGGGTGAGCGCGGTCATGCGCAGCGGCAGGGCTTCGAGATCGACGATCTCGTCCTGCACCGCGTTGGTCAGCGAGACTTCGGCGGTGGGGATCAGCCAGCGGCCGTCGGTGGTCCTGAACAGATCTTCCGCGAACTTGGGAAGCTGGCCCGTGCCGAACACGGCCTCGTCCTTGACCAGCAGCGGCACGATGCATTCCATGTAGCCGTTGGTGGCCGTCTGGGTGTCCAGCATGAACTGGGCGAGGGCGCGGTGCAGGCGGGCCATCTGGCCCTTGAGGAACGTGAAGCGCGCGCCCGAAAGCTTGGCGCCGGTCTCGAAATCGAGGCCGAGCGCGGGGCCGAGGTCGGCATGTTCCTTGGGCGTGAACGCGTAAGTGCCGGGCGTGCCCCACTTGGCGACTTCGAGGTTCTCGGTCTCGTCCGCGCCTTCGGGCACTTCGGCCACGGGGATGTTGGGCAGGCCGGCCAGCACGCCCTGAAGCTGCGCGGTCAGGTCCTTTTCCTCGGCTTCGAGGGTGGGGAGCGTGTCCTTCAGCTGGGCCACTTCGGCCTTGAGCGCGTCGGCGGTGGCGGTGTCGCCCTGGCCCATGGCCTTGCCGATCGACTTTGAGGCTTCGTTGCGGCGATTCTGCGCTTCCTGCATGCGCGTCGCGACCGAGCGGCGCTGCTCGTCGAGGGCGAGGATGTCGGCGGCCACGGGGGCTACCCCACGGCGGGCGAGGCCGGCGTCGAATCCTTCGGGATTCTCGCGGATCAGGCGGATATCGTGCATGGCGCGCGCTATGCCGTCTCACGCCGGAAGGCGCAAGATTCGAGGCGGCGGTTGGCCTTGCGGAAAACGGCGATCTTGGGGAAAATGTCGGGAGGCCTGATTGTCAGGCCGGGCCATCTCGCGGGAAGGAGATGGTGGGCGCGGCAGGGATTGAACCTGCGACCCCACCCGTGTGAAGGGTGTGCTCTACCACTGAGCTACGCGCCCGCCGTGCGGACCGTGTCCGTCGGGGAAGCGCGCCTCTAGATGAGTCGGATCGAATTGACAAGCGGCCATCTGCAATTAAATCGCGAGGGCATGACCGAAGAGACCAAATCCGGCGCGGACGTGCCGCCCGATCACCTCGCCATCAACCCCAGCAGCCCGTTCTTTGACGAGGACAAGCTGAAGCGCGGCGTCGGCATCCGCTTCAAGGGCACCGTGCGTACCAATGTCGAGGAATATTGCATTTCCGAAGGCTGGGTGCGCGTACAGGCCGGCAAGACGCTGGACCGCAAGGGCAATCCGCTGACGGTGAAGCTCGCCGGTCCGGTCGAGGCCTGGTACGAGGATCTCGGCGAAGACGCGCCGGTCGCCAAGGCCTGATATCCTGAGCGTCATTGCCTCGTTATAGGGGCGATGACGGGAGATCTGCATTCAACCACATCGTCACCCTGAACTTGTTTAGCTTCGCTGGCCTTCGGCTCAGGGTCCATCTATGAACCTCAACCGTAGGCCTGAGCGGCGAGATGGACCCTGAAACAAGTTCAGGGTGACGATGGGTTTTAAGGGTGCTCAGTAGTTTCCGGCGATGATGTCGCCGATAGGGTCGCTTTGGCGGCCCTTTTTGCTGGTCGCAGTCGTTTTTGCCGTCTTTCCAGCCTTGCTGTTGTAGATGAAGCCCGAAACCGGCCAGTGCGTGTTGCCGAGATTGTGGATCGGTTCGTACCAGACGCGCACTTCGCTCCAGTCGTTGGCGGGGGAGACGTCCAGCACGGTGACGTTCTTCTCGATCCGCCCGCGCTGGCCCTCGATCGGGGACCAGTTGGCATGACTGACGAGGATCGTGCGCGAATCGACCACTTTGCTGACCGTGGCGACATGGCCGAGCTGCGATCCGGCATAAGGCTCCATCGCCATGACCGCGCCGACCTTGGGGGCATGGCCGGTGGCGTAGCGGCCCGAGGCCTGCTTCCACCAGGTATGTGCATCGCCGAAGATCTGGATGCCCGAAAGCTGGCGGGCATAAGGCACGCATTCGAGATAGTCGGGGCCGTTCGCTGCCGAACGATCGTCGTCTATGGAGGCGCGTGCCTCTTCGATGGCGGTGCGGGCGCTGGCAGTATTAAACATGGCAGGCGCGATCGTCGCCCCGGCCAGCCCCAGCATGATTGCGATCCGGTAACCTTTCATGCCCCTCAATTCGGCCCTGTCTGCTTGTGAGAATCCTTCGGGGGATGGTTAATCGCGAAGTAGGAATTTGTTCCCGGATCGATCCTGCTGCGGGGCAAAAACAGCGCAGGAAATGCGAAAGTTCCCATTTGCGCGGAATTCGTCTAGGGGCCGGAATCCCTTATCGAGTTATAGCATGTTACCCCAGGTCATCATCATCGGCCGACCGAACGTCGGCAAGTCCACGCTGTTCAACCGGCTCGTCGGCAAGAAACTCGCGCTCGTCGACGATCAGCCCGGCGTCACGCGTGACCGCCGCTTCGGAGACGCCGAACTGCTCGGCCTGAAATTCCAGATCGTCGATACGGCAGGCTGGGAAGACGACGAGGACGAGACGCTGCCCGGCCGTATGCGCAAGCAGACCGAGGCGGCGCTGGAAACCGCCGATGTCGCGCTTTTCGTGGTCGACGCGCGGGCCGGTCTCACCCCGCTGGACGAGGAAATCGGCCAGTGGCTGCGCGCCTCGACGGTGCCGGTCGTGGTGCTGGCCAACAAGGCCGAGGGCCGCGCCGGAGAGAGCGGCGTGCTTGAAGCCTATTCGCTGGGCCTCGGCGAGCCGATCACGTTCTCGGCCGAGCACGGCGTGGGCATTGCCGACCTGTTCGAATCGCTGCTGCCGCACCTCGAACCGCTCCAGCCCGAAGAGCCGGAGTTCCCCGAGGAAGAGGACGATGAAGCGCTGCTGCGCCGTCCGCTCAAGCTGGCCATCGTAGGCCGCCCGAACGCGGGCAAGTCCACCCTGATCAACCGCATCCTCGGTGAAGACCGCCTGCTGACCGGGCCGGAAGCGGGGATCACTCGCGATTCGATCACCGTGGATTGGGAATGGACCGATCCCAAGACGCAGGACGTGCGCCAGGTCAGCCTGATCGACACGGCGGGCATGCGCAAGCGCGCCAACGGTACCGAGAAGCTGGAGCGCATGGCCGTGGCCGACGCGCGCCACGCGATCGACTTCGCCGAAGTGGTCGTGCTGCTGCTCGACGCCACGCGTGGGCTGGAGCATCAGGACCTCACCATCGCCTCGAAGGTGCTGGAGGAAGGCCGCGCCCTGATCATCGCGATCAACAAGTGGGACGTGGCGGAAGGCCCGTCCGGCCTGTTCAACGGCATTCGCGGCGCTCTCGACGAAGGTCTGGCGCAGGTGCGCGGGGTGCCGTTGCTGGCGGTTTCGGCCCGCACCGGCAAGGGCATCGACGATCTGATCGCCACCGGCTTCTCGATCCGCGAGGCCTGGAGCAAGCGCGTGCCGACCGCCGCGCTCAACCGCTGGTTCGACGATGCGCTCTCGGCCAACCCGCCGCCGGCGCCGGGCGGCAAGCGCATCAAGCTGCGCTATATCACCCAGGCCAAGACCCGCCCGCCGGGCTTCGTGCTGTTCGGTACGCGTCTGGACCTGCTGCCGGAAAGCTACCGCCGCTACCTGATCAACGGCATCCGCCGCGAACTGGGCTTCGAGGCCGTGCCGATCCGGCTCAATCTGCGCATGCCGAAGAACCCCTTTGCGAAGTAGGAAAAAGGCCGTCGGAGATCTCTCCGGCGGCCTTTTTTCTGTCAGGACGGATGGGCTGCGGTTTCCGCATCCAGCAGCGGCGCGTCGCTCTGCTGCTCCTCCACTTCGATGGCGTCGGGTTCCAGCATGCCGTCGCTGTTCTTGATCTCGCGCATCAGCGTCCAGACGGCGATGAACAGCGCGGCGATCACCGGGCCGACGATGAAGCCGTTGAGCCCGAAGATCTGCAGGCCCGCCAGGGTCGCGATCAGCACCACGAAGTCCGGCATGCGCGTGTCCCGCCCGACCAGGATGGGGCGCAGGATATTGTCGATCATGCCGATCACGAAAAGGCCGCAGAAGGTGAGCACGCCGCCTTGCCAGACTTGGCCGGTCGCCAGCAGGTAGGCGGCCATGGGGACCCAGACGAGTCCGGTGCCGACCGCTGGAAGCAGCGAGAAGAACCCCATCAACACGCCCCAGAGCAGCGAGCCCGGAATTCCCAGCAACGAGAAGATCGTGCCGCCCACAAGTCCCTGCGCCACGGCAACGACGACGGTGCCCTTCATCGTGGCCCGAACCACGATCACGAAATTGTTCACGAGCCGGTCGCGCAGGTGCGGGCGCAGCGGCATGGCGTCGCGGATAAGCGCGCCGTAGCGGTCGCCGTCGCGCAGCAGGAAGAACATGAGGTAGAGCATGACGCCGAGCGCCGCCAGGAAGCTCAGCGCGCCCTGGCCCACCGAGAGCAGCCTTGCGGCAAGGCCTTGCAGGGCATTGGCGATGCCCGCGCCGAACTGGCGGCGCAGGTTCTCGAAATCGGCAAGGCCGTAGCGGTCGATCAGGCGCTCCACCGATTCCGGCAGCGCGGCGCGCAATTGCTCCATCATGCGCGGGATATCGATCTCCCCGAGCCGGACCTTTTCATAGAGGTTCGAGACTTCCTGGACGAGGCTGATGCCCAGCAGGATCGTGGGAATGATGAACAGCGCCAGCAGCACCAGCAGCATGAGGCTGGCGGCCAGGCTCTTGCGGCCGCCGAGCCGGGCCGCCAGCTTCGCCGTCAGCGGCTGGAACAGGATCGCGGCGACGACGCCCCAGAGCACCGCCCCGAAATAGGGCAGCAGCAGCCAGACGAAGGCAGCGGTGACGATGATGACGAGGACGCCGAAGCCATAGTCCTCGATCGTATAGGGGGGGCGCTCGGGATGCTCCATCTGCGCCTCTTAGAGCTTGTTTGAAAAATGCCAAAGAGGGCATTTTTGTGCGGCACCGGCCCCATTGGACTCAGGCGCCCCCACCCGACCTCCCACTGAGTGTATCCTAGATGGGAGGTCGGGTGGGGGCGTGGGCCGGTGCCGCCAAAATCCGCCTGCGGCGGATTTCAAACATCCTCTTACCACGTTTTTCGCAGAGGCAAGGCTGGTGGCCGAGGTGACTGGATTTTTCACGAAGTCTGCGCAAGACAGGGCCATCCTCCATTCGAGCAGGAGCTCTGCCGTCTTGCGTCAAATTTCTTCGGGCGCGTTCACCCTTCGCGCCGTTCTTGCGCTTTCCTGTGCCGCCCTGTCGGTTTCGTCCGCCGTCGCCTCCGCCGAGGCGCCCGCGAAGGACGCCGTGAAAGGCCCCGAGCGCGGCTTTACGCCGGACGATCTGTTCAAGCTTTCGGGCGTCACCGACCCGCAGATTTCCCGCGACGGCAGCCGTATCGCCTATGTCCGTTCCGCTGCCGACGTGATGACCGACAAGGTGGTCCCCTCGATCTGGATGGTCGATGTCGCCAGCGGCGCGCAGCGCCCGCTCGTGACCGGGGCCGGGGCGCATTTCTCGCCGCGCTGGTCGCCGGACGGCAAGCGTCTGGCCTATGTATCGAGCGACGGCAGCGGCGCGCCGCAGCTCTATGTGCTCTGGCTGGACAGCGGCGCGAAAATCAAGGTTACCGGCCTGCCGGACAGTCCGGGCGCGCTTTCCTGGTCGCCGGACGGGCGGCAGATAGCCTATACCATGCGGGTTCCGGGCGAGGCGCCGAAGATGGGCGCGCAGCCTGCCAATCGCCCCGAAGGCGCGCAATGGGCCGAGCCGCTTCAGGTGATCGACCGGGTGACGTATCGCTTCGACGGCGGCGGCTATGCGCAGCCCGGTTACGACCACATCTTCCTCGTCTCCGCCGAAGGCGGCGCGCCGCGCCAGCTCACCTTCGGCGACTTCGACGATGGCGGCCCGCTGTCCTGGACGCCGGACGGCAAGCGCATCCTGTTCGGCGCCAATCGCCATGAAAACTGGCAGCGCGACATCAACAATTCGGAAGTCTACGCGCTCGATCTCGCCAGCGGCGCAGTGACCGCGCTAACGTCGCGCAATGGCCCGGATGCTGGAGCGAAAGTCTCGCCGGACGGCAGGCACATCGCCTATCTGGGTTTCGACGACGTCAACCGCTCCTACGAAAACTCCGATCTCTACGTCATGAACAGTGACGGCACGGGTTCGCGCCTGCTGACCGGCAGCTTCGACAAGTCGATCGACGCGCTTGAATGGGCCGGTAATTCCGCGATCATGGTGCAGTACGACGATCACGCGAAGACTTATGTCGCGCGCGTCGGCCTGGATGGCGGGATCAGGAACGTGGTCGAAGGGCTGAGCCCGGGCGATCACTTCGACCGGCCTTATACCGGCGGGGCCTTCAGCGTTTCGAGCGGCGGGCGCGTGGCCTATACTTCGGGCACGGCGCAGCGTCCGGCCGATCTCTGGGTGAGTAGCGGCGGGGAAGGGCGCAAGCTGACCGATCTCAACGGCACATGGCTCGATGCCAAGGCGCTGGCGCCCGTGCGCAAGCTTGCCGTGACCGCACCGGACGGCCGCGCAATCGATGCCTGGCTGGTGACGCCGCCGGGCCTGGCGCCGGGGCAGAAGGCGCCGTTGATCCTGGAAATCCACGGCGGGCCGAACACCGCCTATGCGCCGGGCTTCGCCACCGACTATCAGCTCTATGCGGCGCACGGCTATGCAGTGCTTTACACCAACCCGCGCGGTAGCACCTCTTACGGGGAGGAATTCGCCAACCTGATCGACCGGGCCTATCCCGGCACCGACTATGACGACCTGATGGCCAGCGTCGATGCCGCCATCGCGGACGGCGTGGCCGACCCGAACAACCTCTTCGTCACCGGAGGATCGGGCGGCGGCGTGCTGACGGCGTGGATCGTGGGCAAGACCGACCGGTTCAAGGCGGCCGTCACGCAGAAGCCCGTGATCAACTGGATCAGCGAGGCACTGACCATGGACGCGACGCCCTTCACCTCGCGCTACTGGTTCGACAAGAAGCCCTGGGAGGATCCCATGGAATACTGGCGCCGTTCGCCGCTGAGCCTTGTGGGCAATGTGAAGACGCCGACGATGGTGGTGGTCGGATCGGAAGACTTCCGCACCCCGGTGAGCGAGGCGGAGCAGTATTACGCCGCGCTCCAGATCCGCGGCGTGCCCACGGCGCTGGTCAAAGTGCCGGGCGCGAGTCATGGCGGCATCGCGGCACGGCCCTCGCAGTCGGCTGCCAAGGCTTCGGCCATCCTGGCGTGGTTCGACAAGTACCGGACCGACAAGACTCCGGCCAAGACTGACTAAGGCCGGGTAAGCGCCAGTTCGGCGGCGAGCAGGGCGACCAGCTCCGCCGCCGCCATGGGCCGGGACAGCGGCGCGCCCTGTCCCGCCCATTGCGCGCCGTAGAGCGGTTCGCCTTGCGCCTTTGCGGCGGCGTTGAGCGCCTTTCCGGCATGGTAGGTGCGCGGATAGTCGGGGACGGGCGGCAGATCGGCGCGCTCGCCCAGCTGCGTGAAGCGATTGGCAAGGCAGCGTGCGGGACGGCCGGAAATGGCGCGCGTCATCGTGGTATGCAGCGCTGCGTCCGAGGCCAGCAGCGCGCGGTAACCGGCATCGGCGCTGCTTTCCGGGCAGGCGACGAAAGCCGTGCCGAGCTGGGTGGCGACGGCGCCGAGATCCAGGGCCGCGCGGATGCCTGCACCGTCCATGATGCCGCCCGCCGCGATCACCGGCAGCTTGCCCCAGCGGGCAAGCAGACGCGTCAGCGCCAGGGTGCCGAGCCGGTCGTCGGCCGCGTCGGGATCGAACAGGCCGCGGTGGCCACCCGCTTCCCAGCCTTGCGCTACGACCACGTCGATCCCGGCAGCCAGCGAGAGTTCGGCTTCGGCAAGGCTGGTGACGCTGCCCAGCAGCAGGCAGCCTGCCGCCTTGAGTGCTGCAATTGCGCGGGAATCGGGCAAGCCGAAATGGAAGCTGACGACAGCGGGGCGGGCCTCCAGCACGACATCGAGCATCTCCGCATGACCCGCGAAACTCTGGTAGATCGTTTCGAGCGCGGGGGGAGGGCTGGCGCCGAATGCGGCGAAGGCCGGTGCAAGAGCGTCCAGCCAGGCCTGCTCGCGCGCGAGATCGGTGCGCGGCGCTTCGTGGACGAAGAGGTTGAGGTTGAAGGGGCGGTCGGTCTGGCCGCGCAGATCGGCGATCTGCCTGCGGGCCTCTTCAGGGCCGACGGCGCCGAGGGCGAGCGAACCGAGCGCTCCGGCATTGCAGACTTCGGCGGCCAGCGCGGGCGTGGACGTGCCCGCCATCGGCGCCTGTATCAGCGGTATCGAAAGGCCGAGGCGCGCGACAAAGTCCATCTCCGTTCGCGCGCCTCTTGCCAGTCTTAACTTGATCAGTCTTCCGCCGGCTTGCTCTGAAGCTGGCAGTAGTTCTGGATGCCCATGCGTTCGATCATGTCGAACTGCTTTTCGAGGAAGTCGACGTGCTCTTCCTCGCTTTCGAGGATGCGGGCGAAGATTTCGCGGCTGACGAAGTCACGCACGGTCTCGCAGTGGGCGATGGCTTCCTTGAGCATCGGGATCGCATCATATTCGAGTGCGAGGTCGGCCTTGAGGATTTCCTCGACGCTTTCGCCGACGCGCAGCTTGCCCAGGGCCTGGAAGTTGGGAAGACCGTCGAGATAGAGGATGCGATCGGCCAGGACGTCGGCGTGCTTCATCTCGTCGATCGATTCGTGGCGCTCGTACTCGGCCAGCTTCTTGATGCCCCAGTTGTCGAGCATGCGGTAGTGCAGCCAGTACTGGTTGATCGCGGTCAGCTCGTTGAAGAGCGCCTTGTTGAGATAATCGATGACCTTCTGGTCGCCCTTCATGGGAAAGCTCCTGAATCTGTTCGGGCGAGCTTATGGCCTTTTCAGCCACACATGGCAAGCGGACACGCGAAAACACCCGGCCGAAGCCAGGTGTAACCCGCCTTGTTACAGGGTCAGGCTGCCGCGCTTAGGGGCGCGTTGGCGCTTGCCGATTCCTCGGCGATAATATCTTCGGCATCGTCCAGGCACTGTCCGCACTGCGGTGCATGTCCGAGAGCCCCGTAGAGCGCTGTTGCATCGCCGCGGCAGCAGCGGGCGACGGTGCGCAGGTCGGTCTCACGAATGGCATTGCAGATACAAACGTACATGGTGCGATCCTCTTGATGACCATCATATGCAACTGCAAATGGATCGCAATAGCGTTCTTCAAATAGTCATCAAGCGCTTGCCGGGACGCGGTTTTTCAGGCGTTTCTGCTCGACCAGCGACCGCCAGGCCAGCTCCAGCGGGCCTCTGCGATAGCGAATCAGCCATGCTTCGCCCCAGCCGAGCATGACCATCCAGCCGACCAGGACGAAAGCCCACTGGTCCAGCGGCCTAGCCTTTCCGAACAGGTCGAGGCCCCATCCGTAGAACAGGGCGCACATGAGCAGGCTGGTGCCGATGTAGTTGCTGAAAGCGAGCCGCCCTGCCGCGATCAGGCGCTTGCCGATGCGGGTTCGGGCAAGACCGGGCGCCGTCCATACGAGCAGCGCGGCGTAGCCGAGCGCGGTCAGCAGATGGGCAGGCCAGAGACCGTAGCCGAGCAGCGCGGCCATGGCGATCGGCGGGAAATGGCGCGGCCAGGCCCAGGCCAGCACTGCGAGCGTGAGCGCGAGTCCCGCGATCGTAGCCCCGATTCGCAGCCAGCGCATCGTGGTGACAGGCCAGTGCCCCTCGAAGAAGCCGCTGCGCAGGAGCACCACGCCCAGCAACATCAGCGGCAGCACTTCGCTCCAGGCGTGGGCCGTGACCGTGAAGAGCCACAAGGGGTCGCCGCGCAGCTTGGCAAGCGCGATATCGAGAAAACCGGCGTGGTAGAGCGCGCTCTGGGCCAGGGTATTTGCCTGATAGAGATCGAGTCGCGCCGCCACGGCCTGTTGCTGTGACAGGCTTGCAGTGCCCAGTCGCACGGCTTCCTCGGCCGCCGCCAGCGGCAGCGCGGTCCAGAGGTTGATGGCCGTGGCGGTCACGATCACGCCCGCCGCAATGCCGAGCAGCACCGCGCAGGGCAGTCGCCGCACGAAGAGCACGGCGATCCCGCAGCAGGCGTAGACGAACAGGATGTCCCCCCACCACAGGAGCAGATAATGCGCCATGCCAAAGAGCATGAGCCAGGCGAGGCGGCGGACCTGCAGGACGTCTCCCTCGCGTCCCCGTGCGTCCATCTTCTCGCACTGGAGCGCGATTCCTGCGCCGAACAGCATGGCGAAGAGCGCGCGCATCTTGCCTTCGAAGAACAGGAAGCCGAAGGCCCAGGCAGCCTCGTCCGGCAGGCCTACCGGGGCGGGGACATGGGGCGTCAGCGAGCCGAGGCTCGGTCCCGCGAAGCCTGAGATGTTGATGGCCAGGATGCCGAGTATGGCAACGCCGCGCGTGAGGTCGAGTGAAAGCAGGCGGCTGCCCCCGTTCGCTCCGGCGTCTGGCGGCGCACCCGTCTCCGATATACTCGATACGCGTCGAACCGTCCGGGCGTTCTCGCCCGTGATCGCTTTCGCCATGCCTCTTCTCCCTGTCCGGGAGAATAAGGGATCGGACGTGCCGCGTCCACGACGACCTGTGGTCGCCAGCCCTCAGGCGAAAATCACGAGGTGACGATGCATTCCTGGCCCGATGCCTTGAGCGCGGAGCAGGCCCTGTCGGCCTGGGCCTTGCTGGCGAATCCGGCGGCATAGAGCTTGGTCAGTTTGCCTGCGGGCACGAGTTGGCGCTTGCTGCCCGCCATTTCCGGGCGCTTCGACAGTGTTGCCCAGAGCCTTTCGGCATTGCCGGGGACGCCGAAGGCGCCGAGTTGCAGCCGCCAGGCGCCGCCCGTGGCTGCCGCTGGGCGCTCCGGCGCGGGGGCGGGCTTGCGTGCGGGTGAGGGCTTGGCCTGAGGTGCCGCGCGCGGAGACGCTGCTTGCGGAACCGTGTAGTCCGCGCCCGCTCTTGCCGGGCTGTCCGGTGCTACGGCAAGGCGCGGTGGAGGCGAAAGCGGCGGCGCAACCTTGCCTGAGCCGAGTTCCGCCCCTGCGGTCTGGCTGGCGCGATTGGCATCGGCCTGCGCCGAAAGCTGCGCGGCGAGCGCGACGCTTTTCTGGCGGTCTTCCAGCGGAATATGGGCGTCCATCTGGGATAGGGCCCCGGCGGCCTGCGGCAGGCCCGCGCGCTGGGCAAGGCTGACGAGGGCATAGGCGCGCACCCAGTCCTTCTCGACGATGTCACCGTTGAAGTGGGCCACGCCCAGCAGATACTCCGCCCTGGCATCGCCCCGCGCCGCCGAATTGCGGATATAGGGCATGGCCTTCTGCCGCTCGCCGCGCTGGAACAGCATCAACCCGTAAGTGTCCGAGGCCTGGACATGCCCCTGCGCCGCCGCCTTGCCGTAGAGCGCTTCCGCCTTGTCGAGATCGACCGGCACGCCGCGCCCCAGCTTGTAGGCCTGCGCGAGGTTGAACTGCGCATCGGCGTCGCCCTTGTCCGCCAGTGGCTTCCACTGCTGGATCGCGGCGGCATAGTTGCCTGCCGACCAGGCATCGACACCGGCCTTCACATCGGCCAGCGCGGGCGAGGTGACAAGCAGCGCGCCGAATGCCGCCAGGGCGAATCCCGTGGGCAGGGGGCCGAAGAAGGGGCTTCGATTGTTCGGCACTCGCGTGGCCTCGTCTTTCTGGGTCAGGTCCCGGGTTTCATCGGCCGGATCTGAATATGGTAAGCAGGACTTGAAGCGGAACGGCCCGGTGTTCCCGAAAGATGCGCAGTGAAGGGCAAAATTCGCGTTAACCCCGATGGTAAACGAAAACCCGCCGAAGAGGCTGGCGGCGGCCGTCGAAGGACGAGGCGGACATGTCAGGAAGCCTCGTTTCGATTAACTCTAAATTAGGAACGATCTGCGATCCAGCCCCTTGTGAGCCGCCGATTTTTTCGGACGCAGGCTCCTCGGGGGGTAACGACGTTGCGCGTACTGGCATTGGCATCTCAGAAAGGCGGCTCGGGCAAGACCACGCTTTCGGGGCATCTTGCCGTGCAGGCGCAGCGTGCCGGAGCCGGTCCCGTCGTCCTGATCGACATCGATCCGCAGGGCTCGCTGGCCGACTGGTGGAACGAGCGCGAGGCGGACTATCCCGCTTTCGCCCAGACCACCGTGGCCCGTCTTGCCGCCGATCTCCAGGTTCTGCGCCAGCAGGGGTTCAAGCTGGCGGTGATCGACACGCCGCCTGCGATCACCATGGCGATCCAGAGCGTGATCGCGGTATCCGAACTGATCGTCGTGCCGACCCGCCCGAGCCCGCATGACCTGCGCGCCGTGGGCGCCACCGTCGATCTCTGCGAGCGCTCGGGCAAGCCGCTCATCTTCGTGGTCAACGCGGCCACGCCCAAGGCCCGGATCACCGCAGAGGCCGCCGTCGCGCTTTCGCAGCACGGCACCGTCGCGCCGGTGACGCTGCATCAGCGGACCGATTTCGCGGCCTCGATGATCGATGGCCGCACGGTCATGGAAGTCGATCCCGGCGGTCGTTCCGCGCAGGAAGTCACCGCGCTGTGGAACTATGTCTCGGATCGTCTCGAACGCAATTTCCGCCGCACCGTGTTTTCGGCGCCGCAACTGACCGGGCAGCCGGTGATCCCCGGTGCCTCGCGCCCGGTCGGCGGCTTCGGCCGCCGCGTTGCGGGATCGTGACCTTCATGAAGTATCTCTACTTTCAACCCCGCGGCGCGGGACTGGCGATCTGCACGGCCATGGCTGCGGTGCTTCTCGTGAGCTGCGCCGGGCAGGGACCATTCGCGCATTCCGCAGCGCCCGTCTCGCAAGATGAGATGGGACAAGACGGGACGGGGGGCAAGGATATCGCGCGGGCGGAGCAGCGCGTTAGCCGCTCTCCGCGTGACGCCTCTGCGCGGGCCGCGCTGGCGCAAGGCTATCTCGCCATCGGCCGCTTCGATTCGGCGGCCACGACTTTCGAGGATGCCGTCTCGCTGGGCGACCAGAGCCCGCGTACCGCTCTCGGCACTGCGCTCGCCTATATCGGCGCCGGTCGCGGGGCCGAGGCGCTGGCGGTGCTCCAGCGCTTCCAGAACCAGATTCCGGCCGCCGACTTCGGTCTGGCGGTTGCGCTTGCGGGACGTCCCGCAAGCGGCGTGGATATCCTGACCGATGCGGTGCGCGGTGGTGAGAATACGCCGAAGGCGCGCCAGAACCTTGCCTATGCCTATGCCCTCGACGGCCGTTGGCGCGAGGCGAGGCTGATCGCTTCACAGGACCTGTCCGGCGAAGAGCTTGATGCCCGTCTCGGCGAGTGGGCGCGGGCGGCCAGGCCCGACCAGTCGCGGGCGCGCATCGCGGGCCTGATCGGCGCGCCGCTGCGCGGCGACCCGGGCCAACCGGCAATGCTGGCATTGAACGGCGCCGCCGCGCCGCAGTTCGCCCGCGCCGAAGTGCCTGCTCCGGCAACGGCCCCCGATCCGTCCCCGGCGCAGGAAGCGGAATTGCCGCCTGTGAAGAGCGGGGAGAGCTTCTGGGGTGCCTATCAGCCCGAGGATGAGCCAGCTCCGGCACCTGTGCAGATGGCCGCAGCCCATCCGGTGCCGCAGCCTGTCCTAGAGAAACCGATTGCGCCGAAACCGGCCGTTTCGAAGCAGGTCGCGGCGAAGGCTTCCGCTCCGGTCAGGATGGCGGCTTCAGGCACGCATCTGGTCCAGCTCGGCTCGTTCAGCACGATGGATGCGGCTCGCAGGGCCTGGGGAATCATCCAGTCGGGCAGTCCGGCACTGAAAGGCCATGACCTGCGCATTACCGAGGCGAAAGTGAACGGGCAGACCTATTACCGCGTTGCGGCGGGCGGTTTCGACCAGCGCACGGCACAGTCGGTCTGTTCAAGCCTGCGCCAGGGGGGTAAACCTTGTCTGGCTTACGCGCAGCAGCGTCCGCTGCCCGGTGGTGTCCGAACGAACCAGACCCGCCGCGCAGAGCTATAGAGTTTCCGCGAGGTCATTGCCTCGCTCATGAGTTCCATGTGAACCTGAACGGCTCCTGTCTTCGGACAGGGGCCGTCTTTTTTGGTTTATGGGAAGTTAAAAAATTGAAAGCGTTAGCGGGCAGGGGGCCGGAAACGAGGCCAGCCCTGCCCGGATCGCGCTTACTTGGCTTTCACCGCCACGCCGCCCTTGAACAGGGCCAGCACGCGGCCCTGGACGGGCTGCTTGTCGAACGGCGTGTTCCCGGCAGCGGCGGCCATCTTGTCCGAATCGACGATCCAAGGACGGTCGGCATCGACAACGGCGATATCCGCCTCTGCCCCCACTTCGAGCCTGCCCGCATTGACGCCGAGCAGCTTCGCCGGGTTCGTGGCGATCAGTTCGAAGGCGCGCGAGAGCGAGATCACCCCGTCGCGCACGAGGTTCATCGTCAGCGGCAGCAGGGTTTCGGCCCCCGCCATGCCCGGCGCGGAATCCGCGAAGGGCAGGCGCTTGTCCTCGGGGCCGCGCGGGTCGTGGCCGGAGGCGATGACGTCGATCGTGCCGTCGCCGATGGCGGCGATCACCGCCTTGCGGTCATCTTCCGAGCGCAGCGGCGGGGAGAGGTGGGCGAAAGTGCGGAAGCCCGCCAGCGCAAGGTCGGAGAGCATGAAATAGGCGGGCGTGACGCCTGCCGTGACTTTCAGCCCGCGATCCTTGGCGCGGCGCACCAGGTCGAGGCCCTTGGCGGTCGTCACCTTGCGGAAGTGGATGGCCGCATTCGCGAGTTCGGCCAGCGCGATGTCGCGCGAGATGGCGAGGGCTTCGGCTTCGGCAGGGGCGGCAGGCAGGCCGAGGCGGGTGGCCATCTCGCCGGAAGTGGCGACGGCCTTGCCGCTGATCCCGGCGTCCTCGGGATGGGTCAGCACGACCATGCCGAGCATGCCGGTGTACTGGAGCAGGCGCAGCATCGTGCCCGAATCGCCGATCCACTGGCGTCCGGTGGTGACGGCCTTCGCCCCCGCATCGCGCATCAGGGCGATTTCGGCGAGGGCCTTGCCTTCGAGGTTCTGCGTCGCGGCGGCCAGCGGGTGAACCCAGAGGTCCGGCTTGCCCGACTGGGCCGCGAAGCGGACGCGCGCGGGCACGTCGAGCGGCGGGTTCTGGTCGGGCATGAGCGCCGCGCGGGTGATGCCGCCGAAGTGGAAGGCGGGCTTGTCGATGGCGAAGACGCCGATATCGACGAGGCCGGGGGCGATCAGCCTGCCGCGCGCGTCGTGGACTTCATCGCCGGGCTGGGGCGCGACGTCCGCGCCGACGGCGGTGATGAAGCCGCCTTCGCTGCGCAGCGCGCCGGTGACGATGGTGCCGTCGGGCAGGACCAGCTTGCCGCCGGTCAGGGTCAGGGGCGTGTTGTTGCTCATGACCAGCCCTCCACCCCGCGGCCTCTTCGGGTCAGGACATCCAGGCAGGCCATGCGCATGGCGACGCCCATTTCGACCTGGGTGGTGATCTGCGAGCGGCCGACGAGGTCGGCCACGTTGCTGTCGATCTCGATGCCGCGGTTCATCGGGCCGGGGTGCATGACGAGGGCATTGCCTTCCGCCTTGGCGAGGCGCTCCAGCGAAAGGCCGTAGAGATGGCGGTATTCGCGGGGCGAGGGGATGAACTGGCCCTCCATGCGTTCGAGCTGGAGACGCAGCATCATCACCACGTCGGCGCCCTTCAGCGCCGCGTCGAAATCGTGGAAGACCTTGACGTTCATGCGCTCGATATCGGCGGGCAGCAGGGCGGGCGGCGCGCAGACGCGCACTTCGGCGCCCAGCGAATTGAGCGCGAGAATGTTCGAGCGGGCGACGCGGCTGTGCAGGATATCGCCGCAGATGGTGACGCGAAGACCGTTGAAGGCGCGCTTGTTCTGGCGGATGGTCAGTGCGTCGAGCAAGGCCTGGGTCGGGTGCTCGTGCTGGCCGTCACCGGCATTGAGCACCGGACAATCGACGAGGTTGGAGATCAGATGCACTGCGCCCGAGCTGGCGTGGCGGATGACGATGGCGTCGGCGCGCATCGAATTGAGCGTCATCGCCGTGTCGATCAGCGTTTCGCCCTTCTTCACGCTGGACGTGGCGACGGCCATGTTCACCACGTCGGCGCCGAGGCGCTTGCCCGCGATTTCGAAGCTCAGCAGCGTGCGCGTGGAGTTTTCGAAGAAGGCGTTGATGATCGTCAGGCCGGAGAGCAGGTCGCGCCGCTTCTGCGTGCCGCGATTGAGCTCCACCCATTGCTGGGCCTCGTCGAGGAGGAACATGATCTCGTGCGGGGCCAGGCCGCCGATGCCCACGAGGCTGCGGTGCGGGAAGGCTGCGGAGCCTTCCGGGTAAATGAATTCTGGAGCTGTCATCGAAGACAAGGCCTTAGGCACGGGGCGGAGTCGGCTCAAGTGGTTTGTTGGGTGTTTGTTGCGCAGGCAGGGGTTTGGGACTGCGCGCGCGTCCTCCTGAGAATCGAAGCTCTCCACCCGCTCAGCCTGAGCCTGTCGAAGGCCCCGAGATAGGGCGCAAGGTTTCCCCCTCTGGCCGGGCCGCCTTTCGCCGGTTATGGCTGGGGATGGAAAGGCTGGTGAATTCATGACGTTCGCGCGCAAGATCTGGAAGCTGCTGGTGGGTGTGAAGGACGCCCTGGCCTTGATTTTCCTGCTTTTGTTCTTTGCGCTGCTCTACGCCGCGCTGTCTTCGCGGCCGGGCCCCGGCAAGATCGTGGACGGCGCGCTGCTGCTCGATCTCAACGGCAGCATCGTCGAGGAGAAGAGCAAGGTCGATCCGATCGGCCTGCTGATGAGCGCGGAAGCTCCGGCCGGGGAATTCCAGGCGCGCGACGTCGAACGGGCGCTGCGGCTGGCCGCGACGGACAAGCGGATCAAGGTCGTCGTGCTCGACATGTCCCGCTTCGTGGGCGCGGGCATGGTGCATATTGAGGAGATCGGCAAGGCGCTGGACGCGGTGCGCAAGGCTGGCAAGCCGGTGCTCGCCTTCGCCAATGCCTATGCCGACGACGGGGTGCAGCTTGCCGCCCATGCCAGCGAAGTCTGGGTCGATCCGATGGGCGGGGCCTTCGTGGTCGGGCCCGGCGGCAACCAGGTCTATTTCAAGGGGCTGCTCGATCGCTTCAAGGTGAATGCCCACGTCTACCGGGCAGGCACTTACAAGAGCTATGTAGAGCCCTATCTCCGCAACGACATGTCCCCCGCTGCGCGTGAGGCCTATGAGGACATCTACGGGGCGCTGTGGAGCGGCTACAAGGCGGACGTCGCCCAGGCCCGGCCCAAGGCGCAGCTCGACCGGATGACCGGCGATCCGATGGCCTGGGCGAAGGCCTCCGGCGGCGACTTTGCGCAAGGTTCGAAGGCGGCCGGTCTGGTGGACCGCATCGGCGACCGCACTGAATTTCAGAAGCGCGTGGCGGACATCGCCGGCAAGGACGAAAACGGTGATCTGCCCTACAAGGCCAATCGCCTCGCGGCGTGGCTGGCCGCCAATCCCGAGAAGGGCGATGGCGCGAAGATCGGCGTCGTCACCATTGCTGGCGAGATCGTCGACGGCGATGCCGGCCCAGGCAAGGCGGGCGGCGACCGCATCGCCGACCTGCTCGACGAGAACATCGACGAAGGTTTCAAGGCTCTGGTGGTGCGAGTCGATTCGCCGGGCGGCTCGGCCATGGCGGCAGAGCGCATCCGCCGCGCGATCGAGCGCTACAAGGCCCGCAAGATCCCCATCGTCGTGTCGATGGGCAACATGGCAGCCAGCGGCGGCTACTGGGTCTCGACCCCCGGCCAGCAGGTCTTCGCCCAGCCCGAGACGATCACCGGCTCGATCGGCGTTTTCGCGGTCGTGCCCAGTTTCGAGAAGACCCTGGCCGACTACGGCGTGACCAGCGACGGCGTGAAGACCACCGCGCTTTCGGGGCAGCCAGATATTCTCGGCGGTTTTTCGCCGGAAGTCGAAGGCATGCTCCAGGCCTCGATCGAGAATACCTACCGCAAGTTCGTGGGTCTTTCCGCCGCCGCGCGCCGGATGACGCCGGAAAAGCTCGATTCGATCGCGCAAGGCCGGGTCTGGCCGGGCCGGGAGGCGCAGCGAATCGGTCTGGTGGACAAGATCGGCAATCTCGACGCCGCACTGGCGGAGGCCGCGCGCCTCGGCGGGGTCGGCAATGGCAAGTGGCAGGCCGTCTACCTCAAGGACGAGGAGGATTCGTTCTCGCAGTTCCTGAGCGGGCTGACCTCGGATTCCGCCGGGGAACCGGCAGCGGCCTTCGATTTCGCAAGCTTCGTGGCGCTGCGCCGCCAGGACCAGTTCGCGCGGGTGGCCGACCAGGTGGGTGCGATGTTCAGGACGCGCGGGACCCAGGCCTATTGCCTGGAATGTCCGGTGATTCCTGGACATGCCGCAGCGCCGGGGCCGCGCGAACTTTCGATGCTGGAAAGTCTCGCGCGGCTGTTCGGGAAAGAGTGAAATCTGAAGATTAAGGCGCGGCACCGGCCCACACCCCCACCCGACCTGCCATTCAGGATATACTTGTGGGAGGTCGGGTGGGGGTGTGGGCCGGTGCCGCCAAAATCCGCCTGCAGCGGATTTTCAGACAATCAACGCGCCGCTGGAGGTCAATCCGGCGGCGGCAATTCGACCGGGCCTCTTTCCGGCTGATCGAAGTCGGGGCCGGTTTCGGGCACTTCCGTCGGCGGGGCCGGAACGCCCGGATCGGTGGGCAGAACCGGGGTTTCGTCGGGGGTGTCGCCGGGATTGTCGGCAGGCTGGGTGGCCATGATACATGTCTCGCGGTTGCTTAGGGGGCTTTGATCTAAACCCGAAACCGCGCGACAAGTTGCGGATGGGCCGCTTTCGACATGCATGCGACATGCACAGGCGCGACTCGCGGCGCTTGCCCTTTTCCGCGTGTCCTTATAAGGGCACGTCCCTTGAGTTTCAGGCTTCATCTTTGCGGGCGTGGCGGAATGGTAGACGCGCTGGTTTTAGGTACCAGTATCGAAAGATGTGGGGGTTCGAGTCCCTTCGCCCGCACCATTACGCCGCCCTGGGGGGGATGAGTCGCGAGAATCGGCCGACAGGCCTGTTGAATTGCACAGGAAGGCATTTGAAATGCAGATCGTCGAAACCACCAACGAAGGCCTGAAGCGCGCCTACACGGTGACCATTCCCGCCACGACCATCACGGCCCGCGTCGAAGGCGAAATCCAGAAGATCGCCCCGCAGGTGAAGATGCCCGGCTTCCGCGCCGGCAAGGTTCCCGCCAACCTCGTCAAGAAGATGCACGGCGAAGCGATCCACCAGGACGCGCTGAACGCCACCATCCGCGAAGCCATGGACAAGCTGGTCGCCGACCACGCCCTGCGTCCCGCCATGAACCCCGACGTCGCCCTCGGCGAAGGCTACGAGCAGGGCAAGGATGCGGAGCTGACCGTCAGCCTCGAAGTGCTGCCGACGATCGCCGCGCCCTCGCTGGACGGTCTCAAGCTCGAAAAGCTGGTCGTGCCGGTTGCCGAGGACGCCGTGACCGAAGCGGTCGAGCGTATCGCCACTCAGCAGCAGCGTTTCGAAACCAAGGACGGCGCCGCTGCTGACGGCGACCAGGTCATCATCGACTTCACCGGCAAGCTCGACGGCGTCGAGTTCGAAGGCGGCAAGGCCGAGAAGGCGCCGCTGGTCATCGGCGCCGGTCGTTTCATCCCCGGCTTCGAAGAGCAGCTCGGCGGCATCAAGGCCGGTGAAGAGCGCACCATCACGGTGACCTTCCCCGAGGACTATCCCGCCGCGAACCTCGCCGGCAAGGAAACCACCTTCGACATCGTCGCCCACGAAGTGAAGGCGCCTGCCGAAACCAAGATCGACGACGATTTCGCCAAGGAACTGGGCCTCGAAGGTCTGGAGCAGCTCCAGGGCCTGCTCAAGGGCCAGCTCGAGCAGGAAACTGCCGGCCTGACCCGTACCGCCATGAAGCGCCAGCTGCTCGACCAGCTTGCCGCCGGTCATGACTTCGACGTGCCGCCGACCATGGTGGAAGCCGAATTCTCGCAGATCTGGCAGCAGCTGACCCACGAAGCCAGCCACGAGGAAGACCCGGCTGCCGCTCTCGCCGAGATCGAGGCCGAGAAGGACGACTACCGCAAGATCGCCGAGCGCCGCGTGCGTCTGGGCCTGCTCCTGTCGGAAATCGGCCAGTCGAACGGCGTCGAGGTGACCGCGCAGGAAATGCAGATGCTGGTCTCGCAGGCCGCTCAGCAGTACCGCCCGGAAGACCGTCAGCGCTTCTTCGAATATGTCCAGCAGGACCCGATGATGGCTGCCCAGCTGCGCGCGCCGCTCTACGAAGACAAGGTCGTCGATTTCCTGATCGAGAAGGCCGAAGTCACCGAGCGTGAAGTGACCCGCGACGAGCTGCAGGCCGCGATCGAAGCCGACACCGACGGCGAGAAGACGGTGGAAGCCAAGAAGCCGGCCAAGAAGGCTCCGGCGAAGAAGGCTGCCGCCAAGAAGGAAGAAGCCGCCGAGGAAGCGCCTGCTGCCGAAGCTGCTGCCGAGGAAAAGCCGAAGAAGGCACCCGCCAAGAAGGCCGCCGCCAAGAAGGCCGACGAGGCAGCAGAGGGTGAGGCCGAAGCCAAGCCCGCCAAGAAGGCTCCGGCCAAGAAGGCTGCCGCCAAGAAGGAAGACTGATCGCTTCCATCGGACGGATCGTCACGAAACGGCCCGGTGCAGCGATGCACCGGGCCGTTTTCGTTTGGCCGTCCCACTTTTCTGCCCCTCCTTGGAAACGACAATGCAGATCGCCGTTCTCACGTTCGACGGCTTCAACGAACTCGATTCGTTCGTGGCCTCGGGCATTCTCAATCGCATGAAATCGCGGGGCTGGGCCGCGCATATCACCTCGCCGTCGCCGCAGGTCACCTCGATGAACGGCGTGACGATCACGCGCCAGAAGCCGCTGGAATTCGCCGCCGAGGCCGATGCGGTCCTGCTGGGCAGCGGGGTGCTCACGCGCGAGATCGCGCGGGACGATGCGCTGCTTTCGCGAATCAGGCTGGACCCCCGGCGGCAGCTGATCGGGGCGCAGTGTTCGGGTACGCTGCTGCTGGCCAAGCTCGGCCTCATTGGCGATCTTCCGGCCTGCACCGACCTTACGACCAGGCCCTGGGTGATCGAGGCGGGGGTGAGGGTGGTGGACCGGCCCTTTATCGCCCACGGCAATGTCGCGACGGCGGGCGGTTGCCTCGCCTCGCAATACCTGGCCGCCTGGGTGATCGCGCGGGGCGGCTCGCCGGAGGACGCGGCGGAGGCGCTGCACTATGTCGCGCCGGTGGGCGAGAAGGAGGCTTGCGTCGAACGCGCCATGGCCGCGGTCATGCCCTACCTGAAGGATGGAGAACCTGCGCATCGAAGGGCCTCGGCTCCGGCAGTTGCCCCCCGATAGTTGTGCCTGCTGCATCGATTGAAGGGTTAAAGCCCTTGAACATCGCGCAGGGGCACGCGACATAGGCGGTCCAAACCAGAAGAGGACTCCCATGCTCGACCTGTTTGGCGCTTCGGGCGCCCAAGGAAAGTTCACTACCGACCCCGTCACCGGCGCGCTGGTGCCGATGGTCGTCGAGCAGACCAGCCGCGGCGAGCGCAGCTTCGACATCTATTCGCGCCTCCTGCGCGAGCGCATCGTTTTCGTGACCGGTCAGGTCGAGGACCACATGGCCTCGCTGATCGTCGCGCAGCTCCTGTTCCTCGAGTCGGAAAATCCCTCGAAGGACATCTCGATGTACATCAACTCGCCGGGCGGCGTGGTGACGGCCGGCATGGCCATCCACGACACCATGCAGTACATCAAGCCGCGCGTTTCCACGGTCTGCATCGGCCAGGCCGCCTCGATGGGCAGCTTCCTGCTGGCCGCCGGCGAGCCGGGCATGCGCATCGCGCTGCCGAACGCCCGCATCATGGTCCACCAGCCCTCGGGCGGCGCCCAGGGCATGGCCAGCGACATCGAGATCCAGGCGCGCGAGATCCTGCGGATGCGCAAGCGCCTCAACGATCTCTACGTGAAGTACACCGGCAAGTCGCTCGACGAGATCGAGAAGGCGATGGACCGCGACACCTTCCTCGAAGCCGAGGAAGCGCTGGCGTTCGGTCTCGTCGACAAGGTCTTCGAGACGCGTCCCGACGCGGACAAGCCGGCCGACGCCTGAGCATGACGGCAAGGCTGGAACCTGTCCCTCATCGGGGCAGGTTCCGGCCTTCCGACCGCGCGGCAGGGGTATTGGGCCTTTGCAACGCTTATGGGGATACCCATATCGGTCTCAGGATTGCAAAACCGGCCTCGTCCAAGGTAGACTCGACGAGTCGCCTAAAATGGGCCTAAAGACGGAAAATGACGAAATTGAGCGGATCTGACGCGAAAAGCACCCTCTACTGCAGCTTCTGCGGCAAGTCGCAGCACGAAGTGCGCAAGCTGATCGCGGGACCCACGGTCTTCATCTGCGACGAATGCGTCGAGCTTTGCAACGACATCATTCGTGAAGAGACCAAGGCCGGGATCGCGGGCAAGAAGGACGGCGGCGTGCCGTCTCCCCGCGAAATCTGCGAGACGCTTAACGACTACGTGATCGGGCAGGAGCGCGCCAAGCGCGTTCTGTCGGTGGCTGTCCACAACCACTACAAGCGGCTGAAGCACAGCGGCAAGCAGGGCGACGTGGAACTGTCCAAGTCGAACATCCTGCTCGTCGGTCCCACGGGTTCGGGCAAGACGCTGCTCGCGCAGACTCTCGCCAAGACCTTCGACGTGCCCTTCACCATGGCCGACGCCACCACGCTGACCGAAGCCGGTTACGTGGGCGAGGACGTGGAGAACATCATCCTCAAGCTGCTCCAGGCTTCCGACTACAACGTCGAGAAGGCGCAGCACGGCATCGTCTACATCGACGAGATCGACAAGATCAGCCGCAAGGCCGAGAATCCGTCGATCACGCGCGACGTTTCGGGCGAGGGCGTGCAGCAGGCGCTGCTGAAGCTGATGGAAGGCACCACGGCCTCGGTTCCGCCGCAGGGCGGCCGCAAGCACCCGCAGCAGGAATTCCTGCAGGTGGACACGACCAACATCCTGTTCATCTGCGGCGGCGCCTTCGCGGGCCTTGAGAAGATCATCGCCGACCGCCTCCAGAAGCGCTCGATCGGCTTCGGCGCCCATGTCGCCGACCCGGACAAGCGCCGCGTGGGCGAACTGCTCCAGAAGGCGGAGCCGGAAGATCTGCTCAAGTTCGGCCTGATCCCCGAATTCGTCGGCCGTCTGCCGGTGATCGCGACCCTTAACGACCTCGACATCGAGGCGCTGGTCAAGATCCTGCGCGAACCGAAGAATGCGCTGATCAAGCAGTACGCCAAGCTGTTCGACCTCGAAGAAGTCGAGCTGACTTTCACGGACGAGGCACTCGAGGCGATCGCCCAGAAGGCCATCGACCGCAAGACCGGCGCGCGCGGCCTGCGTTCGATCGTGGAAGGCCTGCTGCTCGACACCATGTTCGACCTGCCGACCGAAGGCGACATCGCCGAAGTGGTGGTGGACAAGGACGTGGTCGAAGGCCGCAAGGAACCGGTCCGCGTTCTCAAGGGCGACAAGGCGGAAGCCGCCGCCTGAGGCTCAGCGCTCCGTCGCTAACGAGAAAAAAGCCCGTCCGGTTATCCGGGCGGGCTTTTTCTTTGGCTGGTTCTCAGTTGTCGCCGATAGGGCGCGGCGGCCCCATCATGCCGCCATTGCCCGGCCCCATGCGGCCGCGGCGTCCCTGCGGGACCGGATCGCCCTTCTTGATCGTGCGCATGGCGACGCCGTCACGGGTAATCGTGGTGGACTGGGCCTGCGTGGTCTTCAGCAACCAGCCCTTGTCGCTCTGCACCCAGGTATCGTGGGAAAGCGATGTCGTGCCGAAGCTGTGCATCTTGCCGTCGCGGCCCTGGCGGGTGTCGCTGGCCACCTGTTGCTGAACCACTTCGGCCGTCTTGCCGTTCACCGAGACCGACTGCACGGTCGTCTGCGACTTGCGATCGGGATCGACCGGGATCTTCGCGAGCCCGGCGATGAGTTCGTCCGCGCTCATGGTGTTGTTGCCAAGGTCGGTTCGCACGAAATCGGGGGCGAGCAACGGCTTGATGCGCGCGCCTTCGCGGCTCTCCATGGCCACGCGCAACTCTTCGTAGCGCGCCTCGATGTCGCTTCTGGCGTCGGCCCAGGCGTGAGCAGGGGCAAGGATGCAGCCAAGGGCGGCGGCGAGAAATATGTTGGAAGTTCGGGTCATCCGGGTCGTGTCCCAATATCGCTTGCGCGAGCGATGGCTCGCGGCAGGAAATCTAGCCTACCGGGGTAACGCCGCAATCACGATATTGTAGCCGATTGTCGCGGACCTGCTTGGCAGTTCGGCCTGTCTTCCCCACGCTATGTGTTTGAGGCGGGGAGAGGGGCCCGGAGAAGGAGGAGCAAGAATGGCAGCGCGCATCGCGGTATCGCGTATCATCCACACGATCCACGCCGTCACGGACATCCACCGTTGCCGTGCGCTTTATCAGGACGCGCTGGGAGGCCTTGTCTTTGCGGAGAACTATTTTCCCGCCGAGGACCGCGACGCTGCGCTGCTTTACGTCACCGATCACATGGTCGAACCGATGGCGCCGCGCCATCCCGATGACCTGACCAAGCCCTTCGCCCGGCAGGCGGCGCGGATCGGGCAAGCCTTCCACTCCTTCGAAATCAAGGTTGCTGACGGCAAGGCCGCCAGTGACGCATTCCGGGCAGCGGGATGCACGGTGGCCAGCGACTATGGGGTGTTCTTCTTCGTCCGGCCCGAGTCGACGGGGGGCGTCCTGCTGGAAGTCTGCGAGCTGGGCATGCCCAACGATCCCCGCGATCGGGGTAACTGGAACCCGGCGGTCGGCGCTGGACATGCCGGCCGGGTGACGGGACTGGACCACATCGCTTGCGTAACCGCCGACATGGCGGCGGTGCTCCGCTTCTTTACCGAGATCGTCGATGGCGAAGTCCTCGCGGACGAGCGGGTGGTCTCGCCGCAGCCGGCGCGGCGCGTCCTGCTGCAGGTGGGCGACACGCGCGTCGCTTTTCTGGAGCCGGAGGAGGCCGGGGGCGGACCGTTCGGAGCGTTCCTGAACAGGACGCAGAACGGCATCTATGCGCTGGTGTGGAGAGTGGACGATGCCGAGCGGGCCAAAGCCCATTTTACCGGAAAGCTCGGCCTCAGGCTAACCGAAGTCCATTGCATAGCTGCAGGACTGGCGATCGAGCCGGACGATTTCCTGGGTGCCCGGCACGAATTCCTGGAAACTTAGACGACCGTCTCGCTCTCCAGCGCGCAGGGCGATTCGGCGTCGGTTTCGATCTGCACGGTGGGGTGGCCGATGCCGAAGCGGTGCTCCAGTTCGTGTGCCAATTCGTGCAGGAAGGCATCGCTGCGAACCGCGCCAGGCATGACGAGATGGGCCGTCAGGGCGGTTTCCGTCGTGCTCATCGGCCAGACGTGGAGATCGTGGACGCGGGTGACGCCCGGCAGCTGCGTCAGGAAGGCGCGCAAGGCGGCGATGTCTATGCTTTTGGGCACGGCCATCATGCCCATGCGCAGCGATTCGCGCAGAAGGCCCCAGCTGGACCAGGCGATGACGGCCGTGATCACCAGCGAGGCGATGGGGTCCATCGCCTGCCAGCCGGTGAACAGGATGACCACGCCCGCGATCACCACCCCGGCCGAAACCGCGGCATCCGCCATCAAGTGAACGAAGGCCGCGCGCAAGTTGAGGTCCGATTTGCTGCCCTTGGCGAAGAGCAGCGCCGAAAGGGCGTTCACGGCGATGCCCACGGCGGCGACGGCAATCATGGTCGTGCCCATGACCGGCGCAGGCTCGGCAAAGCGGCGCACGGTTTCGACCAGGATGGCGCCGATCGCCACCCATAGGAGGGCGGCATTGGCGATGGCGGCGAGGATCGAGGAGCTCTTCAATCCGTAAGTGAAGCGCTCTGAAGGCGGCCTTGCCGCAAGCACGCTGGCGGCCCAGGCCAGTAACAGGGAAAGCACGTCGGAAAGATTGTGCCCGGCATCGGCCAGCAGCGCCATCGAGCCGCTGAAGAAGCCCGCTGCCGCCTCTGCCACGACGAAGACCACGTTGAGCCCTACTGCAAGTGCGAAGGCCTTGCCCACGTCCCCCGGGGCGGGCGGACCATGGTGGTGGTGCCCGTGGGAGTGGCCATGCGAATGCCCATGGGAATGTCCGTGACCATGGCCATGTCCGGCTTGGTCGTGGTGATGCTGATGAGAGGCGGCCATGACAATTTCATCGCATGCGCCGGAGCTTAACAGCAAGCGATGACGTATCATTACATGTCGGGACCACTTTCCCCATGGCGGCATGGAAGTCTCGCTGCGTGACATTTATGCCGCACAACCGATTGTCACATTGGCTCATAAAGCACGGAAAACTCAGAAAAATCGGCCAATTTCCGCAAACGACTGCAATTTGGGTCACAAAATTGCGCAACGAAGATCGGAAATGAATCCCTTGCGTCAGAAGATTGTCATATTGCGCTGCTCTTAGCAGCCGCAGCAAACCTGCGGCGGGGCAACCTCTTCCGCATTCGGTTCCAACCACTCTGAAGGTTTCCAGGGGGCTAAGATGAAGTTTCAATCCATTCTTTCGACCGCGACCAGCACGCTCGCAGTCGGCGCGGCATTCCTTGCCGTTCCCGCTTTCGCTCAGTCGACCGGCTCGGTCGACTTCGAGGAAGGCACCATCGTCGTTACCGGTCAGGTGAACCGCGGCGTCGCCGGTGTGCAGATCCCGAACACCTCGAAGGCCAAGCAGGTCCTGACGCAGGAAGTGATCCAGGCCCAGGTTCCGGGCCAGACGATCAACGACACCATCAACCTGATGCCGGGCGTCAGCTTCCAGAACAACGACCCGTTCGGTTCGGCCGGTGGTACGCTGACCATCCGCGGCTTCGACGATTCGCGTATCTCGCAGACCGTCGATGGTATCCCGCTGAACGACACCGGCGGCTACGCGCTCTATTCGAACCAGCAGATCGACCCCGAAATCATCGAGCAGGTCAACGTCAACCTCGGCACCACCGACGTCGACTCGCCGACCGCCGCCGCTTCGGGTTCGACCGTCAACATCCGCACCCGCAACCCCTATGACGACTTCGGCGTTCGCCTGCTGGGTTCGGCCGGTGACTTCAGCTTCTTCCGCATGTTCGGCGAGATCGACACCGGCGAGTTCACCTCGGCCGGCACCAAGGCGTTCTTCTCGGCCTCGAAGGCCGTGAACAACACGATCTACGGCGGCATCGGCCAGATCGACAAGACCCAGTTCAACGCCAAGGTCTACCAGCCGATCGGCAGCAACGGCGACTTCATCTCGGTCGCCGGTCACTGGAACCGCAACCGCAACAACTTCTTCGGCTCGGTGCCGCTGCGCCTCGACGACGACCGCGTGGTCGGTTCGGATTCGGCGACCAACCGCTTCCCGAAGACGCGTGACGAGCGCTTCTACAAGACTGCCGAGTGCCAGATCCCTGCTGGCGTGAACGGTACCGCAGATCCCGCCAGCAGCTGCGGTTCGGCTTACGACTATCGCTTCAACCCGTCGAACACCGGCAACATCCGCATCAACTCGCGCTTCACGCTCAGCGACAAGCTGACCCTGAACGTCGATCCGAGCATCCAGTACACCAAGGCCAACGGCGGCGGCACGGTGGATGCGCGTGAAGGCTTCTACACCCAGAGCGCCAACGCCACCCGCAGCGCCATCACGGCGGCCCAGATGGTTTCGGGCTACATCGGCGGCAAGCCCTACTTCGGCGGCGTCGATCTGAACGGCGACGGCGACACGCTCGACACCGTTCGCATCCTCGCGCCGAGCAACACCGAAACCTGGCGTATCGGCGTCATCGCCTCGCTGCGCTATGACATCAACGAGTTCAACCGCGTCCGCGTGGCGTACTCGTACGACCGCGGTCGTCACCGCCAAACCGGCGAGACCAGCCTGCTCAAGTCGAACGGCTTCGCTTCGGACGTGTTCTCGAACAGCTCGCTGGCCGATGCCGACGGCAACATCCTGCAGAAGCGCGATCGCCTGTCTTATGCGATCCTGCATCAGGTTTCGGGTGAATACTCGGGCGACTACATGAACGACCGCGTTCACCTGAACCTCGGTATCCGCGCACCGTTCTTCAAGCGCAACCTGACCAACTACTGCCTCGCCACCAGCGCATCGGGCTTCGTCGACTGCTTCACCACGAACAGTGCCGACCAGGGCGTCTATGCCGGTGCGAACCCCAGCTACAAGCTGCCGCAGCAGCGCATCCTGAACTACAACAAGGTCCTGCCGACCGCCGGTGTGGTCTTCGACGCGACCGACAACGCAAGCCTGTTCTTCAACTACTCGAAGGGCCTGCAGGTCCCCGGTACGGACAACCTCTACCAGTCGTTCTGGTACGATCGTGACGAAGCCGGCGCGAACCCGAAGCCGGAAACCACCGACAACTTCGACCTGGGCGTCCGTTACACTTCGGGCATCATCCAGGCGTCGCTGACCGGCTGGTACACCCGTTACACCAACCGTCTGGCTTCGGCTTATGACCGTGACCTCGATGTCACGATCTACCGTAACCTCGGCCGCGTCGACAAGTACGGCATCGACGGCAGCTTCGCCGTCCGCCCGATCCCCGAGTTCTCGCTCTACCTCTTCGGTTCGTACCTGAAGTCGAAGATCAAGGAGAACGTGGAGATCGACGACGGCGTCTTCGCCAACACCAAGGGCAAGCGTGAAGCCGGTGCGCCGGTCTACACCCTTGGTACGCGTGCGAACGGCAACATCGGTCCGGTCGAACTGGGCGTTCAGGTCAAGCGTACCGGCCCGCGTTACGTCAACGACCAGAACCTGCCGATCGTGATCGCCGGCACGCAGGTCTACGGCAAGAAGACCCCGGCCTACACGCTCGTCGACCTCGACGCGAAGGTGAAGCTCGACTTCATCGGCCTGGGCGACAAGACCTTCCTGCAGCTCAACGTCGTCAACCTGTTCGACAAGCTCTATGTCGGCGGCTTCGACGGTGCAGGCACCTCGCAGACCAACGTGCCGAACGCCTACATCGGCACCCCGCGCACGTTCATCGGTTCGATCAGCTTCGGCTTCTAAGATCGCTTCCGATTACGGAACAGGGAAGGGAGGAAGCGCAGGCTTCCTCCCTTTTCCTTTGCCCGTCGTTCGCGCCGCGCCTAGCTTTCCATGCAAAGGAAAGGGGAGCGGATACGATGGATGAGGAACAGACCCCGTCGCAGCGGATTGACGGGCGCATCGCGGCACTCGGCGACTGGCGGGGCGAGATGCTGGCGAGGCTGCGCCGGGTGATCCTGGCGGCCGATCCCGAGGTGACCGAGGAGTGGAAGTGGCGCGGGGTGCCGGTCTGGTATCGCGGCGGCATGGTCTGCACCGGGGAGACCTACAAGGCGGCGGTGAAGATGACGTTCGCCAAAGGGGCGGCGCTGGGCGATCCCGCTCACCTGTTCAACGCCAGCCTCGACGGCAACCAGCGCCGCGCCATCGATTTCCACGAGGGCGACGAGGTGGACGAGGCTGCGCTGACCGCGCTGATCCGCGCGGCGATCGCCCTCAATCTTGCGAAGAAGCCTTCGCTAAAACGTCAGTCGTAGACGCAGGAATCGAGGCCCTGGGTCTTTACCGTGCCGATGCGGGCGGCGATGGTGTTGCCGTAGCGGCGGGTGAAGCCCGATGGGCTCTTGACGCTGCGGGTCTTGGGGCTGGGCAGTGCGGCGGCCATGCGGCCCGCCTCGGTCCTGGTCAGGTTCGAGGCCGACTTGCCCCAGTAGCGCTGCGCCCCGGCCTCGACGCCGTAAGTGCCGATGCCGGTCTCCGCGACGTTGAGGTAGACTTCCATGATCCGGCGCTTGTCCCACAGGTTCTCGATCAGGAACGTGAACCAGACTTCCAGGCCCTTGCGCATATAGCGGGTCCAACCGTCGCCCTGCCAGAGGAAGACGTTCTTGGCGGTCTGCTGGCTGATCGTCGATCCGCCGCGCAGGCGCCCGCCCGCGGCATTGCGCTCGAAGGCCTTCTCGATGGCATCGGTGTCGAAACCCTTGTGGGTGCAGAACTTGCCGTCCTCGGCAGCGATCGCGGCGGCCACCATGTTGCGGTCGATCCGGCTGAGCGGCTGCCAGTCCTTGGTGATGCCGTTGCCGTCCACCAGCATCGTCACCGTGATCGGCGGCGGCACGAAGCGATAGAGCAGGGTCAGCGCTACGCTGATCGCGACGAACCCGAAGACGGTCTTGGCAAGGATGCGCAGCAAGGAAATGAAGCCCCGTTGACGGCAAAGTGCGAAAGTGCGGCCGTCCGGCCTCCTGACTAGCGACAACGGCGGCGGCGGAAAAGATGCCTGCGCATGGGGTTTCCACGGCGCCTTGCGAAAAATCAGTCGCGGGTGTCGAAATCCGACCGCGCGGCGGCGACGTTTTCGAGATTGGCTTCGGCCCAATGCCAGACGCTGCAGAAGGCCTCGCCCAGACTGTGTCCGAGCGGGGTGAGCCGGTAATCGACATGGGGCGGGATGACCGGATGGACGGTGCGATGGACGAAGCCGTTGCGCTCCATCTGGCGCAATGTCTGGGTGAGCATCTTCTGGCTGATCCCCGGCACCGCACGGGCGAGGGCGCTGAAGCGGGTTTCGCCGTTTTCCTCCAGAGCCTCCAGCACCAGCAGGGTCCACTTGTCCGCCACGCGTCCGATCAATTCGTTGACGAGCGCATCGACGCCGGGCACGTTCGAGTAACGGGTAATGGCCTGATTTTCCATTTCTCACTCATGGGTAACTACAGCACTTTCGGGTGCCTACTTTCCAAAAGAGAGTATCCGTTTACATCCCGTCTCGCAATCTCTTCTCACAGGAGCGAGTTCCATGAAGACCAGCGGCAACACCATTCTTCTCACCGGCGGCGGCACCGGCATCGGGCGCGAACTGGCGCAGCGCTGGCATGATGCCGGCAATGTCGTGATCGTCACCGGGCGCACGCTGGCCAGTCTCGAGGAAACCGCGAAAGGCCGGGAGAATATCCATGCCGTCGCGCTCGACGTGGCCGATCCCGCTGCAATCGCGGCTTTCGCGGCAGATGTCCTCGCGCGGTTCCCGGCGCTCAACGTGCTGGTCAACAATGCCGGGATCATGCCGCTGGAGGACGTTTCGGTCCCGCGCGACCTGTCCCGCGCGGAGGCATGCGTGGTGACGAACCTGCTCGGCCCGATCCGCATGACCGATGCGCTGATCGGCCACTTGCGCGAGCAGGCGGACGCGGCCGTGGTCAACGTCAGTTCGGGCTTGGCTTTCGTGCCGCTGGTGGGCGCGGCGGTCTATTCGGCGACCAAGGCGGCGATCCACTCCTGGACCGACTCGCTCCGTTTCGCGCTGAAGGGCGCGGTGGAGGTCATCGAACTCGCGCCGCCTGCCGTGCAGACCGAGCTGACGCCGGGGCAGTCCACGCGCGAAGGCTACATGCCGCTGGACGCCTTCATCGACGAAGTGATGCGCCTCTTCGCCAAAGTTCCGACACCGGAACTGATCGGCGTGGAGCGGCTGGGCTTCCTGCGCAATGCCGAGGCGGAAGGGCGCTATGCCCAGACCTTCGCGGCGCTGAACGGGGCGGCGCACTGATTGCCTATTTGTCCGGTGAGCGCTGTTCAGGAACAATTGCCGATGCTATGGATTGCAATGTTGCAATGCAGCATGAGTGAGCATTCGAATGGCCTCATCGGACAAGCCTCTCCATATCCTCGATATTGCCCTTCAGGGGGGAGGCGCACACGGCGCCTTTACCTGGGGGGTGCTGGACGGACTGCTCCAGGAACCGCGTCTGGCGGTGGGGGCGGTCAGCGGAGCCAGTGCCGGGGCTATGAACGCGGCGGTGCTGGTTTCCGGCCTGGTGTCCGGCGGCCGGGAAGGGGCCCGCGAACGGCTGCGCTCGTTCTGGAAGGAACTGAACAAGTCGGGCCGAGAGGCAGGGCCGCTGATCCCGATGATCGAGGCCTTCCCAGAGACGACCCGCGCGATGTCCTCCTGGTGGACGACCATGTTCGGCGATCTCGGCATGACGCATGGCTCCCCGGAGATGGGCCGCGAAATGCAGGATATCCTGCGCAAAGTGATCGAGGAGCACGTCGATTTCGCGGCCATCGCCAGCGACAAGGCGCCGCCCTTGTTCATTTCCGCCACGAATGCGCAGAGCGGCACGGCCCGCATTTTCCGCAAGGACGATCTGACGACCGAGGCGCTGCTCGCCTCGGCCTGTCTGCCGCTCTATTTTCCGCCGGTGACGATCGACGGCAAGGACTACTGGGACGGCGGCTACAGCGCCAACCCGCCGCTCGTGCCGCTGGTGCTGGAAAGTGCCAACGATGACCTCCTGCTGATAACCGTCAATCCCCAGGCCCGCGACCAGACGCCGCGCAATGCCGCTGGGATCGTCGACCGGATCACCGAAATCGGTTTCAACCAGTCCATGCGCAAGGAAATGCAGGGCCTGTTCCTGCTGCAATCCTCGATCGGGCGGACGCGGGCGAAAGAAGGCCTCATCGCGCAAGTGGAACGCATGCGTTTCCACGAGATCCACGACGAGGAGACGCTGGCCGCCATGCCCGCGCAAAGCAAGATGCTGCCGGTGCGGCAACTCCTGCTGACCTTGCGCGACGCCGGGGAGGCCGCCGCGCGGCGCTGGTGCGAGGCTTCGATTGAGAGCCTTGGCAAGGAAAGCACTGTCGACCTGGCGAGCCGGTTCGGGCCGGGGTAGGGTGCCTTTTCTGACGCTCACTTCGACCAAGAAACAGCGTCATCCTGAACTTGTTTAGCTTCGCTGGCCTTCGGCTCAGGATCCATTTCTGACCATTGACGGCCGTCTGTTCGGCGCGATGGATCCTGAAACAAGTTCAGGATGACGTGGAGAGAGGGCGCGGCGTTTGCTTGCGCCTCCCCTCACTCCAACGGCAACCTTTAGGGAATCCCCGGCAGGTCCAGACCCTTCTCCCGCGCACAATCCAGCGCGATCTCGTACCCGGCATCGGCGTGACGCATCACGCCCGTCGCCGGGTCGTTCCACAGTACGCGCTCCAGACGCCTGGCCGCCGCTTCGGTGCCGTCGGCGACGATCACCATGCCCGAATGCTGCGAATAGCCCATGCCGACGCCGCCGCCGTGGTGCAGCGAAACCCAGGTCGCGCCGCTGGCGGTGTTGAGCAGGGCGTTGAGCAGTGGCCAGTCCGAAACCGCGTCCGAACCGTCGCGCATGGCCTCGGTCTCGCGGTTGGGTGAGGCGACGGAGCCGCTGTCGAGGTGGTCGCGGCCGATCACCACCGGGGCCTTCAGCTCTCCCTTCGCTACCATCTCGTTGAAGGCGAGGCCGAGGCGATGACGGTCACCCAGACCGACCCAGCAGATGCGCGCGGGCAGGCCCTGGAACTGGATCTTATCGCGCGCCATGTCGAGCCAGTTGTGCAGGTGCGCGTGGTCGGGCAGCAGTTCCTTCACTTTGGCGTCGGTCTTGTAGATGTCCTCGGGATCGCCCGAAAGCGCGGCCCAGCGGAACGGCCCCACGCCGCGGCAGAACAGCGGGCGGATATAGGCGGGCACGAAGCCGGGGAAGTCGAACGCGTTCTCCACGCCTTCGTTCTTCGCCATCTGGCGGATGTTGTTGCCGTAGTCGGTGGTGGGCACGCCCGCCGCCTGGAAGTCCAGCATGGCCTGGACATGGACGGCCATGGAGGCCTTGGCCGCCTTGGCGACCGCTTCGGGCTCGCGCTCCCGCTTCTCGATCCATTCGGCGACGGTCCAGCCAGCGGGGAGGTAGCCGTTGACGGGATCGTGGGCGGAAGTCTGGTCAGTCAGCAGGTCCGGGCGGATGCCGCGCGCGAACATCTCCGGCAGCAGTTCCGCAGCATTGCCGAGCAGACCGACGGAGACCGGCTTCTTCTCGGCATTGGCCTTCTCGATGATCGCCATGGCCTCCTCGATGGTAGAGGCGGCGACGTCGAGGTAGCCGGTGCGCAGGCGCATTTCGATGCGGCTGGGCTGGCACTCGATGGCAAGGCACGATGCACCCGCCATGACCGCCGCCAGCGGCTGCGCGCCGCCCATGCCGCCAAGCCCGGCGGTCAGCAGCCACTTGCCCGATAGGTCGCCATCGTAGTGCTGGCGACCCATCTCCACGAACGTTTCGTAGGTGCCCTGGACGATGCCCTGCGTGCCGATGTAGATCCACGAACCGGCGGTCATCTGGCCGTACATGGCAAGACCGCGCTTATCGAGTTCGTTGAAATGCTCCCAGTTCGCCCATTCCGGCACGAGGTTGGAATTGGCGATCAACACGCGCGGCGCATCGGCATGGGTGCGGAACACGCCCACCGGCTTGCCGGACTGGACCAGCAGCGTTTCATCGCCCTCAAGGCGGCGCAGGGTCTCGACGATCTTGTCGTAGCTCTCCCAATCGCGCGCGGCGCGGCCGATGCCGCCGTAGACCACCAGTTCCTCAGGGCGTTCGGCCACGTCAGGGTGGAGGTTGTTCATCAGCATGCGCAGCGGCGCTTCGGTGAGCCAGCTCTTCGCGCTGAGTTCGGTGCCGGTCGCAGGCTTGATGACGCGGCTGTTGTCGAGGCGGGTCATGGCGGTTCCTTAAATCAGGTGCGGGCGAAGGCGAGGGCCGCCTTCAGCACGTCTTGCAGGATCGGGGTGAGGGTGGCGGCGCGGTCTGCCGAGAACGGCACGGGCCAGTTGGCTTCGCTCGGCACTTCGGGCTCGTCCATGTAGCCGCGAATGGCCAGTTCCATCTGGATCGCATGGACGCCGTTTTCCGGCTCTCCGTAATGCCGCGTGGTCCAGCCGCCTCGGAAGCGGCCGTCCAGAACGTGGCTGAACCCGCTCGCCTTGCAGACTGCGACCACGGCGGCGGAAAGCGCCGGATCGCAGGTCTGGCCGAGATTGGTGCCAATGTTGAACTGCGGCAATTCGCCATCGAACAGGCGCGGCACATGGCTGCGGATCGAGTGCGCGTCGTAGAGCACGACTTTGCCGTGGAGCTTCCGCAGCCGCGCGATCTCCGAGCGAACCGCGGCGTGGTAGGGATTGAACCAGAGCGCGCGGCGGCGGGCGATCTCGGCCTCATCCGGCGCTTCCTCCTTGTAGAGCGGCTCACCGTCGAACGTGGTCGTCGGGCAGAGTTCCGTCGTCGCCTGCCCCGGATAGAGCGAGGCGCCGGAGGGATCGCGGTTGAGGTCGATCACGCTGCGCGAAACACGCGCCGCAATCGTCGTCGCGTCCAGTTCGCGGGCGAAGGCGTAGAGGTCGTCCACCCACCAGTCGGCATCGCGCCGGGCCAGCCATTCCGAGCGGAAGGCCGGGCCGATGTCCGCAAGATCGGCGCCGACATGCGGGAAGGCGACGATGAGCGGGGCGTCTCCGCGATGGAGGACGAAAGGTTCCATCACGAAATCGCCGGGAGCAGGTCCGCCGCCGTGTCCGCCAGTGCGCCGGAGCGGATCAGCCGGTTGGCCGCTTCCATGTCCGGGTGGAAATGGCGGTCGTCGTCGAGCGCGGGGATCTCGGCGCGCAGCACTGCGCGCGCGGCTTCCAGCAAGGTGCTGGAGGCAAGCGGGGTGTGGAATTCGATCCCCTGCGCGGCGGCGAGCAGTTCGATGCCGATCACGGCCGTCGCATTCTCCACCATCGAGAGCAGGCGGCGCGCGCCGTGGGCGGCCATCGAAACGTGGTCTTCCTGATTGGCCGAAGTCGGGATCGAATCGACCGATGCCGGATAGGCCTTCTGCTTGTTCTCGCTGACCAGCGCGGCGGCGGTCACTTGCGGGATCATGAAGCCCGAATTGAGGCCGGGGCGCGGTGTCAGGAAGGCGGGCAGGCCGGACAGCGCCGGGTCTACCAGCATGGCGATGCGGCGTTCGGAGATCGAGCCGATCTCGCAGACCGCCAGCGCGATCATGTCGGCGGCGAAGGCGACCGGCTCGGCATGGAAGTTGCCGCCGGAAAGCGCTTCGTCGGCTTCCGGGAAAATCAGCGGATTGTCGGAAACGCCGTTGGCCTCGATCTCCAGCGTCGTCGCGGCCTGGCGCAACACGTCGAGCGCGGCGCCCATGACTTGCGGCTGGCAGCGCAGGCAATAGGGATCCTGCACGCGGGCGTCGTTCTCGACATGGCTGGCGCGGATGGCGCTGCCGGCCATGAGGCCGCGCAGGGCATCGGCCACCTCGATCTGGCCGCGATGGCGGCGCAAAGCGTGGATGCGCGGGTCGAACGGGGTGTCGGAGCCTTTGGCCGCTTCGGTCGAAAGCGCACCGGTGACGAGGGCGGAGCGGAACAGCAGTTCCGCCTCGAACAGTCCGGCCAGCGCATTGGCGGTGGAGAACTGGGTGCCGTTGAGTAGCGCGAGGCCTTCCTTCGGGCCGAGTTCGAGTGGCGTGAGGCCCGCGCGGGCGAGGGCGTCGGCGGCGGGCAGGCGCTCGCCTGCGAGCATGATCTCGCCCACGCCGATCATCGTCGCTGCCATGTGCGAGAGCGGCGCAAGGTCTCCGCTGGCGCCGACCGAACCTTGCGAAGGCACGACCGGGGTCAGTCCCTTGGCCAGCATCGCTTCGAGCAGGGCGACGGTCTCGGGCCGCACGCCCGAGGCGCCTTGCGCGAGGCTGGCGAGCTTGAGCGCCATCATCAGGCGTATCACCGGCACCGGCGAAGGCTCGCCCGTGCCCGCCGCGTGGCTGAGCACGATGTTGCGCTGGAGCGTGGCGAGATCCTCGTCGCCGATGCGGACGCTGGCGAGCTTACCGAAGCCCGTATTGATGCCGTAGACCGGCTCGCCCTTGGCCAGGATGCGGGCGACGGCGGCGGCGCTTGTCGCCACATGCGGGGCGCAGGCCGGGTCGAGCTTCACGCCCGCGCCGCGATAGACCGCGCGCCACTGGGCGAGGCTCACGTCACCGGGCGTGAGGAGGATATCGTTCATTGTCCACTCCAGATGCGCGCATGGAGCGGATTGAAGCCCATGCGGTAAACGAGGTCAGCCGGGCGCTCGATGTCCCAGATCGCAAGGTCGCAGGCCTTGCCGGGTTCGAGCGTGCCGAGATGGCGGGAAACACCCAGCGCCTGCGCGGCATGGCGCGTCACGGCGGCGAGGCATTCGGGCACGGTGAGGCGGAACAGCGTTGCGCCCATGTTCATCGCCAGCAGCAGCGAGGTCAGCGGCGAGGTTCCGGGGTTGCAGTCGGTCGCCAGCGCGATCGGCACGCGGGCCTCGCGCAAGGCCGCGACCGGCGGCAGCACGGTTTCGCGGCAGAAGTAGTAGGCGCCCGGTAGCAGCGTGGCGACAGTGCCGGACGCGGCCATGGCGGCGACGCCTGCACTGTCGAGGTGCTCCAGATGGTCTGCCGAGAGAGCGTTATGGCGCGCGGCAAGGGCGGCGCCGTGGAGGTTGGAAAGCTGCTCGGCGTGGAGCTTTACCGGCAGCCCTTGCGCCCTGGCGGCGCGGAACAGGCGTTCGGTCTGCGCGGGCGAGAAACCGATGCCCTCGCAGAAGGCATCCACGGCGTCGGCAAGCCCCGCCTCGGCGACGGCGGGGAGCATGACCTCGCAGAGGTGATCTATGTAGCCCTCGGCATCTCCCGTGAATTCAGGGGGAAGCGCATGGGCGCCGAGGAAGGTGGTGACGATCCGAACGGCGCGCGCTTCGCCCAGCCGCCGCGCCGCGCGCAGCATCTTGAGTTCGCTGGCAAGGTCGAGGCCGTAGCCGGATTTCACTTCGACGGTGGTGAGCCCTTCCGCAATCAGCGCATCGAGGCGGGGCAGGGCGGAGGCGACGAGTTCGTCCTCGCTGGCCGCGCGCGTGGCCTTCATGGTCGAGACGATGCCGCCGCCGTTCCGGGCGATTTCCTCGTATGAAGCGCCTTCCAGCCGCAGTTCGAATTCCCGCGAGCGATCCCCGCCGAAGACGAGGTGGGTGTGGCAGTCGATCAGGCCCGGCGTGATCCAGCGGCCCGCGCAGTCAGTCACTTCGGCGGCTTCGAATGAAGGAGCGTCAGCATCCGGACCGGCGTACAAGATCAGGCCGTCCCGCGAGGCGATGACGCCCTGTTCGATCACGCCCACCAGGTCGCCCGTCATCGTGGCCAAACGGGCATGTTTCCAGAGCCTGTCGCAGCGCATGACGAGTCGATCCTCCTTGGTTGTCCCGGTTATTGCATCGGTCGTTTTTAATGTATAGACAAAATAGCGAAGGAGCTTCCCGCCATGGCCGAAAACCCCGCCCGGTCGATCTTCGCGCAGAGCGCGCTGCTGGACCATTCCGGAACTTTGGGCGGCTGGGCTTCCGGCGTGCGTTTCGTACTCCGAAATGGTCGGATTTCCGCCATCGAGAGCGGCGTGGCGGCACAAGCGGGCGACGAGCGCCATGCCTGCGTGATCCCCGGCCTCGGCAATCTCCATAGCCATGCCTTCCAGCGCGGCATGGCGGGACTGGCCGAGCAGCGCGGCGATACGGACGACAGCTTCTGGACCTGGCGCGAGGTCATGTATCGTTTCCTCGACCGGATGACGCCGGACGACCTCCATGCGGTGGCCGCCATGGCCTATCTGGAGATGCTGGAGAGCGGTTTCACCCGGGTCGGCGAATTTCATTATCTGCACCACGATCCCGAAGGCCGGGCCTATGGCGATCCCGCCGAGATGAGCGCGGCGATCGCCCGGGCGGCGGGAGAGGTCGGGCTGGGCCTGACGCTGCTGCCGGTATTCTACGCCCATTCCGGCTTCGGCGCGCAGCCGCCTAGCGAAGGGCAGCGGCGCTTCCTCCATGACCTCGACGGCTTCGCGCGCCTGCTGGACGGCGCGCGCCGGGCGGTGTCGGGTCTGGACGATGCGGTGGTGGGTCTTGCGCCGCACAGTCTGCGGGCCGTCTCGCCCGAACAGCTATCCGTGCTGGAAACGATGGTCCCGGGCGCGCCGGTCCACATCCACATCGCCGAACAGGTGCGCGAGGTGGAGGATTGCCTCGCCTGGAGCGGGCAGCGGCCGGTGGAATGGCTGCTGGACCATGCCGAAGTGAACCCTCGCTGGTGCCTCGTCCATGCGACGCACATGACCGAGGAGGAGACGCGGCGGCTCGCGCGCAGCGGCGCGGTGGCGGGGCTTTGCCCGATCACCGAGGCAAACCTTGGCGACGGGCTGTTTCCGGCGCGCGCCTTTCTGGCCGAGGGCGGGCGCTGGGGCGTGGGCAGCGACTCGAACGTGCTGATCGATGGAACCGAGGAACTGCGCCTGTTCGAATATGGCCAGCGACTCCAGCATCGTGGACGCAATATCGTCGCGAGCCGTGAGACGCGCTCCACTGGCGAGACGCTCTGGCGTCAGGCGGTGGAGGGCGGTGCGCAGGCGCTGGGTGTAAAGAGTGGCCTTTCCATCGGCTTGCCGTTCGATGCCGTCTCGCTGGACCTCGATCATCCCTCGCTGGCGCTGCGGGGCAGCGATCGCCTGCTCGATGGGCTGGTCTTCGGGGCCGGGCGCAGCGGCGTGGATTGCGTCTGGCGCTTCGGCGCGCAAGTGGTAAGCGGAGGCCGTCACCTTGCGCGGGATGCGGTCGTCCGGCGTTACAGGGACAGTTTGGGCAGGCTGATTGGGTGAACTTACCGCTCCACGAACGCATCCGTCAGGATTTCGAGACGCGTATCCTTTCCGGCGCGCTGGCCCCCGGCGCGCGCCTGCCGACCGAGCAGGCCTTGATGGCACACTACGACTGCGCACGCATGACGGTGAACAAGGCGCTCACCGCGCTTGCGACCGCAGGGCTGGTGGACCGGCGCAAGAAGGCGGGCACGTTCGTCGCCCGGCCGCGCGTCCACGCCATGGCCATGGATATCCCCGACCTCGGCGCGCAAGTGGCCGAGCGCGGGCAGGCCTATCGCTTCGACCTCGGCCAGCGCCGCGAACTGACCGGCGCGCAGGCACGGCTGGAATGGAAGGTGGACCGCGCGGTGCCGCTGCTCGAACTGGAAGGCGTGCATTTCGCGGACGGTACCCCGTTCGCCTGGGAGCACCGCTTCGTGAACGTCGCTGCCGTGCCGGAAATATCGGATGCGGATTTCACCAGCGCCTCGCCCGGCGCCTGGCTGCTGGAGCATGTCCCCTGGACCGAGGCGGACGCCCATATCACCGCTACCGGCGCCAGCGCGGCGCAGGCACGGTCGCTGGCCGTGGAGGTGGGCGCGCCGTGCCTCTGCGTCGAACGCAAGACCTGGCGCGGGGCCGAGCCGATCACGTACGTCCGCCAGCTCTTCGTGGCCGGGGCCTACGAACTGACCGCCCATTTCGGCCCCGGCGCGCGCCGGGAGGGCTGATTTACCGCACGGGGGATGGCTGGCGCGCGTGCTTGCCTGGTCAGACGGCAATGCTAAACACCTGTTCAATATTCCGGGCGCAGATGCCCCGCGAATGACATGGGAGAAGGCATGGCGGATCGGGCACCCATCGCGCTGGTGACGGGAGCGAGCAGGGGCGCGGGGCGGGGCATAGCCGTGGCGCTCGGGCGACATGGCTGTACCGTCTATGTCACCGGACGCAGCGTGCGATCGGGAGACCACGCGCTGCCGGGCACGATCCACGAGACGGCACGCGCCGTGACGGAGGCGGGTGGCAGGGGCGTGGCGGTCGCCTGCGATCACGGCGACGACGAGCAGGTGGCAGCGCTGTTCGAGCGTATCCTGGCCGAAGAAGGGCGTCTCGACATCCTGGTGAACAATGCCGCCGCCATTCACGACGAGCTGACCGAGCCCGGCGAGTTCTGGGAAAAGCCGCTCAAGCTGGCGGGCCTGATCGATGTCGGCCTGCGCAGCGGGTACGTCGCCGGCTGGCACGCTGCCGGGATCATGGCCGGGCAGGATCACGGCCTGATCGTCTTCACATCGGCTTCCGGCGCGGCGCATTACGCGCTCGGCCCGGCCTATGGCGCACACAAGGCGGGCATGGACAAGATGGCGTTCGACATGGCGCAGGACTTCCGACACGCGGGCCGCAACGTCGCCGTCCTGTCGGTGTGGATGGGAGCCTTGCTGACCGACCGGCTCAAGGCCGTGATCGCGTCCGATCCCGTACGGTTCGGCCATGTCGAAGGGCATTGCGAGACACCTGAGTTCACCGGGGAGGTGATCTGGCGTCTCTACCGCGATCCCGACCTCGCGGACTTGAGCGGCACGACGCTCGTAGGCGCCGGGATCGCGCGGAAGTACGGGCTGACCGATGGCGGCCGGGTACCGCCGACCGCTGCGGAACTGCACGGCGTGGAACCGCCTGTATTCCATCCTGCCGTCATCCGCTGAAGGAGAGCACCATGGCCGATATCGAGAAAATGGCGCAGGATCTTGCCTATCTGATGGATCGCCGCGCCATCGAGGACTGCGTACACAGCCATGCGCGCGGTCATGACCGGTTCGACGTGGACCTGCTCACCGCCGCCTATCACCCGGACGGGATCGACGAACATGGTGCTGCCGCGGTCAACCGGGGACCGGACTATGCCGCCTGGGCCAATGCGATCCACGCGGGCGGGTGCCAGCTCTGCCTGCACAACATCACGACGCACAACTGCGAGATCGACGGCGATGTCGCCCATGCCGAAAGCTATGTGCTGGTCGGCCTGCTCAACCCCGACGGCAGGACGGTGCGCTTCATCAACGGCCGCTATGTCGACCGGCTGGAGAAGCGCGGCGGCGTCTGGCGGATCGCCCTGCGGCGCTGCACTGTGGACTTGCTGATCGCCGGGGATGCCTCGATCCTGGACATGCCGCAGTTCAGGGCGGGCGGTTACATCAAGGGGCGCCGCGACCAGGCGGATGTCTCCTATAGCCGTCCGATGACGCTGGAGGACGACGTGGACCGCTGGTGAGCGGTCAGGCGAGCGTGCGCGCCGCGATCGTCATGCCCACGTCGGCCGTTTCGCCGGGCGCCAGCCAGAGCATGGTTTCCGGTGCGCGGTTGATGGCATCGGTGGCGTGGCTGACCGGCTCCACGCAGAAATAGTCTTGCCCCTCGGGCGAGAATACCACGGTGGTCGTCAGCGGCTGCGAAGGGGAGATTGTCAGGCCCAGACCGCGCGCGGGCCAGTCGATCTCGAGCGCGCCTTCGCGGTCGGTATAGGCGGTATCGACCGCGCGGGTGCTGACCGGTTCGCCCTGCCACCAGTCGATCGCCTCCTCGTGCTCGTCGAGCGAACTCGGCAGGCAATCGGGCGTATTGTACCATTCGCCCCGGTGCAGGCCGCGATAGAGGGTGCTCTCGTCGCGCGGGAAGTAGGGGTGGAAGCCGAGACCGGCCGGCATGGCCGCATCGCCGAGGTTGGTGACCGAAAGCGAGGTGCTCAGCCCCTCCGCGCCGAGTTCGAACGTCTGGCGCGCCAGGTAGGGCCAGGGCCATTCGCCGCCGGGATAGGCATGTTCGAGAACGGCGGTTTCCGCGCTCTGCTGCGCCACCGTCCATGCCGCCAGCCAGCCGAAGCCGTGCAGCGGATGGGGATGGTCGCTACCGGGGAAATTGGGTGCGATCGTGCCCTTGCGCAGGCCGGTGTTGAAGCGGCCCCGCGCGATACGGTTGGAGAAAGGGACCAGCGGGAAGCTGGCGACGTCGAAGATCGTGTCTCCGCAAACGGGCCGCATCAGCGGCTCGCCCTGCCAGTCCAGGCGCAGCACGGCGCCGCCGCGTTCGGGGGCCAGTTCCAGCCGATAGCCGTGTGCTTCGAGGATGATCATCGCTTCCGGTCCACTCCCATGGGACGCGCCGCCCGTCTTGGTGGCCGGGCCGGCGGTAGTTGGGGTAGCGCTAACAGAGGCCCGGTGGCAAGTCCGCAACCTTTCGGTCCAGCGGTTATTTCCTGCGATTGCGGA
Organism: Novosphingobium sp. TCA1; assembly: GCF_009811895.1. Taxonomy (NCBI): domain Bacteria; kingdom Pseudomonadati; phylum Pseudomonadota; class Alphaproteobacteria; order Sphingomonadales; family Sphingomonadaceae; genus Novosphingobium; species Novosphingobium sp. TCA1. Next base: position 54,360 of record NZ_BLJH01000012.1, on the reverse strand, counting down.
CGTTTCCGGTGTCTTGCCAGCGCCCCCAACGCCCCATTGATGAGTTCCGTTCATTACGGCGTGCTTGATCGCGGGACTAATCGCGCCGCAGGAACAGGCTTATCTTTGCTCAGGCGCCGTCACCCGAAACTCCCCCCGAATTCCGGCGCCGCCCTGTCAAAGGAGAACGCCTCATGAAAACGCGTAGTCTCGGCCGCAGCGGCCTTGAAGTATCGGCTCTAGGCTTCGGCTGCATGGGTCTCGATTTCGGCTATGCGACGAAAGTCACCCGAAGCGAAGGCGTCGATCTCATCCGGGCTGCCGTCGATCGCGGCGTGACTTTCTTCGATACGGCCGAAGTCTATGGCCCCTACACCAATGAGGAAATGGTGGGCGAGGCGCTGGAGGGGCTTCACGACAAGGTGGTGATCGCCACCAAGTTCGGCATGAACATCGTCGATGGCCAGATGCAGGGGCTGAACAGCCGCCCCGAACAGATCCGCGCCGTGGCCGAAGCCTCGCTGAAGCGGCTGCGCGTCGAGGTGATCGACCTGTTCTACCAGCACCGCGTCGATCCCGAGGTGCCGATCGAGGACGTGGCGGGCACCGTGAAGGACCTGATCGCGCAAGGCAAGGTGCGCCATTTCGGCATGTCCGAGCCCGGCGCCGAAACGGTTCGCCGCGCCCATGCGGTGCAGTCGGTGGCGGTGCTCCAGAACGAGTATTCGATGTGGACGCGCGGGCCGGAGACCAACGGCATTCTCGAAGCCTGCGAGGAACTGGGCATCGGCCTCGTGCCCTATTCGCCGCTCGGCAAGGGTTTCCTGACCGGCGCGATGAGCAGCGAGACGAAGCTGGGCGAGGGCGATTTCCGCAGCCGCCTGCCGCGCTTCACGCCCGAGGCGATGGCGAAGAACCAGGCGCTGGTGGACCTGCTGAAGTCCGTGGCCGAGGCCAAGGGCGCCACGCCCGCGCAGATCGCGCTGGCCTGGCTGCTGGCGCAGAAGCCCTGGATCGTGCCGATCCCGGGCACGACCAAGCTCCACCGCCTGGAAGAGAACATCGCCGCAGCCGAAGTGGATCTGTCGGCATCGGAACTGGCCGGGCTTCAGGCCGCCGCCGATGCCATCCAGGTGGAGGGCGATCGCTACCCACCCGAACTCATGGCCACGACCGGACGCTGAACCTGCCTTTCCTCCCCCGCGGGGGAGGAAAGGCCTTAGAGTCTGTTTGAAAATTCGCGGAATGCGAATTTTGCGGCACCGGCCCGCGCCCCCACTCTACCACCCAACGGTAGTATCCTGCGGGTGGTAGGGTGGGGGCGCGGGCCGGTGCCGCAAAAAAATGCCCTTTTGGGCATTTTTCAAACGGGCTCTTACTCGCCGCGATAGCGCAGGGCGTCCACCAGCAGGCGGAACGCCGCCGAAGGCTGGCGGCGGCTGGGGTAGTAGAGGTGATAGCCCGAGAACGGCTGGCACCATTCGTCCAGCAGGGGGACAAGCGCGCCGGATTCGATGTGCGGCCGGGCGTAAGTGTCCATCATCATGGCGATCCCGGCGCCGTCCAGCGCAGCTTGCAGGATCAGGGCCATGCTGTCGAACGTCAGCTGGCCGTCGACCCGCACGTTGAGCTCGCGGCCGTCCTTCTCGAATTCCCAGGCGAAGATGCTGCCGCGCGTGCGGAAGCGCAAGTTGATGCACTGGTGCGCGGCCAGGTCATGCGGGGTTTCGGGGATGCCGTGGCGGGCCACGTAGTCGGGCGAGGCCACGGGCACCAGGCGGGCGAGAGGGCCGATGCGCACGGCGATCATGTCCCGCGCGATGGATTCGCCGAGACGGACCCCCGCGTCATAACGCTCGGCGACGATGTCCACGAAGCCGGAATCGATGTTCAGCTCTACATTGATGTCGGGATAGAGCGGCAGGAAGCCGCGCAGGGCAGGCCAGATCACCGAATTGGCGGCATGTTCGGAGGCGGTAAGGCGGATCGTGCCGGCGGGCTTGTCGCGCAGTTCGCTGACGGTGGCGATGCCCATCGCGATCTCGTCCATGGCCGGGCGCAGGGTAGTGAGCAGGCGCTCGCCCGCCTCGGTGGGAGAGACCGCGCGGGTGGTGCGCGAAAGCAGGCGCACGCCCAGCCGCGATTCCAGGCGCCGGATCGTATGGCTCAGCGCCGATTGCGAGGAATCCAGCTTGGCGGCGGCGCGGGTGAAGCTGCCCTCGTCGGCTACGGCGATGAAGGCGGCCAGGTCGGCAAGGTGTTCGCGTTGCATTGATGAGGTCATATCATGAATGAGCGGCCTTTGCGCGCTCATACGCAAGGTCTTGTACAAAAGAATCGGGAACATCATTCCCCGCCAAGACTTTGTAATTGCCGCAGGTTCTTCTTGACCTTTGTCTGCAAACCGGATCATCTTCGCCGCTGTCGAGGGATCACCTGGAGCCCGATGATTTTGCGAGCTGGATTCGATCGCTTCCTATTGGTCCCGCTCGCGGCAGGCCTGCTGGCCTCCTGCGCGGTAGGCCCCGATTACAAGCCCCGCAGCGCCCCCGAACTCGGCGTACCCGATCAGTGGTCGGTCACCGCCGCGCCGCAGGTCGAAGACCTGACGCGTTGGTGGCGGAATTTCGACGATCCGGTGCTGACCGGGCTGGTGGAGCAGGCGGCTTCGGCCAATCTCGATCTGGAACAGGCGGCAGCGCGGCTGCGGCAGGCGCGCGAATCCCTGATCATCAGCCGGGCCGCGCTATTTCCCTCCGTCAGCGGCTCCGGCAGCGCCGGGCGCAGCGAGGCGCTGAAGGGCGGGGGCACCGTCATCACCCTGCCGGACGGCACCGTGACCCAGACCGGCGGCGGCGGCAATTCCAGCTTCGCGCTGGGTCTGGATGCCAGCTATCAGCTCGACCTGTTCGGCGGCAATCGCCGCGCGGTGGAGGCGAGCAGGGCGCAGTTCGAGGCTTCGGGCTTCGATTATGCCACCACCTTGCTGACGGTGCAGAGCGAAGTTGCGCGCAATTATGTGCTGGCACGCGCCTATCAGGCCCAGCTGGACAATGCCCGCGCCAGCCTGTCCATCCAGGACGAGAATCTCCAGATCGCCGAGTGGCGGGTCATGGCCGGGCTGGTGTCCTCGGTCGATCAGGAGCAGGCCCGCGCCAGCCGGGCGCAGACCGCCGCGGGCATTCCGCAGATTGAACAGCAATACAACGCCGCCGTCTCGCGCATTGCGGTGCTGACCGGGCAGGCGCCGGGCGGGGTGAAGCCGCTGCTTGAAGCGGTCCGTCCGATCCCCAAGGGGCCGGAGCAGGTGGGCGCGGGCATTCCCGCCAACGTCCTGCGCCAGCGGCCGGACGTCCGCTCGGCAGAGCGCCAGCTTGCCGCCACCACGGCGCAGATCGGCGTCGCCAAGGCGCAGCTGCTGCCCCAGCTCACCATCAGCGGCAGCCTCGATACCAACGCGTCGAGCTTCGGCAGCCTGTTCGACACGATCACCGGCAGCCTGTTCGGCGGGATCAGCCAGGCGATCTTCAATGCCGGGCGGCTTTCCGCGCAAGTCCGTTCCAGCCGCGCCGCCGCCGACGGTGCCTTCGCGGCCTACAAGTCCTCGGTGCTGACGGCGCTGGAGGATATCGAGAACGCCGTGGTGGCCTTGCGGTCCGCCGAGGAGCGCGAGCGCCAGTTCGCGGTCGCGCTCGACGCGTCGAACAATTCCGCATTGCTGGCCCGCGCGCAGTACCGCAGCGGCCTGACCGATTTCACGACGCTCAACACGCAGGAAAGCGCGCTGATCTCCGCCCGCAACGGGCTGGTCCAGGCGCATTCCGACCGCGCCACCGCGCTGATCGCGCTCTACGACGCGCTCGGCGGCGGTTGGGACGCGACTTCCGATTATACTGTGCTGGCTACCGAGCCCAAGAACTCAGAGGCCCAGAACCAACTAGGCGGAACCAACTAGATGGCCGACGAAAAACTCGACGAATTTCTGGGCGCGGACAAGAGGCCGGTCTGGCAGCGCAAATGGGTGTTCTGGACCGGGCTGATCGTGCTGGCACTGCTCTGCCTGTTGCTGTTCCGCTGCCTGGGCACGACCGAAAAGCAGAACTTCGCGACTACCAAGGCGGAAAAAGGCAGGCTCGTCACCAGTGTTTCGGCCACCGGCAAGCTGGCGCCGACCAATCAGGTCACCGTGGGCTCGCAGCTTTCCGGCCTAGTCGTGAAAGTGCTGGTCGACGTGAACGACCAAGTGAAGGCAGGGCAAGTACTGGCGGAAATCGATCCCGAACAAATCGAGGACCAGATCCGGCAAGGGCAGGCCCAGCTTGCCGCCAATCGCGCGCAAGTGGAGCAGGCCCGCGCGACCCTGTCGGAATCGCAGGCGCAGCTGGCGCGGCTGGAGGATGTGGCGCGTCTTTCCGGCGGCAAGGTTCCCTCCAAGACCGAACTTCAGGCGGGCCGCGCGGACATGCAGCGCGCTGCCGCCGCGCTCAAGACCGCGCAGGCCAATGTCCTCGCCGCCGAAGCCTCGCTGGCGCAGAATCAGACCCAGCGGGCGCGGGCGCGGATAATCTCGCCGGTTTCGGGCGTGGTGCTGGCGCGGCAGGTCGATCCCGGTCAGACCGTGGCTTCCTCGTTCAACACCCCGACCCTGTTCGTGATCGCCGAGGATCTCAGCGAAATGAAGCTGGAAGTGGCGATCGACGAGGCCGACGTGGGCACGGTCAAGGAAGGCCAGAGCGCCAATTTCACCGTCGATGCCTTTCCCGGCCAGACTTTCCCGGCAAAGATCACGCGGGTGGAGATCGCGTCCAACCTGACGGCCTCCTCGGCCAGTTCCTCCAGCTCCTCCACGACGTCTACCAGCACCAGCGGGCAGGTGGTTTCCTATGCGGCGGACCTTTCCGTCGCCAATGCGGACCTGAAGCTGCGGCCCGGCATGACCGCCACGGCCGATATCGTCACTTCGGACAAGGATCAGGTGCTGCTGATTCCCAATGCGGCGCTTTCCTATTCGCCGCAGGCCTCAGGCAATGCCAAGAAAAAGAGCGGCGGCGTGACCGATGCCATCGGCTTCCGCCCGCCGCGCCGCGGCCAGCGCGCGACCAAGAGCGCCACGCTCGATCGCGGCACCCGCCAGACGGTCTATGTGCTGGGCGCCGACAACAAGCCGCAGGCGGTGGAGATCGTGACGGGCAGCACCAACGGCCAGCAGACCGAGGTGGTTTCCGGCGATCTGAGGCCCGGCATGCAGGTGATCACCGGCGAACTGGCCGGAACGGGAAGCTGAGGGCGCCGCGCGTGACCGGCACCGAACCCGACCGTTCGCCGATCATCTCGCTACGCGGGATCACCAAGGTGTTCGGCACCGGCGCCACCGCGTTCCGCGCGCTGAAGGGCGTCGATCTCGATATTGCGGCGGGTGATTTCGTGGCGGTCATGGGGCCGTCCGGTTCGGGCAAGTCCACAATGATGAACATCCTGGGCTGCCTCGACGTTTCGACATCCGGCGAATTCCTGTTCCATGGCCATCATGTCGAAAGTCTCGACCGCGATCAGCGCGCGCTGCTGCGGCGGCGCTATCTCGGCTTCGTGTTCCAGGGCTTCAACCTGCTGGCGCGCACCTCCGCGCTGGAAAACGTGGAACTACCCTTGCTCTACCGGGGCGATCCCAAGCAGGATCGCCGCAAGGAGGCCATGGCCGCGCTCGACAAGGTGGGGCTGGCCGACTGGGCAGGGCATACGCCCGGCGAGCTTTCCGGCGGTCAGCAACAGCGCGTGGCGATTGCCCGCGCCATCGTCACCAATCCCGAAGTCCTGCTGGCCGACGAGCCTACCGGCAACCTCGACAGCCAGCGCTCGGTAGAGATCATGGAGTTCCTCTCGGCGCTCAACCGCGATTCCGGGATCACTGTGCTGATGGTGACGCATGAGCCGGACATGGCCGAATATGCCCGGCGCATCGTCCACTTCAAGGACGGCCTGATCGACCGCATCGAACAGGGCAATGGTGCTCATACTGGCGCCCATACTGGTGCGGGAGTGACGGGCTGATGCTGGGCACGATCTTCCTTCTCGCGCTGCGCTCCATCCGGCGGCATATGTTGCGCTCGCTGCTGACGATGCTGGGCATCGTCATCGGCGTGGGCGCGGTCGTCTCGATGGTGACGCTGGGCAAGGCGACGACGGCGGCGGTGACGCAGCAGATCGCCGCGCTGGGCACCAATATCCTCCAGGTCCGCCCCGGACAGGGCTTCGGGCGCGGTGGTGGCGGGCCGTCTCCCCGCGATTTCGACCCGTCCGACATCGTCGCCATCCGCCAGCAGGTGGGCGGAGTCATGGCGGTGGCGCCGCAGGCCTCGTCCAGCGGCACGGCGATCTACGAGGGCGCCAACTGGTCCACCACGATCAACGGCACCACCTCGGACTATTTCAAGATCCAGCCCTGGCCGCTGCAGGAAGGGCGGCTGTTCAACGAGGATGAGGAATCGGCGGGCAAGTCCGTCTGCATCATCGGATCGACGGTGAGCACCAACCTGTTTCGCAATGCCGATCCGATCGGCAAGCGCTTCCGCATCGGCGATGTCTCCTGCGACGTGATCGGCCTCCTGACCACCAAAGGGCAGGCAGGGTTCGGCGGGGACCAGGACGATATCGTCATCATGCCGATCAAGACGGTGCAGCGCCGCTTCCTGGGTTCCACCTCGATCCGCACGATCCTGGTGGGCGTGGACGACGACTATTCCAGCGAGCAGGTCCAGCAGACGCTCACCCGCCTGCTGCGCGAGCGCCGCCATGTTACCGAGGGCAAGGACGACGACTTCAATATCTTCGATACCAAGCAGATTTCCGATACGCTGACCCAGACGACGACGATGCTCACGCAGATCGTGGCCGCCGTGGCCGCGATCAGTCTGGTAGTGGGCGGTATCGGCATTATGAACATCATGCTCGTCTCGGTGACGGAGCGTACGCGCGAGATCGGCATTCGTCTGGCGATCGGCGCCGTCGCCAACGAAGTGCTGCTGCAGTTCCTGGTGGAGGCGGTGGTGCTATCGTGCCTGGGCGGCGTGATCGGCCTGCTGCTGGCCCAGGTCGTGGTCGGCATCGCCACACCGCTGATGGACCTGCCGTGGATATTCGATCCCGCCGTGAACCTCGGCGCTTTTGCCGTCTCGGCGGCGATCGGCGTGATCTTCGGCTATTTCCCGGCCCGGCGCGCCGCCAGCCTCAACCCGATCGACGCGCTTCGTCATGAATAAAGGCCGTCACGAATGAGGAGAGCGGCAAATGCCCGAGCGAACTGATGCCGATGCGCCCTTGCGCGGACTGATCGTGGGCATGGCGAACGACCAGTCGCTCGCCTGGGGCTGTGCCGAGGCATTGCGCGCGGAAGGCGCGGAGCTGGCGATCACGTTTCAGGGCGAGAAAGCCCGCCCCCATGTCGAGCCACTGGCACGGGCGCTGGACGCCCCGTTGTTCCTGCCACTGGATGTGACCGATCCGCAGGAGATGGAGGCCGTTTTCGCGGAGATCGCAGCCCGCTGGGGCAGGCTGGATTTCGTGCTTCACTCGGTGGCCTTCGCGCCCAAGCAGGATCTTCACGGGCGCGTGGTGGACAGCTCGGTGGAAGGCTTCACCAAGGCGATGGACGTCTCCTGCCATTCGCTGATCCGGCTGGCCCGCCTTGCCGAGCCGCTGATGACAGGCGGCGGCTCGATCCTGACGATGAGCTTCTACGGCTCGGAAAAGGTCGTGCCGGGCTACGGGTTGATGGGGCCGGTCAAGGCGGCATTGGAAAGCAGCGTGCGCTACCTGGCCGACGAACTCGGCCCTGCCGCCATTCGCGTCAATGCACTGTCCACCGGCCCGGTGCGCACGCGTGCCGCTTCGGGTCTGTCCCATCTCGACGAACTGATCCGGCTGGCGGCCGAAAAGGCGCCGCTGCACCGGCTGGTGACGATCGAGCAGATCGGCCATATGGCGGCTTTCCTGCTCGGGCCGAAAGCGCGCTTCGTCACCGGGCAGACGGTCTACGTCGACAGCGGCTACAACACCATCGGGTAAGGAGTTTGTTTGAAAAATGCCCATTCGGGCATTTTTAGCGGCACCGGCCCACGCCCCCACCCGACCTCCCACGAGTGTATCCTGATGGGAGGTCGGGTGGGGGCGTGGGCCGGTGCCGCTAGCCTTCGACGGATGTCGAAGGCGCACCAAACAAAGACTCCTTTAATTCAGTTCCTCGAACCAGCCGAGCTTGCGCATCACGATCTTCTCCGCCTCCAGCAGGAGGAACAGCGCGGCGCCGATCACCAGCAGGATCAGGCCGTCGCGCAGGGAGATCGGGCGGGATTCGAAGACCTCCTGCAAGGGCGGCAGATATGTGAAGGCAAGCTGGGCCACGATCACGCAGGCGATGGCGATCAGCACCGGCCGCGTTCCTTTCGTGCCTTCGAACGTCAGCGAGCGCATGTGCAGGTAGCGCACGTTGAAGAGGTAGAATATCTCGGCGATGATCAGCATGTTGACGACCAGCGTGCGGGCTTCCTCCACGCTGTCGCCCATGCGCTGGGCGCCGAAGAATACGGCGAGCACGACGGCCGCGAACAGCACCGATACCAGCACGACCCGCCAAAGCAGGAAGCTGGACAGCAGCGGCGCGTCGCGTTTGCGGGGCGGGCGCTGCATGATGCCGAGCTCGGGCGGTTCGAAGGCGAGCACGAGGCCCAGCGTGACGGTCATGACCAGATTGATCCAGAGGATCTGCGTCGCTGTCATCGGCAGCGCAAAGCCGACGAGAATGGCGAGCACGACGGCGATCGCCTCGCCGCCATTGGTCGGCAGGGTCCAGGCGATGACCTTGCGGATGTTGTCGTAGACGGTGCGGCCTTCGCGCACGGCGGCGACGATCGAGGCGAAGTTGTCGTCCAGCAGCACCATTTCCGAAGCCTGACGGGCCGCTTCGGTGCCGCTGACGCCCATGGCGGTGCCGACGTCCGCCTGCTTGAGCGAGGGCGCGTCGTTCACCCCGTCTCCGGTCATGGCAACGATCGCGCCGCGTGACTGCTGCGCGCGCACGATACGCAGCTTGTGCTCAGGGCTGGCGCGGGCGAAGACGGCGGTTGCGGGAACCGCCTCTGCCAGTTCCTCGTCGCTCATCGCCTCGATCTGCGCGCCGGTTAGCGCCTTGGGATCGTCCGCGAGGTCGAGCTGGCGGGCGATGGCGAGGGCGGTGGCGGCATGGTCGCCGGTGATCATCTTCACCGCGATCCCGGCAGAGCGGCACTCGGCGATGGCCAGCCGCGCTTCCTCGCGCGGGGGATCTATGAAGCCCATGACGCCCAGCATCGTCGCGCCTTGCAGCAGCGCGAAGTCGAGCCGCTGCGTATCGCCGGGAACCTCGCGCATGGCGAAGCCCAGCACGCGTTCGCCTTCGCTTGCGGCACGGTCGATCGCGGCATTCCAGGACGAGGCCTGTGTGTCGGTGGCACCGAGCGCGAGAACGGCTTCCGGCGCGCCCTTGACGAAGGCCAGGCAGCGTCCCTCGTCCGTGCGGCACAGCGTGGCCATCAGGCGATAGGTCGCATCGAAGGGGATCTCGTCGATCCGCCGCCATTCCTGCCTGAGCCGCTCGTCGTCGATGCCCGCTTTGCGGGCCAGCGCGAGCAGGGCGCCTTCCATGGGGTCGCCGGTGACCGTCCAGATGCCGCCCACGAGTCTCAGATGCGCGTCGTTGCAGAGCGCGCCGCAGCGAACGATGTCCGGCGGAACCGCATCGCCGCTGCCTGCGGTCGCGGTGATCACGCCGTCCGGGGCATAGCCGATGCCCGAGACCGCGAACTCGTCTTCCCCGGCCACCACGCGCGTCACCATCATCTCGTTGCGGGTAAGAGTGCCGGTCTTGTCGGTGCAGATCACCGAAGTGGCGCCCAGCGTCTCGACGGCCGGGAGCTTGCGGATCACCGCCTTGCGTGCCGCCATCCGCTGCACGCCGATGGCAAGCGTGATGGTGATGACCGCGGGTAGGCCTTCCGGCACTGCGCCCACCGCCAGCGCGACCACGGAAATCAGCGCGTCCACCCGGTCGAAATCGCGCAAGGTAATGGCGAACAGGTAAAGCGCGACGCCCGCCGCGAAGATGGCCAGCGTCAGCCGGTTGGCGAAAGCGTCGATCTGGCGCAGCAGCGGCGTGGTGATGCTGGGAACGGCGTGAAGCAGTTTGCTGATGCGCCCGATCTCGGTGGCGCTGCCGGTGGCGACCACCACGCCGGTGGCCTGGCCGCGCGCGACGAGCGTGCCCGAATAGGCCATCGAAGCCCGGTCGGCGAGCGATGCGGCGGTCTCTGCCGGTTCCTCGTGCTTTTCCGAGGCGACGGATTCGCCGGTCAGCGCCGCTTCCTCGACGGCGACGCCGCGCACGCGCAGCAGCCGCAGATCTGCCGGAACACGGTCTCCGGCGTCGAGCGTGACCACGTCGCCCGGCACCAGTGCGGCGGCATCCACGCTGTCGCGAATGCCGCCGCGCAGGACATGGGCCTTGTCGGTAAGCAGGCTTTCCATGCCGCTGAGGGCTTTTTCGGCCCGCCCTTCCTGGACGAAGCCGACCACGGCATTGACCACGACGACCAGCACGATCACCGCAGCGTCCACCGCATGGTCCAGCAGCAGCGCCGCCAGCGCGGCGGCCAGCAGGAAATAGATCAGCGCATTGTTGAACTGTGCCAGGAAGCGCAGGATCGGCGGCGTCCCCTTGGGGCTGGGCAGGGTATTGGGGCCGTATTGCTCCAGCCGCAGCGCGGCTTCGCCTGCCGAAAGGCCTTCCGGTGCAGTATCGAGAGCGGCAAGGGCGGCGTCCTTGCTCATGGCGTGCCAGTCGCGCGCGGCTTCGGATAGCATCAGGGTCCCCGTTTTCGTGCGTTCGTCGTACAGGGTGACAGTCACGCGACGGTCACCGCGCGGCGTCCGCTCCGAATCTGCGGGCGGATATCTGAATTCGGGCGGCGGCATTCGCCGTTTCCAAGTAAGCGTGGAAACGAATCCCGCAGCCTATGGGCTTAATCCTGTGAAAAGATTTGGCATTTGACTTTGCCCAAGGCAAGCGCAACCTTGTGTTTCGTTTTATGGAATGCCGGTTCCGCCATTTTTCGAACCGTCTTTCCGACCGGAACGGACGTGAATGTAAAGGTTGACCTTTCGCAGTGACGGGCGCAGCTTTCTTCGCGCACAAGGCAAATGATCGATGAGTTGCCGGTTCCAGAGACTTTCTGGAAATCGGAATACGAAGCCGGAATTTTCACAGTCATTTCTGAGCAGTCATTCTTACAGGGCAGTTTTCCCGTAATCTGCGGGAACAGGTCGGGAGAACGTCATGGGCTGGATTATTGCATTGATCGTTGGCGGTATTGCCGGGTGGCTCGCCAGTCTGGTCATGAACCGCGATGCCTCGATGGGCATACTCTGGAACATCGTGGTGGGCTGCGTGGGTTCGGTGATCGGCAATCTGATCGCCAACCAGTTCGGGATCGCCGGTTCGGTGAAGGAATTCTCGATCGTGGGTCTGCTGGTGGCGTTTCTGGGCGCCGTGGTGCTCCTGGCGATCGTCAATCTGGTCCAGCGGGGCCGCGTGCGCTGAAGACATCGGCCGAAGTTTGCTGAACCAAGCTCTACGGGACTTTTGATGAGCCTATTCAAACGGGCGGCGCTCGGTGCGTCGTGCTTAGGGTCTTGCCTGCTTCTCGGCGCCTTTCCAACATCTCCGGCGGTTGCGCAGGGCGCCCGGGCGACCTCGCCGCCGGAATTCGCGCGGCGCATGGAGCATCTGAAGCCCGGCGAATGGGTCTGGGCGCCGGACGTCTCTCCTTCCGGGCCGGTCATGGTCTATGTGGACCTGTCGCGGCAGATCGGCGTGGTCTACCGCAACGGCGTGAGGATCGCCGCGACCACGGTGTCCAGCGGGAAGGCGGGCCACGCCACGCCGACCGGGGTGTTCACCATCCTGCAGAAAGACGCGAAGCACCGGTCGAGCAAGTACAACAATGCGCCGATGCCCTATCAGCAGCGCCTGACCTGGGACGGCGTCGCTCTCCATGCGGGCGGGCTGCCGGGCTACCCCGAGAGCCACGGCTGCGTCCACCTGCCATACGGTTTCGCGAAGGAACTGTTCGCCATCACCAAACTGGGCGTTACCGTGGTGGTGGAAGGCGATGCCGAAACCCACGTCCGTTCCAGCGACAACAGCCTGCTCGTGCCCTTCGATGCGCAGGGCAAGCCCGTCGATCGCACCCCGCTGAGCGGCGGCGAGCAATATCGCTGGAACCCGCAGCTTTCGCCCTCCGGCCCGATCTCGATCATCGTTTCCAAGCTCGACCAGCGCATCGTCGTGCTGCGCGGCGGGGTGGAGATCGGCCGCAGCGTGGCGCAAGTGAACGACAGCGATCCCGGATCGCATGTCATCACTCTGGCGACGCGCGACGGCAAGCCGCGCTGGATCTACGTCGGCCTGCCGGGGCACGGCGATGACGAAGGGCGGGAAGTGGACGAATCCGTGATCAACCGCCTGCGCCTGCCGCGCCCGTTCTACGAGAAGGTGAAGGCGCAGCTGGTGCCCGGTACGACCATCCTCGTCACCAACTCGCGGGTGTCCGAGGGACCCTTGCAGCACCTGACGGTGATCGACGCCATCATGCCTACCCCCTGAACTTACCTGCGGGACAGATCGTGCAAGCGCCGGGGTGACCGGAGCGGGCATGGCTTTCTATTCGGACGGCGACTGTTGTGCTGCCGAAATGCAGTGATACTCTGAAATTGTCCTGAGATCAGGAGTGCTTCCTTGAAAGTTGCCGTCTTTAGCACCCGCCCATACGACCGTGAATTCCTGGACAGTGCGAACGATGAATCCAAGGCGGGACATGCCTTGTTCTATCTGGAGTCCCGGCTCAATTCGCAAACCGCGCACCTTGCCAGGGATCACGACTGTGTCTGCGCTTTCGTGAACGACCAGCTCGGGCGCGCGGAACTGGAAATTCTCGCAGCGGGTGGCACCCGGCTGATCGCCTTGCGCAGCGCAGGCTTCAACAATGTCGATCTCGACGCGGCCGACGCACTGGGGCTGCGGATCGGCCGCGTGCCGGCCTATTCGCCCGACGCCATTGCCGAGCATGCGGCGGCGCTGATCCTCACGCTCAACCGCAAGATCCACAAGGCCTATGCCCGCGTCCGCGAAGGCAATTTTGCCCTGGAAGGCCTGCTGGGCTTCGATCTCAAGGGCAAGGTCGCAGGCGTGATCGGCACGGGCAAGATCGGCATCAACCTCGCCCGCATCCTCAAGGGCTTCGGCTGCGAAGTGCTGGCGAGCGATCCCTTCGAAACGCCGGAACTTGCCGCGATCGGCGGGCGCTACGTGCCGCTGGACGAATTGCTGGCGCGCTGCGACGTGATCAGCCTCCATTGCCCGCTGACGCCTGAAACCCACCACATGATCGGCCGCGAGGCGATCGCGAAGATGAAGCGCGGCGTCATGCTCATCAACACCAGCCGCGGCGCGGTGATGGATGCCCGCGCGATCATCGCGGGCCTGAAGAGCGGCAAGGTCGGCTACGTCGGGCTGGACGTCTACGAGGAAGAGGAAGATCTCTTCTTCGAGAACCTGTCGGACCAGGTCATTCGCGATGACGTCTTCGTGCGGCTGATGACCTTTCCCAATGTGCTCATCACCGGGCATCAGGGCTTCTTCACGCGCGAGGCGATGACTGCGATCGCCGGAACCACGATCGACAATATCAGCGCTTTCGAGCGGAGCGGTGCGCCGCTTCATCCCGTGCCGTCAGAGCGCCGGGGATAGGCTGCCCCGGTGGCGGCAACGGTTCCCGTTCTCGCGCTCGTGCCGATCCTGGCCCTCGTCGGGCTGATGACGGGGCTGCGCTGGTCGGCGGCGGCGGCGGGCACAGCTTCGGCAGTGATTGCCGCGATCGTGGCGGTCGGCGCTTTCCAGTTCGGAGATACGCCCGCCGACCTTGCCGGACCGCTGCTGGAAGCGGTGTTCACGGCGGCGACCATCCTGTGGATCGTGTTCCCGGCGCTGTCCATTCACGAATATCAGGTCCGTACCGGAGCGACCGGGGTGATCGGCGACTGGCTGTCCTCGATCTCGTCGGATCCGGCGTCCACCGCCCTGCTGGTCGGCTATTTCTTCGCAATGTTTCTGGAGGGTGCCTCGGGCTTCGGGACGCCGGTGGCGATCGTGGCGCCCATGCTGGTGGCGCTGGGCGTACCTGCCGAGCGCGCGCTGCTGGTGGCCCTGATCGGCCATGTCGTGGGCGTCTCGTTCGGCGCGGTGGGCGCGCCGATGGTCCCGCTGACAGACGCCGCGCCGGTGGACGAGCGGCGGCTGTCGCTGGCGATCCTGCTGCTGCACGCCTGCATCGGCTGGACCCTGGCGCTGATCGTGGTGAAGCTGGGCACGGTGCGGTCCGATCGGACGGTTTCTTCCGGCAGTTCCAGGGCTTCGTGGCAGGTGGCTATCATGGCGGCAGCCTGCTTCTTTCCTGCCGCCGCACTGATCGCCGGGCTGGCCGGGCCGGAACTGCCGACGCTGGGCGGCGCCTTGCTGGGCGGGGCGCTGTTCGTCGTCTGGCTGCGGCGCGGCTCTCCGCCTGCGCGCGGCAACGATGCGCCAGACACCGGGGCACTGATGCGGGCCGGACTGCCCTATATGGTGCTGGTCGTGCTGATCCTGGCCAGCCGCCTGATCGATCCGCTGCGCCTCTCCCTGCGTTCGCACCACATCGAATGGACTTACCGCCAGGCCTTCGGAGACCAGATGCTGCCGCTCTACCATCCCGGCACCATGCTGTTCCTGGCTTTCGTCCTGACGGCCTTGGGCAATCGGTCGCGGCCGCGCCTTGTCGCCGCGTCGATGGGGGCGGCGCTGCGCCGTCTGCCGCAAGTGGCGATCGCGCTCGTTTCGGTCCTGACGCTGGCGCGCTTCATGGTGCATGGCGGGTTGATCGACGCCCTTGCGGTCGGCGCCACCGGGCTGTTCGGACAGGCCTGGCCGCTTGCGGTGCCGCTGGTGGGGGCGCTCGGCTCGTTCGTCACCGGGTCGGGCACGGCTTCCAACATCATCTTCGCCAACTTCCAGGTGGCCGCCGCCGATGCGGTGACCTTGCCCCACTGGCTGGCATTGGCCGGACAGAGCCTGGGATCGGCGATCGGCAACATCATGGCGCCGCACAACATCGTGGCGGGCACGGCCACGGTGGGGCTGGTGGGGCACGAGGGCAAGGCCCTGTCGCGCACGGCGCCGATCTGTCTGGCCTACGCGCTGGCGGGCGGGGCGATCGTGCTGGGCGTCTACTGGGCGCTCGGTACTTTGCGGCCATCCTGAATTATTGTGCCGCATTCTGCGGGCAATTATTGCGCGATTTCAGCCGTGTTGCAGTGCTTGTGTGCAATGCTGCAATTGTTCGCGTCATAATAGCGCGGTTAATTAGTGCGCATTAATATGAAATGATGTTGAGTATTGTGTCTTGCCTGTGTAATAAATTCGGGTGATAGCGGTTCCGGCATGATCACGGCGCACCTGCGCCGGGCGATCGAACGGCGAATTCGGCAAGGCGCGAGCCTTCCCCCATGGCGTGCAATGGAAGGTTCCGATCTTCCATCCCACTTCCGCCTCCTGTCCAGCAGCCCACCGAGAGTGACAGGAGGCGGAAAAACCACCGCTTTTTCTCATCACTTTCGCCGCGATTGATGATCGGAATTTTGCGCCGCCCCGAAGGCGCGGTTGCGCTTGATCGTTGCAGCATATCGCGCGAGACTCCGCCCCGTGGAGATGCTGCCGACATGACAATAACCGCCCGCAGAACAGGGCGGACCCGACCGGAAGGAGAATGACATGGACGCGAAGACCTCTAGCGGGAACATGGGCGGCTGCCCGATGCATGGCGATCCGGTACGATCGCTCCTGGGCCGCACCAACCGCGACTGGTGGCCCAACCAGCTTTCCCTCGACATCCTGCCCCAGGGCGGCGCGAACCCGCTGGGTGGCCACTTCGACTATGCGCAGGCCTTCAAGTCGCTCGACTATGCTGCGCTCAAGGCCGATCTCACCGCATTGATGACCGACAGCCAGCCCTGGTGGCCGGCGGACTATGGCCACTACGGCCCGTTCTTCATCCGCATGGCCTGGCACAGCGCGGGCACCTATCGCACCGGTGACGGGCGCGGCGGTGCCTCTTCCGGCAATCAGCGTTTCGCTCCGCTCAATTCCTGGCCGGACAATGCCAATCTCGACAAGGCGCGCCGCCTGCTCTGGCCGATCAAGCAGAAGTACGGCGCGAAGCTCTCCTGGGCGGACCTGCTGATCCTGACCGGGAATGTCGCCATCGAGTCCATGGGCGGGCCGACTTTCGGCTTCGGCGGCGGGCGAGAGGACATCTTCGAGCCGGAAAAGGACGTCTACTGGGGCACCGAGGAGCAATGGGTGGGGCAGGGTGCCGAAACCCGCATCCAGCCGGAGCGGGAGATGGCGCTCGAAAACCCGCTGGCGGCGATCCAGATGGGCCTCATCTACGTCAATCCCGAAGGTCCGGGCGGCGAGCCCGATCCCATCGGCTCGGCCCGCGACATTCGCGAGACGTTCGCGCGCATGGGCATGAACGACGAGGAAACCGCCGCGCTTACGGCGGGCGGCCATACTTTCGGCAAGTGCCACGGCGCGGGCGACGCCGCCAAGGTGGGTGCGGAGCCCGAAGGCGCGGACATCGCCCAGCAGGGACTTGGCTGGCAGAGCGGCCATGAAAGCGGCTTCGGCGATCACACGATCACCTCGGGCCTCGAAGGCGCCTGGACGCCGACGCCGACGAAGTGGGACATGAGCTATCTGCACATGCTGCTCGACTACGAATACGAACTGGTCCGCAGCCCGGCAGGGGCGCAGCAGTGGCAGCCGGTGGATCAGAGGCCGGAAGACCTGGCCCCCGGCGCCCACAGCCCCGAACGCCGCCTGCCGACGATGATGACCACGGCCGACATGGCCTTCAAGGTCGATCCCGAATATCGCCAGATCCTGGAACGTTTCCGCGCCAGTCCCGACTATTTCGGCGATGCCTTCGCACGGGCCTGGTTCAAGCTCTGCCACCGCGACATGGGGCCGAAGGCGCGCTATCTCGGCCCGGAAGTCCCGGCGGAGGACCTGCTCTGGCAGGACCCGATACCGGCGGCGGATGGCCCCGTCATTACCGGCGAGGACGTGGCTGCGCTCAAGGGCAGGATCCGCGATTCCGGCCTGAGCGTCGCGCAGCTCGTCTCCACCGCCTGGGCTTCGGCCTCGACCTATCGCGGGTCGGACCATCGCGGCGGCGCGAACGGCGGCCGCCTGCGTCTGGCGCCGCAAAAGGACTGGGACGTCAACGAGCCGGAGAAGCTGGCGAAAGTCCTGGAGGTATATGAGGGCATCAAGGCCGATTTCGACGGCGGTGCTTCGGGCCGAAAGGTCTCGATTGCGGATCTGATCGTGCTGGGCGGCAGTGTGGGCATCGAGAAGGCGGCGGCGGACGCGGGAACCCCGCTCGACGTCGCGTTCGTGCCCGGCCGCACCGATGCCGCGCAGGAGCAGACCGACGTGGACGGTTTCGCCGTGCTCGAACCGCGCGTGGACGGCTTCCGCAACTACCTCCAGGTTTCCTTCACGGTGCCCACGGAGGAGCTGCTGATCGACCGTGCCCAGCTGCTCGGCCTGAGCGCGCCGGAAATGACGGTTCTGGTCGGCGGGCTGCGTGTGCTGGGCGCCAACCACGGCGGCCGGACGGACGGCGTCCTTACCGACCGGCCGGGCCAACTCACCAACGACTTCTTCGTCAATCTGCTCGACATGGGCACGGCGTGGAAGCAGGTGGACGACGAGGCGGACGAGACCTTCATCGGCACCGACCGTGCATCCAACCAGCCGAAGTGGACGGCGACGCGGACGGACCTGGTGTTCGGCTCCAACGCGCAGCTTCGCGCGCTCAGCGAGGTCTATGCCGCATCGGATGCCGGGCCGCGATTCCTCAAGGACTTCGTGACCGCCTGGTGCAAGGTGATGAACGCGGACCGCTTCGATCTGGCATGAGCGGGCGTGCTTCACCGCAACTTTCGCGAAGCATATAAAGATATCTTTATATTTGCTTCGCGAAAGCTGACGGGGTAGGGACGATGCATTCGAGGCGCCGGGCTCAGTCCGGCGTCTCGCGTAACGTCCAACGTACCAGGAGCTTCCCGTGGCCACTGCCCAGATCGCCCACGACTACGCCATTACCGATATCTCGCTCGCCGATTTCGGCCGTACCGAGATCAACATCGCCGAGACCGAAATGCCGGGCCTGATGGCGCTGCGCGAGGAATTCGGCGCGTCGCAGCCGCTCAAGGGCGCCCGCATCACCGGTTCGCTCCACATGACGATCCAGACCGCCGTGCTGATCGAGACGCTGGTCGCGCTCGGCGCCGACGTGCGCTGGGCGACCTGCAACATCTACTCGACCCAGGACCACGCCGCCGCCGCCATCGCCGCCGCCGGCATCCCGGTCTACGCGATCAAGGGTGAATCGCTGGCCGATTACTGGGACTACGTCGGCAAGATCTTCGACTGGTCGACCGAAGAAGATCCCAACCTCACCGCCAACCTGATCCTCGACGACGGCGGTGACGCCACCATGTTCGCGCTCTGGGGCGCGCGCGTCGAAGCCGGTGAGCCGCTGTTCGAGCCCACCAATGCCGAGGAAATCGAGTTCGTCCGCGCGCTCAACGCCTTCCTCAAGGCCAAGCCGGGCTACCTCTCGCGCTCGGTCAACGCCATCAAGGGCGTTTCTGAAGAGACCACCACCGGCGTCCACCGTCTCTACCACCTCGCCAAGGACGGCAAGCTGCCGTTCCCCGCGATCAACGTGAACGATTCGGTCACCAAGTCGAAGTTCGACAACCTCTACGGCTGCAAGGAATCGCTGGTCGACGCGATCCGCCGCGCCACCGACGTGATGCTGGCCGGCAAGGTCGCCTGCGTTGCCGGTTTCGGTGACGTCGGCAAGGGTTCGGCCGCTTCGCTCCGCAACGGCGGCGCCCGCGTGATGGTCACCGAAATCGACCCGATCTGCGCCCTTCAGGCCGCCATGGAAGGCTATGAAGTCGTCACCATGGAAGACGCCGTGAAGCGCTGCGACATCTTCGTCACCGCCACCGGCAACGAAGCCGTCATCACCGGCGAGCACATGGAAGCCATGCGCGACAAGGCGATCGTCTGCAACATCGGCCACTTCGACAGCGAGATCCAGATCTCGGCGCTCGACAACTACGACTGGAAGGAAGTTAAGCCGGGCACCGACCTGGTCACTTTCCCGGACGGCAAGCAGATCATCGTCCTCGCCAAGGGCCGCCTGGTGAACCTGGGCTGCGCCACCGGCCACCCGAGCTTCGTGATGTCGTCGAGCTTCACCAACCAGACGCTCGCCCAGATCGAACTCTTCACCAAGAACGACGACTACGAGAACCGCGTCTACGTGCTGCCCAAGCACCTCGACGAGAAGGTCGCCGCGCTGCACCTCGAAAAGCTGGGCGTGAAGCTCACCAAGCTTTCGAAGAAGCAGGCCGACTACATCGGCGTGCCGGAAGCCGGCCCGTTCAAGCCGGACCACTACCGCTACTGATTTGTCAGGTCGGGAATGCCCATCCGGGCATTCCCGATGCGGCACCGGCCCACGCCCCCACCCGACCTCCCATCAGGATACACTAGCGGGAGGTCGGGTGGGGGCGTGGGCCGGTGCCGCAAGCTCGTCACGGATGTGACGAGCGCACAGACAATGGCGCTCTCCCCATTGTCTTTACGGCTTGCGCACCTCATAGCCGTGGGTGAATGGACCAGGATCGCCTCGTACCCCTCCTGATCGGTCTTCTGCTCGCTGCCTGGATGCTGGCGGCGGCCTGGGCCGTGCTCACCGCGCGTAGCCGCCAGAAGCGGGCGGAAAGCCAGCTTCGCTCGGCGCGCAGGCTCGGGCGTATGGTCGAGGAATCGCCCGCCCTGCCGCTGCTCGTCCGCTCCGACGGGCGAATCGAGGCCAGTCCGCGCCTTACCCAGTGGCTGGGGCTGGACGGCGTGCCGCAGTTCCTTTCCGAACTCGATCCCGGCGAACGCGGCGGCGAACGCGGGCTTCCCACGGAGAAGCTGGAAGAATTGACCGAGGCGGTGCGCCGCACCCAGAAGACCGCCACGCCGTTTCGCATGGTGCTGACGCCGCGCGGCTCGACCCGCTCGCTGGCGCTGCGCGGCCATCTGGCCGACCCGCAAGTCTCGCCCGGCGGCGCGGCGCTGGTCTGGGTCTTCGATTTTTCCGACAGCGAGACCGAACTCACCCGCCTGCGCGACGAAGCCTCGCGGGCGCGGGGGGACTTCACCGCGCTCGTCTCGCTGATCGAGGCGGCGCCGATGCCGATGTGGTTCCGCCGCCCGGACGGCGAGTTGCAACTGGTGAACTCGGCCTATGTCGCCGCCGTCGGAGGGGACAGCGCCCAGGGCGTGGTCGCCAGCGGCACCGAACTGGTCGAGAACGTCGACGGCCTTACCCCGGCGCAAGTGGCGCGGGTGGCGGCGGACAAGGGCGCGCCGATCCAGCGCATCGTCTCCACCACGATCAACGGCCAGCGCCGCGCCATGCGCGTCAGCGACCTGCCGCTGGGTGAGGACGGGGTGGCGGGTTATGCCGTCGATATCGAAGATCTTGAGGAAATGTCGCGCTCGTTCCGCGCTTTCCGCGAGACCCAGCGCGCGCTTCAGGACCAGCTTTCGGCAGGCGTGGCCCAGTTCGATGCCAAGAAGCGCCTCACGTTCGCCAACCAGCCGTTCCAGCGCCTGTTCAAGCTCTCCGCCCAGGCCCTGCAGGATCTGCCCGCGTTCGAGCGCCTGCTCGACGCTGCCCGCGATGCCGGGCGCGTGCCGGAAGCGCGGGACTTTCCTGCCTGGCGGCGGGAGAAGGCGGCCTGGTTCGCGGCAGGCACCGCCAGCGAGGAGGCCTGGACGCTCGCGGACGGCACGCACTTGCGCATCGTCGCCCAGCCGGTGCCGGACGGCGGCCTCATGCTCATCGCCGAGGACCGCACCGAGCAGCTGCGCCTTTCCGCCGTGCGCGACACCCTGCTGCGCACGCGGACGGCGACGTTCGACAGCTTGTTCGAATCGATCGCAGTCTTCGCGCCCGACGGCCGCATGCAGATCTGGAACCGCCGCTTTGCCGCCGATTGGGGGCTCGACAGCGACTTTCTCGACACCCATCCGCATATCCAGGACCTGCTCAAGAAGATCGCGCCGCGCCTCAAGCGCCCGGCCGAGGCAGAGACGGTGGGCGGCGTGGTGCGCACGGCCACGCTCGACCGGGGGCAGAAAGGCGGGCGCATCGCGCTGGCCGACGGGCGCATGCTGGAATTCGCGGGCGTTCCGTTGCCGGACGGGAACGGGCTGCTCGCCGTTCTCGACATCACCGATTCCCAGAAGGCCGAGGCGGCGCTGCGTGAAAGCAATGCGGCCCTGATCGAGGCCGATACGATCAAGACGCGCTTCCTTGCCAAGATGAGCTACGAACTGCGCACGCCGCTCACGTCGATCGGCGGCTTCGCGGAACTGCTGGAAGCGGGCATCGGCGGCGACCTGTCCGAGAGCGGGCGCGAATATGTCGGCGCGATCCTGACTTCGGTAGAGGCGCTGGGCGATCATATCGACAGCCTGCTGGATCTTTCGCAGAGCGAGGCGGGGCTGCTGCCGCTCAAGCGCGAAGAAATCGATCCGATGCCTTTCGTGCGCGCCGTGGTGGAGGAACGCGCCGCGCGTCTCCAGAAGGCGGGGCTGGTGCTCGATCTCCAGGCCAATGGGCTGCTGCGGCCGATCTCGGGTGACCGCAAGCGGCTGGCGCGCGCGCTGGGCCATCTCGTCGACAATGCCATCGAGGCCTCGCGGCAGGGGCAGCACATTCTCGTCCAGCTCGGGCGCCGCAAGTCGGGCGAGGGGGAATGGCTCCAGATCCTCGTCCAGGACCAGGGCGCGGGGATGGACAGCCGCAGCATCGCGCTGGCGCTCGACGGCATGAAGGCCAGTGCCGACGGCAAGTCGGTGGAGCGCAGCCAGGGCCTTGGCCTGCCGCTCGCCCGCCAGCTTGTCGAGGCCCATGGCGGTGCGCTGCGTCTCGTTTCCGAGCCCGGCAAGGGCACCAGCGCTCTGGTGGAGCTTCCGTGAACATTGCATTGCCCGACCTCGCCGCGATGGAGCGCTTCGGCCGCGCCATTGCCGACCAATTGCGCCCCGACGACGTGATCGCGCTGACCGGCGGCCTCGGCGCGGGAAAGACCACGCTCGCCCGCGCGATCATCGCCGCACTCGGGCATGAGGGCGAAGTGCCGTCGCCCAGCTTCGCGATCATCGAAGTCTACGATCCCCCGGCCTCGGGCGGACCGGGCGTGCGCCTGCCGCTCGTCCATGCGGACTTCTACCGGTTGAAGGATCCGTCAGAAGCCGACGAGATCGGCCTCGACGACTATCGCCAGGGCGCGGCCCTGATCGCGGAGTGGCCCGATCATGCCGGAGGGTTCGCCCATGAGCCGGGCTGCCTCTCAATCGCGCTGGAAGTTGCGGATGAGGGGCGGATCGCCATTGTCGAGCCCGGCCCTGATTGGCGGGATCGCGTTTCGTTCTGATTTTATCAGAACAGCGATCCCTGTTGTTTGTTGGTCGCATTTTCCCAGTCGTCAGGTGTTTCCACCTGACTTGAAAATGCTCTAGGGCGGGAGCCGAAATGAGCACGAATCTTCCCGCCGATCTCGAACCCTTCCTTGCCGAAGCCGGCTGGGCAGGCGCCCATGTCGAACCGCTGGCCGGGGACGCCTCGTTCCGCCGCTATTTCCGCGTGACGCGCGGCAATGGCGAAACGGCCATGCTGATGGACGCGCCGCCGCCCACCGAGGATCCCACGCCTTTCCTCCGCGCGGCGCACTGGCTGGATCTCAATGGCCTCCGCGCCCCGCGCATCCTGGCAGAACGGGCCGAGCGCGGCCTGGTGCTGATGGAAGACTTCGGCCATGCGCGCATGCGCGACTATCTGGACCAGTGGCCGGACGACGAGGCCGCCGTCTATCGCGGCGCCGTAGACGTGCTGGCACAGCTGCGTGAATTGCCGCCCGGTCCCTTCCTCGACTATTCGATGAGCGAGTACCAGCGCGAGGTGCGGCTGTTCGTGGACTGGTACTGCTCGGCACAGGACCTGCGCGTGGATACTGCCGGTTTCGTGACGGCCTGGGAATCGGTGATGGGCGCGCTGCTGCCCCGCCAGCGCCCCGGAGTGACCGTGCTGCGCGACTACCATGCCGAGAACATCATGCTGCTCGGCGCGCTGGAAAAGCAGGGCCTGCTGGACTTTCAGGACGCCCTGATCGGCCACCCCGCCTATGATCTCGTGTCCCTGCTTCAGGATGCCCGCCGCGAGGTTTCGCCGGAACTGGAAGCGGAAATGTTCGACCATTACCTGCAGGCGACCGGCGCCGATCCCGAGACATTCCTGGCCGACTACGCTCGCCTCGGCGCGCAGCGGAACACCAAGATCATCGGCATTTTCGTGCGCCTCTGGCGGCGTGACGGCAAGGCGCGCTATCTCGATCTGATCCCGCGCGTCTGGGCTCTGCTCGAGCGCGACCTCGCCCACCCGGCGCTGGAGCCGGTGGCGCGCTGGTTCGACGCGAATATCCCCGCCCATCTGCGCGAAGCCAACGGCGGGAGTTACGCCGTATGAACGGGGGAAAACTGGCCAGCGACACCGCCATGGTGCTGGCGGCCGGTCTCGGCAAGCGCATGCGTCCGCTCACCGCCACCCAGCCCAAGCCGCTGGTGCGCGTGGCGGGCAAGTCGCTGATCGACCATGCGCTGGACAAGCTGGACGCCGCCGGGGTGGAAAAGGCGGTGGTCAACGTCCACTACCTGGCCGATGCGCTGGAAGGCCATTTCAAGGTGCGCCGCAAGGGCCCTGAGGTCACCGTGTCGGACGAGCGCGCGCAGCTGCTCGAAACCGGCGGCGGCATGGTCAAGGCCGCGCCGCTGCTGCCCGATACCTTCTTCTGCCTCAACAGCGACAATATCTGGCTCGACGGGCCGGAGGACGTGTTCCACGAACTCTCGCGCGCCTGGGATCCAGAGGCGATGGACGCGCTGCTGCTGCTGGTCTCGCACCCGCGCGCGATGAACTATCGCGGCGAGGGCGATTTCCATCTCGACGCGCTGGGCCGCGTCTCGCGTCGCAAGCCGGGGCGGGTTGCGCCTTTCATCTTTTCGGGCATCCAGATCGTCTCGAAGCGCCTGCTGCGTGACGCGCCGGAAGGCCCGTTCTCCACCAACATCCTGTGGAACCGCGCCATCGAGGAAGGCCGTGTCTTCGGCATTTCCCATACCGGCCTGTGGTTCGAAGTGGGCGAACCGACCGCCATCAGACCCACCGAGGAATGGCTGACCCGTGCCTGAAGGGGGCGGGCCGCGCGTTTATTCCATTGCTGCGCACCGTGGTTTCGCCGATGCCCTCGTGGCGGGGCTGGTGCCGCGCTATTCCGAAGGTGAACTGGGCCTCGCCCGGCTGACCCTGCTGCTGCCCAGTCGCCGCGCGGTCCGCACCGTTACCGAGGCTTTCGTGCGCCATTCGGGCACGACCGACAGGCCCGGCATGCTGCTGCCGCGCATGGCGGTGGTTGGTGATCTCGATCTCGACGAGACGCTCGGGCCGCTGCTCGATCCGCTCGGGGCCGCCGATATTCCGCCCGCCGCCGATCTGACCCGGCGCTGGCTGCGGCTTGCCCATTACTTGCGCGAAGTGGAAGGCGCGGAGGCGGGGAAGGGTGCTGCCCTGCTGCGACGGGCCTGGGAACTAGGCCGCACGATGGACCGCCTGCTGGTCGAAGGCATCGCCCCGATCGATCTGATGAGCGAGCGGGTGATCGGCATCGTCGGCGACCTGGCCGGGCACTGGACCGACAATACCCGCACCTTCCTGATGGTGCAGCAATACTGGATCGCGGAACTTGCCGAGCGGGGCGAGATCGACGCGCCGGAGCGCCGCAACCGGCTATTCGAACATGCCGCCGCGGAATGGCGCGCGGTGCCGCCGCAATATCCCGTGGTTGCGGCGGGCGTGACCAGCGCTTCGCCCGCGCTGGCCAGATTGCTGCGCGTGGTCAGCGAACTTCCGGGTGGTTCCGTAGTCCTGCCGGACTTCGATCTGGCGCTTCCCGGCGAGGTCTGGGACGAACTCGGCATTGCCGGAAAACCGGAAAACCCTGACGAACCGCCGTTCGGCCGGGGCGATGCGGTGACGCATCCCCAGTACCACCTCAAGCTGCTGCTGAACCGGATGGGCATTGCTCGCGAGGAAGTCTCCGCATGGCATCGCTCCGGCTACGGCGCCTCGCCGGCCGAGCGCAGCACGGTGATCTCCAACTTGTTCCTGCCGCCGCGTGCTTCGGCGGCCTGGGTCGAACTGCCTGCCGAAAAGCGGCGCCTTTCCGGCGTGCGGCTGATGGAAAGCACCCACCCCGAACAGGAAGCGCAGGCGATCGCGGTGCTGATCCGCGAGGCGCTGGAAGTGCCCGAGCGCCGCGTCGCGCTTATCACCCCGGATCGTGGTCTGGCGGGCCGCGTGGTCGCGCACCTCACGCGCTGGGGGATCGAGGCGGACGATACCGCAGGGCGCCCATTGGCTCAGACGGCGGCGGGGCGGCTCATGCTGCTCTTGGCCGAAGTGCTGGCCGAACAGGCCGCGCCGGTCCCGCTGATCGCGCTGCTGGTTCACCCGCTCGCAGGTGGGGGCGAGGGCCGCGCTCGCTGGCTGGAGTCCGCACGCAAGCTCGATCTTGCCTTGCGCGGTCCGCGCCCCGGTGCGGGTCTGGCGGCGCTGGCCGATCTCGCCGAGCAGGAGAAGCTGGGCGAATGGTGGAGTGCGGTGGAGGCCGTGCTGGCGCCGCTCTTCGCACTCACCGAAGGTCAGCCGCTGGAAGCGATGCTCGCGGCGCTGGTGGATGCCGCCGAAGCGCTCTGCGGCGAGGCGATCTGGGCGCAGGCCGACGGCCGCAGCCTCAGCGCCATGGTCGAGGAACTGCGCGGCGCGGCAGGCTCGGCGGGGACGCTGTTTGACCCGCGCGAGCTTCACGCCATGCTGCGCGACGCCATGGACCGGGTCTCGGTGCGCCCACCCTGGGGCGGCCATCCGCGCGTATCGATCTACGGCCTGCTGGAAGCGCGGATGAGCCGCGCGGATCTCGTCATCTGCGGCGGTCTCGTCGAGGGCGTCTGGCCTGCCTCGCCCTCGCAGGACGCGCTGCTGCCGCCTGCCGTGCTGCGCGCGTTGGGGGTACCGGGCGCGGATTTCCGCATCGGCCTTGCCGCGCACGACCTTGCCGCCGCGCTGGGGGCGCCCGAAGTCGTGTTGAGCTGGGCCTTGCGCGATGCGGGCGGGCCGGTGATCCCCTCGCGCTTCGTGCTGCGCGTCAAGGCGCTGCTGGGTGAACAGGCGGAGCGTCATGTCGAAAGCGATGTGCTGCGTCTGGCGCGCATGCTCGACGATGCGCCGCCGGTGGCCGGCCACCCGCGCCCGCAGCCCATGCCCTCGCCCGACCAGCGCCGCGTCGATCTGGCGGTGACCGGGCTGGACCGCCTGCGCGGCGATCCTTACGAATTCTACGCCAATGCCATCCTGCGCCTGCGCAAGCTCGACGCGCTGGATGCCGAGCCGAGCGCGGCGTGGAAAGGCGAAGTCGCGCACAAGATCCTGGAGGACTGGCACAAGGCAGGCGAGCCGGTGGACGGGCTCCACGCGATCGCACAGGCCGTGCTGACTGAGAAGAACGCGCATCCGCTGATGCGCGCGCTCTGGTGGCCGCGCCTTTCCGCTGCGCTCGATACGTTCCGCGAACTCGTGCTGGCGCACAAGACCGCCGGCCGCCGGGTCGTGGCCAGCGAGGCCTGGGGCGACATGCGCTACCGCGACATCCGCATCCACGGCCGCGCCGATCGCATTGATCGCCTGCCTGACGGTTCGCTGGCAGTGGTCGACTACAAGACAGGCTCGCCACCGACCCCGCGCCGCGTGGAAGAAGGCTTCGCGCTGCAACTCGGCCTGATCGCGCTGATCGCTCAGGCGGGGGGCTTCAAGGACATGCAGGGCCGGGAGATCGTGGGCGAGGCGGGCGAATTCGAATACTGGTCGATGGCCAAGGACAAGAACCGGTTCGGCTATGCCACCACGCCGCTCAAGGTCGGCAAGCGGCGCTCCGGGATCGAGCCGGACGACTTCCTGCCCGAGACCGAGCGCTATCTGAACGACGCGCTCGACCGCTGGATTCTCGGCACCGAGCCGTTCACCGCGCGGCTCAATCCCGAACTCGGTTCTTATGCGGACTACGACCAGCTGATGCGTCTCGACGAATGGATCACCTCGCTCGGCAGCAGACCAGACGCGGGCGGGGAACGTGCGGGCGCGGAGGATGAGGTATGAGCGGCCCGGCCGCCGTCCATCCGCTGCACGGCAACCAGATGTTGGCCGTGAACCCGCGCGACACCGTGTGGCTCTCGGCCTCGGCGGGGACCGGCAAGACGCAAGTGCTGTCCTCGCGCGTGCTGCGCCTGCTGTTGCAGGAGGGTGTCGAGCCTTCGCAGGTACTGTGCCTTACTTTCACCAAGGCAGGCGCGACGGAAATGGCCGCGCGCATCAACGGCACGCTGGCCGAATGGGTGCGGCTGGAGGACACCCTGCTGTTCCAGCGCCTCGATGCGATCGGTGCGCCCACCGACCCCGAGACCCGTGCCCGCGCGCGCACGCTGTTCGCCGCCGTGCTCGACAGTCCGGGCGGGGGGCTCAGGATCGACACGATCCACGCCTTCTCGCAGTGGCTGCTGGCGACGTTTCCGCTGGAAGCGCAGCTCGTGCCCGGCACCCGGCCGATGGAGGACCGCGAACGCGCCCTGCTGGCTCGGCAAGTGCTCGCGGACCTGCTTGTGGCGGCCGAGACGGATGCCTTCGACGGCCCGCAATTGCTCGGCGCGATTGCCCAGCTTTCGCTGCGGCACGGGCCGGATTCGGTAGTGGATTTCCTGCTACGCTGCGCGGGTGCGCGGGAGGCGTGGTTCGGCCCCGGCTCGTGGCAGGCGGGTGATATCCGCAGCCATGTGCTGCGCCTGCTCGGGCTGCCGGACGAGGCGGGCGACGATCTGCTCGCGGACATGTGCGGCGATGAAGCCTTCGACGTGCGTTCGCTGCGCAAATGCTGCGAAGTGCTGGCCGAGTGGAACACCGCCACCGCGCACAAGGCCACCGACGTGCTGGTGCCGTGGCTCACCTGGAGTGCGGCGAAGCGGGCCGAGGGGATCGACGATCTCCACGCCGCGCTCTTCACCAAGGACGATAGCGTCCGCAGCCTCAACCACCTTTCCAAGCGCGATCCCGACTACGAAGGCTACGCCCTGCGCGTAGGCGAGAGTCTTGCGGAGATCCGTGAGACCAAGGCGCTGCTGGGGTTGGCGGAGAGGCTGGTTCCCGCGCTGCGCCTCGGCCGTGCCTTTGCACTCGCCTGGGACGAGGCGAAGCAGCGCGAGGGGTTGATCGACTTCGACGACCAGATCCGCCGCGCCGCCGATCTGCTGCGTGGGCAGGCCTCCGCCGACTGGATCCGCTACAAGCTCGACCGCCGTTTCGATCACATTCTCGTCGACGAGGCGCAGGACACCAATGCCGCGCAGTGGGACATCGTCTTCGCCATGGCGGAAGAGTTCTGGGCGGGTGAGGGGCAGCGCGAAGGCCACCCCCAAAGTCTGCTGCGCACGCTCTTCGTGGTGGGCGACTACAAGCAGGCGATCTTCCGCTTTCAGGGCACCAGCCCCGAAAATTTCCGCCGCGCCGCCGACCGCGTGCGGGGGCGGATGCGCGATGCCGCCGACAATGCCGACATGCTACGCAGCGAGATCGCCGCGCGCCCGCTGCTGGAACTCGGGCTGGACCGCAGCTTCCGCACCGCGCAGCCGGTGCTCGATTTCGTGGACGAGGCCATTGCCGGGATCGGCCATGCCCGCTTCGGCCTCGACCGTCCCGCCGAGCGCCACGTTGGGCAGGAGCGCCCCGGCTATGTCGCCTTGTGGAAGCCGGTATCCGAGCAGATCGGCGAGGATGACGACGAGCCGCTCGAAGACGGCGACGACAACGACGGCCAGCAGCCAAACTGGCTCTCCCGGCCCGACCGTCAGATGGCCGAGCGTATCGCCCAGCAGGTGCGCGAATGGCTCGATCCCTCGGGGCCAGGCTTCACGCTGAGCAAGGGCGGGCAGCGCCGAGCGGGCGCGGGCGACGTCATGGTGCTGGTGCGCCAGCGCAAGGAACTGGCCGGGCTGATCGTTGCGCGGCTTCATGCGGCGGGCGTGCCAGTCGCGGGCGTTGATCGCCTGCGCCTGGGCGCGCCGCTGGCGGTGAAGGACCTGATCGCGGCACTGCGCTTCGCGGTGCAGCCGCTCGACGATCTCAATCTGGCCGCGCTGCTGGTCTCGCCGCTGGTGGGCTGGAGCCAGGAGCAGTTGCTGCGCTTCGGTTACCGCGACAGGCATCGGCGCCTCTGGGAGCATCTGCGCACCCAGTCCGGCCCGGAGATCGGCGCGGCGCTCGAACAGCTTGGCGACCTGCTGGGGCGCGCGGATTTCACGCCGCCGCAGGACATGCTGCACTGGCTGCTGGTCGGTCCGTGGCAGGGACGGCGCAAGCTGGTGGCGCGGCTCGGCAGCGAGGCGAACGACCCGATCGACGAACTGGTCAATGCTGCGCAGGCCTATGTCGCCACCGATACCCCGAGCCTCGCGGGCTTCCTTGCCTGGTTCGATGCGGGAGACGGAGAGCTGAAGCGCGAGGCGGATGCCGCGTCGGGCCTGGTCCGGGTGATGACGGTCCATGGCTCGAAGGGGCTTCAGGCGCCGATCGTCATTCTGGCCGATGCCACTGGCAACCCTGAGGCCGCGCGCGATCGCGGCTTCGATCTGGCCGACCCGCGCGAGGAACGCCGCAAGGTGCCGCTGCCGCCGCTGTCGAAGGACGAGAAGGTCGGCCGCATTGCCGCGCAGATCGCCGCCAATCGCGAGGGCGACGAGCAGGAGCACTGGCGCCTGCTCTATGTCGCCATGACCCGCGCCGAGGAAGCGCTGTTCGTGGGCGGCGCGCTTGGGCGGCGGGACCGGGACGGCCCGGCGGAAAAGAGCTGGTACGCCAGCCTGCGCGCCCTGTTCCCGGCCGAAGCGGAGGTCGAGGACGCGATCTGGGGCACGCGCTGCGAGAACGGCCCCGTGCCTCCGCCGCTGCCGGCCGAAGTGCGCTCGGTCGAACTGCCCTTCCGCGAGCCGCTGCCGCGCTGGCTGGAGCGCACGCCGCCTGCAGAACCGCGTCCGCCGCGACCGCTGGCGCCTTCCGCGCTGGGCGAGGACGATGCGCCCGATCCGCCGTTTCCGCCCGGCGCCGGGCGCGATGCCCTGCGGCGCGGCACGCTGGTCCACAAGCTGCTCGAACGCCTGCCGCAAGTCGCGGCGGAGGAACGCGAGGAAGCGGGCTGGCAATGGCTGGCGCGCAATGCTGCCGATCTGCCGGAACCGTCGCGTCAGGCCATGCTGGACAGCGCCATGGCCGTGCTTGCCCATCCCGAATGGACCGAACTGTTCGGCCCTGCCAGCCTGGCCGAAGTGCCGGTGGCGGCAGTTGTCGGGGGGCAGGTTGTAGCGGGTACCATAGACCGTCTGGTGGTGGAGCCCGAGCGCGTGCGCCTCGTCGACTACAAGACCGCGCGTCGTCCGCCCGAGCGGCTTGAGCAAGTGCCGCGCGGGGTGCTGCGCCAGATGGCGGCCTATGCCGCCGCGCTGGAAGTGGCCTTTCCCGGCCGCACCGTGGAAGTGGCCTTGCTCTACACCGCCGTGCCCCGCCTGATCGCCGTTCCTGCCGACGTGCTGGCCGCCCACAAGCCGGACTTTTCCCCGGCCCAGTAAAGCTATGCCCGGGCAGGCGTTGCCTCAGGGCAATTCGTCCCTAGATTGCGTTCAACCGAGATACCCGAGGAGTTTCAATTCATGGCGACTATCGCTGTTACCGACGCCAGCTTCGAAGCGGACGTACTGAAGTCCGACAAGCCGGTGCTCGTCGATTTCTGGGCCGACTGGTGCGGCCCGTGCAAGATGATCGGCCCGGCCCTGGAAGAGATCAGCGAAGAGCTGTCCGAACAGGTGACCATCGCCAAGATGGACATCATGGCCAACACCGGCATTCCGGCCGAGATCGGCGTGAAGTCGATTCCGCTGATGGTCCTGTTCAAGGACGGCAAGCCGGTCGCCCAGAAGCTCGGCGCCGCGCCCAAGAGCGCGCTCAAGGGCTGGATCGAAGGCGAACTCTGAGGGTTCGCTTCCGGTTTTAGAGCCGGAATTCAAAAGCTCCTTCCGCCGCGAGGCGGGAGGGGTTTTTCGTTGCGCGGCGCTTTTGCCGCGCCGCGCGTGAGAGCGTTGCAATTGTCGGCAATTCCCGCATATTTCCAAACCGTTCGTAGGCAGCGGCAGGGAGGACCGCCGATGCAGTGGTACCGTGCGGTTCCGGTTTTCCTCATGGCCGCTTCGGTCTGGTCGACTCAGGAAGTTGGCGCCGAAACGAAGGATGGCGGCGCCCCGAAGGATATCGTCGTCGAAGGCCTTCGCGCGCGAAGGACGATGCAGGGCGGGGACTGGCTCGTCACGATTTCGCGCTCCTATCGGGCCGGCAAGAGTATCGACCTGGGCGACACCGCGGTCGCATTGGGCAAGGATCGCGCCTGGCACTTCTGCCTTGCCGATACGCAAGTCGAGGATTTCGTGCGCCTGCTGGTCGGTGACGGTCGTTCTCAGGTTGCGGGAACGACTTTGTGCCGCCCATTGAAGATCCGCTTTGGCGACGGGCAATTGCGGGCGACGCAGACCTGTCAGGGCGGCTATGCGAATTCCAGGGATGAGGCGACGGGCAAGGTAAGCAGTTTCCAGACGCGGCTTGAGATGCAGGTTACCGGAAGTTACGGCGCCTCGGCGCTGAAGCTCGATTTCGAGAACCGCAGGGAACCACTGGTAAGCATGCCTGTTCCGACGTCGAACGGTCGGGCAACGGCGGCGCCGGATATCATGCGGTGGTCGGTCAAGGGCGAGCGGACGGGCGCTTGTGCGCCGGACAAGGCGCCCTAGGTCCGCGAGACGCGATCCCGGCGTTCTCTCCCCCGAGATACAGATTTTTCGGGGTAGCAAAGGCGCCGAGCCGAACCTAGCCCAGCGGATATGAATATGCCGGTGAACGAACTTCTCTGGGGGCTTACCGAGAAGGAGAAGCAGACCCTTCGCCTGATCGTGCGCGGTCATGATGCGAAGTCTGCGGCGCGCAGTCTGGGGCTTTCGGTTCATACGATCAACGAACGCCTGCGCGAAGCGCGGCGCAAGATGGCAGTGTCGAGCAGCCGCGAGGCAGCCCGCCTTCTGCTCGACGCGGAAGGCGAAGGCGTTCCGGCCCATCCCCCTATTTTTCTGGAGGACACGGTAATCGGGGAAGACGCGGCCCGTTCTCAGGTGGATCAGGCAGGGGCGCTGCCTGGCGGCGCGGGGCGAGCCCGTCGCCGCCCCTGGATCATCACCGGAGTATTGCTCATGTCGATCGCTCTTGGCCTTCTGGCGCTGACCACCCTGTCTCAGGTCTCGACCACCTCGCCGCCCGTGCCCAGTTCTGCTTCGGCCGCTGCGGAAAGTTCGGAAGTGGCGCAGACGGCGCGCCAATGGCTGACCCTCATCGATCAGGGGCGCTGGGAGGAAAGCTACAAGGGAACCGGCTCGGCCTTCCAGAAGCTGAACAGCTTGCAGGTATGGGCTGCGACCAATGAGAAAGTGCGCGTGCCGTTGGGGCCGGTTATCTCGCGGACGTTTCTGCGTCAGGAAAACCTGCCTGCGCCCCCTTACGGCTATGAGGTGGTGAAGTTCCGCACCAGTTTCGCCAACAAGGCAGATGCGGTCGAGACGGTTTCTCTTTCGCGGCAGGACGGCAGTTGGCGTGTAGCGGGTGTTACGATCGAATAAATTCCGTCGTCCCGGACTTGATCCGGGACCGCTGGCAAGACTTTAGGCGCGAGAGCGCGTCAGGGCGCCTTGCCGAGTGATGGGTTGTTCACGGCCAGCGGTCCCGGATCAAGTCCGGGACGACGATTGTGCTCAATCCTCCAGCGCGGACAGGCGCGTGGCGAGGTCTTCGAACAGCGCCGGAGAAGCAGCGCCGATCAGCCCGGTGCGGCCGATCTCGTCCACCCGGTAGGCGCTGCCGTCGGGGCGGGCGCATTTACCGCCCGCTTCGTTGAGGAACAGGGCGCCTGCCGCGTGGTCCCAGGGCAGGGTGCGCTCGAACACCGCGACGTCGTTCTGGCCCAGCGCGAGGCGGGGGTATTGCTCGGCGGCACAGCGGGGGATGTCGACCATGCGGTAATGCGGGGCGACTTCGGCGCGCAGGCGCTCGCGGCGCGATTCCTCGGTGAAGA
Source organism: Novosphingobium sp. TCA1 (assembly GCF_009811895.1). Classification (NCBI taxonomy): domain Bacteria; kingdom Pseudomonadati; phylum Pseudomonadota; class Alphaproteobacteria; order Sphingomonadales; family Sphingomonadaceae; genus Novosphingobium; species Novosphingobium sp. TCA1. The sequence continues at coordinate 20,799 of NZ_BLJH01000012.1, read as the reverse complement.
TCAGCGAGATCGCGGCGACGGGTGGCTGTTCTCCGGTGGCGCGGGCAGTGAGGCGTTCTTCGTTCACCCAGGCGCCGCCGTTCGCGGAAGCGCGGCAGAAGCGGCCGGTGAGGCAGTCGAGGATCCAGCCGCCCAGCGTTTCGCCCTTGTCGGCCAGCGCGATGAGCATGCCGAAGGGGGCCTTGCCGGAGGCGAAGTTGTTGGTGCCGTCGAGCGGGTCGACGATCCAGCAGAGCCGGTCCTTGAGCTTCAGCAGTTCGCCTTCATCCGCGAAAGTCGCTTCCTCGCCTACCACCGAGGCATCGGGCAGCAGGGCGGTGAGGCGTTCGGTGAGGATCGCCTCGCTCTCGCGGTCGGCCACGGTGACGACGTCGTTCACCGCCTTGCTGACGATCTGCTCGCTCGACAGCGACTGGTAATGCGGCAGGATCACATCGCGTGAGACCTCGCGCATGATCGTTTCGACTGCGGCATTGAGCGAAGGGGTGATCATGCGGGAGGCCTTATAACGAAGGGTCAGGTGAGAGGGATCATGACCTGCTGGGCATAACCCTTGCGCTCGCGGATGCGGGCGTACCATTCGGTGAGCGCGGGGAACTCCGGTCGCTCCAGCCCGAACTGATCGAGCGGTAGGCTGAACCAGGTATAGGCATAGACGCCCATGGGAATGTCACCGATGCCGAACTGTCCGCCGGAGAGCCAGGGCTTCTCGGAAAGGTAGCGCTCCAGCACGGCGAGGTGGGCGGCGCAGGCTTTCACGTCGCGTTCGATGGCGGGCATGTCCCACTGCTCGCGCGGGGTACGGGCCATCGAGAGGAAGGGCAGGCGCTGGGCGTCGGCATAAGTGATCTGCCAGTCCATCCAGCGGTCGGCCAGCGCGCGGTCGATGGGGTCGTGCCGGAACCAGCGCTCGCCGCCGTACTCGGCCGCCATGTAGCGCAGGATCGCGTTCGATTCCCAGAGGACGAGCTTGCCGTCCTCGATCATCGGCACCAGCCGGTTCGGGTTCTTGGCGAGGTACTCCTCGGTATAGCCGAACTGGCCGCCGATATCGTGGCGGACGTAGTTCAGCTCCAGTTCCTCGGCGAACCAGGCGACTTTCTTGACGTTGTGGGAGTTGAGGCGACCCCAGATGGTGAATTGCGGACCGGCCACCGTCAGCTCCGGTAATCGGCGTTGATCGAGATGTAGCCGTGCGTCAGGTCGCAGGTCCACACGGTGGCGGCGCCTTCGCCAAGGCCGAGATCGACCTCGATGGTGACGTCCCGGCCCTTGAGGTGGGCGGCGACGGGGGCTTCGTCATAGTCGGCCAGCGGCAGGCCTTCGCGCGCGGCCCAGGTGCCGCCGAAACCGATGGAGAGTTTGTCGCGGTCCGCCGGTTCGCCTGCCTTGCCCACGGCCATGACGACGCGCCCCCAGTTGGCGTCCTCACCCGCGATGGCGGTCTTCACCAGCGGCGAGTTGGCGATGGCCATGCCGACCTTGCGGGCACTTTCGTCCGAGACGGCGCCGGAGACGGCCACTTCGATGAACTTCTGCGCGCCTTCGCCGTCGCGCACGACGAGATGGGCAAGCTGGCGGCAGACGTCATGGATCGCGGCGGCAAAGGCATGGGCGCCGGGCGAGGCGATCGACGAGAGCGGCGCGTTGCCCGCCTTGCCGGTGGCGAAGGCGAGCACGGTGTCGCTGGTGGAGGTGTCCGAATCGACCGTGATGCACGAGAACGTGCGGAAGTTCGCGGCGGAGAGGCACTCCTGCAGGAAAGCAGGCTCCACGGCGGCGTCGGTGAAGATGTAGCCGAGCATGGTCGCCATATCCGGCGCGATCATGCCAGACCCCTTGATGACGGCGGCGAGCGTGACCTTGGTGTCGCCGATCATCGCCGTGGCCGTCGCGCCCTTGGCGAAAGTGTCGGTGGTGGCGATGGTGTTGGCGACCTCTTCCCACGAGCAGGGCTGTGCGGTGAGGGCTTTCTCCACGCCCTCGCGCGCCTTGTCCTTGGGCAGGGGCACGCCGATCACGCCGGTGGACGAGACGAAGACCTGTTCGCGCGGGCAGCCGATATGGGCGGCGACCTGGTCCATGATCTGCTCCACAGCCTCCCGGCCCCGGTAGCCGGTGAAGGCGTTGGAATTGCCCGCGTTGACCACAAGCGCGCGGGCGAGGCCTTGCTTCACGTTGTCACGGCCGAGTTCGACTTCGCTGGAGCAGCACAGGTTCCTGGTGAACACGCCTGCGACGGCGGTGCCTTCGTCCAGCTCCACATAAGTCAGGTCGCATCGGCCCCAGTCCTTGTACCCGGCGCGCACGACGTGCGGGGTGACGCCGGCGATCGGCGGCATGGCGGGGAAGGGCGAGGCGAGCGGGGAAGTGGTATAGGCCATGGCGGGTGGGTAGCGCGTGGGTGCGGCAGGTCAAGCGCGGGACGACCCTGCGGCCAGCTAAATCCGGCCGCTAGATACAACGGTGCGCGATGGGTTGTGGACTATTCATCCTTGGCCCCTTATCTGATCCGCCATGGCAAACCGCCTGCTACTCACCCTGCTGGCCCTCCTGACGGGTCTTGCCGCGCAAATCGGCCCTGCCGACGCGCGCGCATCGCAGGTGTCCAGCCTGCAGGTGGTGCTGACCGAAGCCGCCGTCGCCGCCAAGGCGCCGCGTGCCCCGGTGGCCCTTGCCCAGCTCCCCGAACCCGGATTGCGCAATACCCGCCGTCATGCGCCGCCTCTGGCAGCAGCGCCGGTTTCGCGCGTGTTTCCCGCGGTTCTCACCGGGATAGACCGCGCGCGCGAATAAGCGCGCTGCGTCATTCGCACGTTCGCGAAACCTTTCCCGTGCCTGCGCGTATCGCAGGCGCGCTCATCCGATATACGCATTCACGAAAAACAGGGATTTCCGCCATGTTCGGCGCCATCGCCAAGTCCATTTTCGGCTCGTCCAACGAGCGTTACGTCAAGTCGCTCGACAAGATCGTCGCCCAGATCAACGCCTTCGAACCCGCTTTCGAGGCCATGAGTGACGAGGAACTGGCCGGGCAGACCGCCAAGTTCCGCGACATGCTGGCGAACGGCAGCACGCTCGACCAGATCATGCCCGAAGCTTTCGCCACCGTGCGCGAAGCCTCGAAGCGCGTGTTCGGCATGCGCCATTTCGACGTGCAGATGATCGGCGGCATGGTGCTCCATCGCGGCGAGATCGCGGAAATGCGCACGGGTGAGGGCAAGACCCTGGTCGCGACCACCGCCACCTACCTCAATGCGCTTGAGGGCAAGGGCGTCCACATCGTCACCGTCAACGACTACCTGGCCCGCCGCGACGCGGAGCAGATGGGCAAGCTGCACAATTTCCTCGGCCTGACCATCGGCGTGATCGTGCCGAACCTCAACGAATACGAACGCCGCGAGGCTTACGGCGCCGACATCACTTACGGCACCAACAACGAGTTCGGCTTCGACTACCTGCGCGACAATATGAAGCATGAGCGCAGCCAGATGGTGCAGCGCCCCTTCAATTTCGCGATCGTCGACGAAGTCGATTCGATCCTGATCGACGAAGCGCGCACGCCACTGATCATTTCGGGTCCGACCGACGACAAGTCGGAACTCTACATGCAGGTCGACGCGATCGTTAAGCAGTTCCTCCCCGAGGACTACGAGACCGACGAGAAGACCAAGAACATCAGCCTGACCGAGGACGGCGTAGAGAAGGCCGAGCGCATGCTCGAAGCCGCCGGGCTGCTGGTCGGTTCGAACCTCTACGACGTCGAGAACACGCAGGTGGTCCACCACCTCGACCAGAGCCTCAAGGGCGTGTTCATGTTCAAGCGGGACATCGACTACATCGTCAAGGACGGCAAGGTCGTCATCATCGACGAGTTTACGGGCCGCATGATGGACGGTCGCCGCTGGTCGAACGGCCTGCACCAGGCGGTCGAGGCCAAGGAAGGCGTCCGCATCGAGCCCGAGAACCAGACGCTCGCCTCGATCACCTTCCAGAACTACTTCCGCATGTATCCGAAGCTTTCGGGCATGACCGGCACTGCCGCCACCGAGGCCCCGGAATTCTACGACATCTACAAGATGAACGTCGTCACCATTCCGACCAACGTGCCGGTGCAGCGCATCGACGAGGAAGACGAGTTCTACAAGAACACGCATGACAAGTTCGGCGCCATCGCCAAGCTGATCCGCGAACGCTACGAAACCGGCCAGCCGGTCCTCGTTGGCACCGTTTCGATCGAGAAGTCGGAACTGCTCTCGGACTTCCTCAACAAGGAAGGCGTCAAGCACTCGGTGCTCAACGCCCGTTTCCACGAGATGGAAGCCCACATCGTCGCGCAGGCGGGTTCGCTGGGTGCCGTCACGATCGCCACCAACATGGCCGGTCGCGGCACCGACATCCAGCTCGGCGGCAACGTCGAATTCCGCGTCGAGGACGAACTGCGCGACATGCCCGAGGGGCCGGAGCGTGAAGAGGCGATCGCGCGCATCAAGCTGGAAGTGGCCGAGCAGAAGCGCCTCGTGCTGGCCGCGGGCGGCCTCTGCGTGATCGGCACCGAGCGCCATGAAAGTCGCCGCATCGACAACCAGCTGCGCGGCCGTTCGGGCCGCCAGGGCGACCCCGGCCTGTCGAAGTTCTACCTCTGCCTGGAGGACGACCTCCTGCGCATCTTCGGCCCGGACACGCTGTTCGCCAAGATGATGAACAGCAATCTGGCCGATGGCGAGGCGATCGGTTCGAAGTGGCTGTCCAAGGCCATCGAGACCGCGCAGAAGAAGGTCGAGGCGCGCAACTACGAAGTGCGCAAGCAGGTCGTCGAATACGATGACGTGATGAACGACCAGCGCAAGGTCATCTACGAGCAGCGCGCCGACATCATGGATTCGGAAACGGTCGATGAAGTCGTCGTCGACATGCGCAACGACACCGTCAACGCGCTGGTGGCCGATGCCTGCCCGGCCGGTTCCTATCCCGAACACTGGGATGTCGACGGGCTCAAGGCCAAGGCGCAGGATATCCTCGGGATCGACGTGCCGCTGGAGGCCTGGATCGAGGAGAACGGGGTCGATCCCGAACTCGTCGAGGAACGCATCGCCGCCATGGCCACCGAGCACATGAACGCGAAGATGGCGCAGGACGATCCGGCGATCTGGCGCCAGGTGGAGAAGTCGATCCTGCTCGATCGCCTCGACCACTACTGGAAGGAGCACCTCTCCACGCTCGACGCCCTGCGTCAGGTGGTGTTCCTACGCGCCTATGCCCAGAAGACGCCGATCAACGAGTACAAGACCGAGGCCTTCAGCCTGTTCGAACGCCTGCTCGATTCGATCCGCGAGGACGTAACCCGCATCCTCTCGGTCAGCGAACTGCGCATGCCTGAGCCTGCCGGTCTCCCGGAACTGCCGGACTTCCTGACCGGACACATCGATCCGCTGACCGGCCTCGACAATTCGAACGACGGCGACGGTTCGGCCTTCATGCCGGAACTGTTCGGCACGCTGGCAGGCAGCCCGCAGGCCGCCGTCGGTGCAGGCGCCGCGGGTGAGAATCCCTACGCGGACCTGCCGATCAGCCGCAACGCACCTTGCCCTTGCGGTTCGGGCCAGAAGTACAAGCACTGCCACGGCGCTCTCGCGTAAAGGCACCTGACACAGGCCGTCGTCCCGGACTTGATCCGGGACCGCTGGCCGAGAAACGCGCGCTTTCGGGAATGCCCGGAGCGCGCGTTTTGCTTTTTACAGTAGTGCCTCGCGCTAGAGGTTGCGCCTGAAGAACTGCCAGCGGTCCCGGATCAAGTCCGGGACGACGTCATGCGCTCTTCTCGCCGCCGACCCGCGCCAGCTTGGCGAACATCGCCACCGACATCGGCTGCGCGCGCAGGAAGCCCTGATAATAGGCGCAGCCCTCGCGCGCGGCGACTTCGCGCTGCTCCTCTTCCTCTATGCCCTCGGCAATGACCTGAAGGTCGAGCGCGCGCGCCATGGCCACGATCGCGCGCAGCACGGCCACGTCGCGGCGGTCGGTGCCGACGCCTTCGATCATGGTCCGGTCCAGCTTGAGATAGTGGATCGGCAGGACCTTGAGATAACGGAAGTTGCAGAACCCCGCGCCGAAGTCGTCGAGGGCGATGCGAATGCCCTGCGAGGAGAATTCCGCCATCATCTGCGCGGTCTGGCTGATGTCGCTGATCAGCGATTGCTCGGTGATCTCCAGCGTCAGGCGGCGTGGCGGAAAGCCGCTCTCGCGCACGAGGTCGAGCATCTGGCGCACGTAAGTGCCGAAGGCGAGGTCGGCCGGGGTGACGTTGATGGAAAGGCGAAGCTCGCCCGGCCACTGGCCCGCCGCCGCCATCGCCTTCGCGGCGATATGGCGTGAAAGCGGGCCGATGTGATCGGCGCGCTCGGCAATGGCGAAGAGGGCGCCCGCGCCGATGCGGCCGAGCACCGGGTGGTTCCAGCGGGCAAGGGCTTCCGCCCCGGTCAGCGCGTCGTCGGAGAGGCTGAACTGGGGCTGGAACAGGATCTCGATCTCGTCCCGGTCGATGGCGCCGAGGAGGTCGGCCTCGAGCTGCGCAGCGGAGCGGCCCGGCACGGTGACCTCGCCGTCCGCCCAGCCCAGGCGCGTGGCGGACTGCTCCTGCAAGTCCGCCAGGGCATGGCCGAGGCGGTCCAGCATCGAATCGACGCTCTCGTCGGTGAGGGCGCGGATCAGGGCGATTCGGGGCGAGAGCCGCAGGACGCCGGTGGGCAGGGCGATCGGGCGGGAAATGGCGTCGGCCAACTGGTCCGCCACGAGATGCCAGCGCTCCCGGCTGCATGCCTCATTGGCGACGAGCACGAAGGAACCGCCGCCGGCGCGGGCGACCAGCCAGGGGCCGTCGAGTTCCTCTCCGGCAAAATGGGCAATCCGCCCCGCGACTTCCTCCAGCGCGCCGTCCCCGGCTTCGGCGCCGTAGGCCATGTTGATCGTGTCCAGGCGGCGCAGGGCCAGCAGCATGGCGTGGACATGGGCCTGCTGCGGCGCGCTTTCGGCATCGCTCCGCCAACCGGCAATGCGTTCGCGCACGGCGTCGAGCCCGGGAATGCCGGTCAGTCTGTCTTCCAGTCGCCGGGCATGGCCGCGCGGCAGGCTCTTGCGTCTTTCGCCCATCGGCCCTGCTATAGCCAAAGGCCTTGCCAAACGATGCAAAATTCGAAAGGTCCGGGGCATGAAAAGGGCTTCAAAATGAGACGGCAACCGGAGATTTCCTTCCGTCCCGTTCGCCACCGGGCGCAGGCGCCGCTTCTTGCCGGGGATTGCAATGACTAAAGAGCCCAAGCCTGACGAGCCAAGGTTGGGCCTCATCGTATCCGACAGCGCCAAGGCGCAGTGCGGCGCGGCCGAACTGCGCGCCGCCCATGACTGGGTCGATCCCGAACTAGCCGACGTGATCGTGGTGGTCGGCGGTGACGGGTTCCTGCTGCATGTCCTGCACGAGATGCTGGACCGCGATAGGATCAAGCCGGTCTACGGCATGAACCTGGGCACCGTGGGATTCCTGATGAACGGGCCGCATGATGGGGTGCCGATCGCCGAGCGCATCGCCGAGGCGCATCCGGTGCCGGTGCGCCCGCTGCAGATGCACGCCACCAGTCATGACGGTCGCAGCTTCGTTTACTACGCTATCAATGAAGTCTCGCTGCTGCGCGAGACGCGCCAGACCGCTAAGCTGGAAGTGACGATCAACGGCAAAGTGCGGATGGAGGAACTGGTGGGAGACGGTGTGCTGGTCGCCACGCCGGTCGGCTCCACGGCCTATAACCTCTCGGCCAATGGTCCGATCCTGCCGCTTGGCTCGCGCATGCTGGCGCTTACCCCGCTCAGCCCGTTCCGGCCGCGTCGCTGGAAGGGGGCTATCCTGCCCGAAAGCGCCGAGGTCGAATTCCGCATCCGGGAACCCGGCAAGCGCCCGGTCGCCGCCGTGGCCGACCAGAAGGAAGTGCGCGACGTGAAGACCGTGCGCATCATCGCCAATGCCGAGAAGGAGCTGACGCTGCTGTTCGATCCGGGCTTCACCCTGGAAGAGCGCATCTTCGCGGAGCAGTTCCAGGTTTGAGAAAAAGCGCCGGGCAAGGGCTCCACCCTGTGGAAAAGTTTTTGCATCATTTTCATGACAGAGTGCTTGCCAACCCTGAGGACCCCTTTTATAGGCGCACTCCTGCCCGGCGGTGGAAACACTGACAGGCTGCTCCCCGATAGCTCAGCGGTAGAGCATTCGACTGTTAATCGAATGGCCGTAGGTTCGAATCCTACTCGGGGAGCCACTTTCTTCCTTCCTAAACGGAAGGGGAAAGTAGCTCCGCATTAGATGCGAGAGCCCTGACACACTTCGCAAGTGTCAAAGTGTTTCCCGATCAGACAGCGCATTGACGAACGCCTCATCCGGTGAGAGCGCTCATTCAGGACGCCCCGGCATATTGCACAGAACAATCGGGCATCCGGCGAGAGGAAACGTGGCCCGAATCAGCATCCCGCGTCTGGCAGTCCTGGCTGCCGTCGTCTTTCTCGCACTTTGCGTGGCGCAGCTGATCGGCAGCCTGCTGTTCTACCAATCGATCGACCGGCAGACGATTCGCGCCGACCATGCGCGGCGAATCGCGGAGCTGATCGTCGTCAGCGATCGGATCCACGCGCTCCAGCCCAATCTGGCCGCGCCGATCATGACGACGGGACACCTCAAGGCGGAATTCTCTCCTGAACCGGCCGTGCGCGGCATGATGGATTCCGAATCGCTGCGCCGCATCGCGGGGCAGGTGATCGAGTGGGAGCCTTCGCTCGCCACGCGGCCGCTCAACCTTGCCACCAGGGATGCCTCGGGCGGCAAGAGCGATCTCGTCGGTTCTGTGCGTCTGGCCGACGGCAAATGGCTGAATTTCCGTTCGCGCGACATAACCTCGATGTGGCCGATCGCCTTGCGCGCCAGCGTCCTCATGCTCTGCACGGCGCTGGCCTGCATCGCCATCGGGCTGGTCCTGCTGCGCCTGCTCACCAATCCCCTCAGGCGCCTGACACAGGCCGCCGACGCCATCGGCCATGGCCAGCAGGTCGAGATCCGCGAGAGCGGGCCGGAGGATCTGCGCAACCTGGCCCATTCGATGAACGTCATGCAGGAGCGCATTGCCCGGCTGCTGGAGGACCAGGCGCGATCGTTCGAGGCGATCAGCCACGATCTGCGCACGCCGCTGTCGCGCCAGCAGATCGCCACGGACCTGATCGACGATCCCGAGATATCGGAGATCATGCAATCCAGCATCGACGAAATGGAAGGGCTGCTCGCGTCGCTGCAGGGCTATCTGCGCGCCCAGCACCTTTCCTCCGAAGCCGAGAAAGTCGATCTCGGTGAACTCGTCGCCGGTGTCATCGCCCCCTATGAGGATCGTGCGCGACTGACGGGGGCCGGAAAGGCCGTGGTCGAGAGCTTTCCTGAGCCGCTGGCCCTGGCGACCGGCGCCCTGGTCGAGAACGCCATCCGCTTCGGCGGCCGCGCCGAAGTCGCCGTCCGGCGGGAAGGGGCGGACTGGTTCATCGACGTCGAGGATACCGGGCCGGGCATCCCGCCCAGCCATTTCGAGGACGTGCTGACGCCGTTCTTCCGCCTGGATGAGGCGCGCACCCGCGATACGCCCGGCTTCGGCCTTGGCATTCCCACCGCGCACCGGCTGATGATGCGCTTCGGGGGACAGCTTTCCTTCGCGACTTCGCCCTGTGGTGGGCTGATCGCGCGGATCAAGGTGCCGTTGATGTAGGCTGGGGAAGCGTCCCAATAGCGCTCGTCATCCTGAACTCGTTTAGCTTCGCTGGCCTTCGGCTCAGGACCCATCTCGCCGATCAAACGGCTGCTGATGGTCGGAAATGGATCCTGAAACGAGTTCAGGATGACGGTGCGGATTGGCGCAATGTCAGCCTTTTCGCGCTACTGCCGCGAGACCCTTCGTAAGCTGTAGCAGTCCATTGAGGCGCGACTTGGGATCGCCCCAAGCGCGTTGCAGGACCAGCTTGTTGTCCGGGCGCAGCTTGACCGTGCCCTGGAGGCGTTCGGCATAGGCGATGAGGCCTGCCGGGTTCGGGAAGCTGTCGTTGTGGAAGCTGACCAGCGTGCCGCGCGGGCCGACGTCGATCTTGGCGATATGTGCCTCGATCGCCTGCCGCTTGATCTGGATGAGCTGGACGAGGTTCGACGTGGCTGACGGCAGCGGGCCGAAGCGGTCGATCATTTCGGCCGAGAGCGATTCGATCTCGTCCTTGCTGTCCGCGTCGTTCAGGCGGCGATAGAGCGCCATGCGCACGGCCAGATCGGGAACATAGTCCTCCGGGATCATGATTGGCGCTTCCACCGTGATCTGCGGAGACAGGCCCGAGGTATCCTTCTCCAGCCCGACGCCGCCCGCGCGGGCTTCGAGGATCGCGTCCTCCAGCATCGACTGGTAGAGTTCGAAGCCGACTTCGCGGATATGGCCGGACTGTTCGTCGCCCAAAAGGTTGCCCGCGCCGCGAATGTCGAGGTCGTGGCTGGCCAGCTGGAAGCCCGCGCCCAGCGAATCGAGATCGCTCAGGACCTTGAGGCGCTTTTCCGCGACTTCCGACAGAGCGCGGCCCGCAGGAGTCGTCAGGTAGGCATAGGCGCGCAGCTTCGACCGGCCCACGCGTCCGCGCAGCTGGTAAAGCTGGGCCAGGCCGAAGCGGTCGGCGCGGTGGATGATGATCGTATTCGCGCGCGGAATGTCGATGCCGCTTTCGACGATGGTGGTCGACAGCAGGACTTCGTACTTGCCCTCGTAGAAGGCGCTCATGCGCTCTTCCACTTCGCCCGCGCTCATCTGGCCGTGGGCGGAGATGACCTTAACTTCCGGCACATGCTTGGCCAGCCATTCCTCGACTTCGGCCATGTCCGAGATACGCGGCACGACGATGAAGCTCTGGCCGCCGCGATGGTGTTCGCGCAGCAGGGCTTCGCGCATCACCATCTCGTCCCATTCCATCACGTAAGTGCGCACCGCAAGACGATCGACGGGCGGGGTCTGGATGGTCGAGAGTTCGCGCAGGCCCGACATCGCCATCTGAAGCGTGCGCGGGATCGGCGTGGCGGTGAGCGTCAGGACGTGGACGTCGGTGCGAAGCTGCTTGAGGCGCTCCTTGTGGTTGACGCCGAAGCGCTGCTCCTCGTCGACGATGACCAGGCCGAGCCGCTTGAAGTTGACGGATTTCGCCAGGATCGCATGGGTTCCGCAGACCACGTCCATGGTGCCTGCGGTGAGGCCTTCGCGGGTGGCCTTGGCTTCCTTTTCAGGCACGAGGCGCGAAAGGCGGCCGACTTCCAGCGGGAAGCCGTTGAAGCGTTCCGCGAAACTCGAATAGTGCTGGCGCGCGAGCAGGGTGGTCGGCGCGACGACGGCGACCTGCTGGCCGGCCATGGCGGCGACGAAAGCGGCGCGCAGGGCGACTTCGGTCTTGCCGAAACCGACGTCGCCGCAGACCAGGCGGTCCATCGGCTTGCCCTCGGCCAGATCGCCGAGCACGTCGTCGATGGCGTGTTCTTGATCCTCGGTTTCCTGCCAGGGGAAACGGTCCACGAACTGGTCGTAGCTCGATTTTTCGGGCAGCAGCGCCGGTGCGACGCGCAGGGCGCGCGCGGCGGCAGTCTTCATCAGTTCGCCCGCGATCTCGCGGATGCGTTCCTTCAGCTTCGCGCGGCGCTTCTGCCAGGCCTCGCCGCCGAGCTTGTCGAGCGCGACGCCTTCCGCCTCGCTGCCGTAGCGGGAGAGCACGTCGAGGTTTTCGACCGGGATGTAGAGCTTGTCGCCGCCCGCATAGGTCAGCATCACGCAGTCGTGGGGCGACTGGCCGACCGGGATCGACTGGAGACCTTCGTAGCGACCGATGCCGTGGTCCATGTGGACGATCAGGTCGCCCGGCGTCAGCGCCGCCAGTTCGGCGAGGAAGGCGTCGGAATCCTTCTTCTTTTTCTTCCGGCGGACAAGGCGGTCGCCCAGAATGTCCTGCTCGGTGACGACTTCGACGGAGTCGTTGGAGAAGCCGGTCTCCAGCGGCAGCACCAGCGCGGCGGAGCGGCCCTGGACGGCAAGGCCGAGCGCTTCCTGCCAGGTTTCGGCCAGCTTGGGTTCCGGGCCCTGTGCCTCGCCCAGAATCGAGACGAGGCGGGCGCGGCTGCCAGTCGAATAAGCGGCGAGGATCGCCTTGCGGCCGGTCTTGGCGACGGCGTGGAGATGCTTGGCGGCGGCCTCATAGGCATTGTCGCCGCGCGCGCGCTCGGGCGTGAAATCGCGGGCATTGCCGAAGCCGAAGTCGATGACCTTGGTGCTTTCCGGCTGCGCGAAGGGATCGGCGCGGTGGACCGGGAAGGCGGCAACGGCCTGCTCGAACTCCTCGCGCCCCAGATAGAGCGCGTCGGTGGCGAGCGGGCGGTAGGATCCCGCCTTCTGGCCGGAAGTTTCGAGGCGGGCCTTGTGATAGTCCGCAATGTCGGTGAAGCGCTCGTCCGTGGCGCCCAGCGCGGCGCTGTCGATCACCAGCAGGTCGTCGTCCGACAGGTGGTCGAACAGCGTGACAAGACGGTCCTCGAACAGCGGCAGCCAGTGTTCCATGCCGGCAAGGCGGCGTCCGTCGCTGACGGCCTGATAGAGCGGGTCCGCCGTGGCATTGGCGCCGAACATCTCGCGGTAGCGGCTGCGGAAGCGCTTGACGCTGTCCTCGTCCACCAGCGCCTCGCTGGCGGGGAGAAGCAGGTGCTCCGCCACCACGCCGGTGGAGCGCTGGGTGCCGGTATCGAACAGGCGCAGCGTTTCCAGTTCGTCGCCGAAGAAGTCGAGGCGCAACCCGCCTTCCAGACCCGAGGGCACGATATCGAACAGCGAGCCGCGCACCGCGAACTCGCCCGCGTCAATCGCGGTGTCGCTGCGTTGGTAGCCCTGACGGCGCAGCAGCGCGATCAGGCTTTCATGGCCGATTTCCGCGCCGGGCTTGAGCAGGCGCACCGATTCGCGGATGCGGAACGGTGTGAGCACGCGCTGGAGCACGGCATTGGCGGTGGTGACCAGCAGCTGTGGACCGGTACGCTTCAGCTGGAGCCGGTGCAGCGCGGCCAAACGGCGGGCGCTGACCGAAAGGGCGGGGCTGGCACGGTCGTAGGGAAGACAGTCCCAGGCGGGGAATTCGACGACATCCAGTTCCGGCGCGAAGAACTGCGCGGCCTCTGCCACGGCGCGCATGGCGCTTTCGTTGTCGGCAATGAAGACCGCCCGGCCTTTCGTAGCACGGGCGAGGTCCGCCATGACCAGCGGCTGGGCGCCGCGCGTTACCGAGGCGAGGGTAAGCGGCGAAGTTGCCGAAAGTATGCGGTTGAAGTCGGTCATGCGTGCCTTGCGGGGCCTTCGACAAGCTCAGGCTGAGCGGGTTTGAAAGATCGGGTCATCCACCGCGCCTACCGGATTTCCGGCTTGTCGAAAGCTCGACGCATCAGCGCGGGATATCGACGTAATCGAGCTTCATCATGCGGTCCAGAAGGGGGCCGCGATATGTCTCGGGAATGCTCTGGGTGCCGAGCGCCCAGGCCATAATATCGACATCCTCCTCCTCGATCATCGTTTCGAAAAGGTCGATTTCGGCTTCGGACCACTGGGCGTGGAACTTATCGAAGAAGCAGCCGATCATATAGTCGGCCTCACGCGTGCCGCGATGCCAGGCGCGGAACTTCAGGCGGGCGAGCCGCGCCTGCCTCTGTTGAGTGAGTTCGGTCATGACCGCGCCGTTACAGCGCGGCGCGGTCATGAGCAAGTTTTGGCGTTTTTGGGCTGAGGCTGTTTGAAAAATGCCCGGAGGGGCATTTTTGTGCGGCACCGGCCCTCTCCCCCACCCTACCACCCAACGGTAGTATCCTGCGGGTGGTAGGGTGGGGGAGAGGGCCGGTGCCGCAAAATTCGCATTTCGCGAATTTTCAAACAGACTCTTACCTCTGGAACACCTTGATGATCTCCTCGCTGCGGCGCCCGGTCATCGTCTTGGGCACTTCTGTCAGCAGGGCGCTCTTCAGTTCCTTGTGATAGTGACGGCGCATCTCGCCTAGGGAGCGGGGATCGGCGACGATGACCAGCTGATCGATCTCCCGGTCGAGCACCTGCTGGTTCAGCCAGCCCGCGACGGCGGCGGCATGGGCGCTTTCGTCCAGCGAATCGTTGCTGCCGTCGCCGGTACGGGCCTGATGGCGTGAAACCGCATCGTCGCGGCGGCGGAAGCCCGCGCTGAAGTTAGTCGCCTCAAGATCGGGGGTGTCCAGCGCGGTGAGCTTGGGGGCGGCTTCGCGACCCGCGTTGCGATAGAGTTCGAAGTTTTCACCGTCGACGATCGCGAACACGGTTCCGTGCGGAAGAAGCATGCATTTCTCCTGTGCTGGGGTGGGGAACACTGAAGCCAACGTGGCTGTCCGCAAATCCGTTCCCGGCAAGTCTGGTGAAATGAGTGTCACTCACGCTAAGAGGCTGACCATGCGGCCTGAAGCACTGAATTGCCTGTTCACCGAGACCGATTCCCTCGAAGGCGTGGGACCGAAGCTCAAGCGGCCGCTGGAAAAGCTCGGCCTCACCCGCATCCGCGACTTGCTCTACCACTTGCCCGACCGCTTCGTGGAGCGGCGCGCCGTCACCGATCTCGACGATGCCAGCGTGGGCGAGAACGTGATCGTCAAGCTCACCGTGCGCGAACACCGCTCTCCCTCGGGGCGGGGGCCGTTTCGCGTGATCGCCGAGGACGACGCGGGCAATATCCTGACGGTCACTTACTTCGGCCGCGCGTCCTATACGGCGAAGAAACAGCTTCCCGTGGGTGAGACGCGATGGGTTGCGGGGCGGCTGGACCAGTACGGCCAGATGCTCCAGATGGTGCATCCCGAACATGTCTCGGAAAGCAGCGCCGCCCCGGTCGGTCAGCTCTGCGAGGCTGTCTATCCCCTCTCGGAGGGGCTCACGCAGGGGCGCATGGCGGGCCTTGTCCAGCAGGCGCTGAAGGCCTTGCCGGAGCTGCCCGAGTGGATCGAGACCGGCCTCTACGACAAGATGAAGTGGCCGGCCTGGAACGAGGCGGTGCGCGAGGTCCATCGCGGCGTCCACGCCCAGGCGCGCGACCGGCTGGCCTACGACGAACTTTTCGCCAATGCCCTGGCGCTGATGCTGGTGCGCGAAAGCAACCGCAAGCAGTCCGGCACGCCGCTGCAAGGCGACGGGTCGCTGCGGGCGAAGCTGAAGCTGCCTTTCGCCCTGACCGGCGCCCAGGCGCGCTCGATCCGCGAGATCGAGGGCGACGTGGCGCAGCAGGCACCGATGCTGCGCCTGCTTCAGGGCGATGTCGGCGCGGGCAAGACCGTTGTGGCACTCAACGCCATGCTGATCGCGGTGGAGGCCGGAGCGCAGGCCGCCATGCTGGCGCCGACGGAAATTCTCGCGCGCCAGCATCATGAAACTCTGGCGCGGATGCTGGCGGGCACCGGCGTGGAGATCGCGCTGCTGACCGGGCGCGACAAGGGCAAGGCGCGCGAGGCGATCCTGATGGGGCTGGTGGACGGCTCCATAGATATCGTCGTCGGCACCCATGCGATCTTTCAGGACTCAGTATCCTATCGCAATCTCGCGCTCGTGGTGATCGACGAGCAGCACCGCTTCGGCGTCGGGCAGCGGCTTATGCTGGCCCGCAAGGGACGGCGCACCCCGCACACCCTGGCGATGACGGCAACGCCGATCCCGCGCACCCTGACTCTGGCCCAGTACGGCGAGATGGAAGTCTCCAAGCTGGACGAACTGCCGCCGGGAAGACAGGCGATCGACACCCGCGTCGTCTCGGTGGAGCGGATGGGCGACGTGGTCGGCGCCATCGCCCGGCATATCGAGACGGGGCAGCAGGCCTACTGGGTCTGCCCGATGGTCAGCGAAAGCGAAAACGACGACCTGGCCGCAGCCGAGGCGCGCTATGCTACGCTGAAGGAGCGGTTCGGCGATACCGTCGTGCTGGTCCACGGCCAGTTGAAGCCCGATGCCAAGGATGCCGGGATGGAGCGCTTCGCCAGTGGCGAGGCCTCGGTGCTGGTGGCGACCACGGTGATCGAGGTCGGGGTGGACGTTCCCAATGCCACGCTGATGGTGATCGAACAGGCCGAGCGCTTCGGCCTCGCCCAGCTTCACCAGCTGCGCGGGCGCGTGGGGCGTGGCAGCGAGAAATCCACCTGCCTCCTGCTGCGGGGCCAGCAACTCAGCGAAACCGCCCGCCAGCGCCTTGCCCTCATGCGGGAAACGCAGGATGGCTTCCGTCTGGCGGAAGAGGATCTGCAACTGCGCGGCGGGGGCGAACTGCTCGGCACCCGGCAATCGGGCGACACGCCGTTCCGTATCGCCAGCCTGGAGCAGATCACCAAGCTGCTGCCGCTCGCCCATGACGATGCCCGCCTGCTGATCGAACGCGACGGCGGGCTGGCCGGACCGCGCGGAGATGCCGCGCGGCTGCTGCTCTATCTGTTCGAGCGCGACTGGGGCGTGCAATTGCTGCGCGGCGGGTAAGTCCTGCGTCGTCCCGGACTTGATCCGGGACCGCTGGCGTGGCCCACCTTGCCCGCGAGCTTGCGCCTAAAGAACTGACAGCGGTCCCGAAGCAAGTCCGGGACGACGGTAGCCACGCTCCTCAGCACCCCGTTGGCGTAACTCTCCCGGCATAGAGCGGCGACAGCGGAAAATTCAGTTCCGCCAGCAGCGCCGCATCCGCATGGCAATACTTCGCCGCAGCGACGAACGCGCGCACCGGCGCGAAGGCAAAGGCATCGCCGCCGCCACTGCCACGGGGCACCAGCGCGAAAGTCTGGATGTGCGTGACTGCCGCGTCATAGGGAGAGGGGCCGATGTCGCGACTGGCGATCAGCATATAGAGAGTCGCGCGGCCGGCATGGTTCCCGCGCGCGAAGCGGACGGAGCGAATCATGTCATCGCCCACGTCGGGCGCGTCGATGATCTGATCCCGGCCTTCCAGCGTCGCGGCCACGTCGCCCACTTTGACCAGAAAGACATGCTGGCCGCGCACCTTGTTGTTCTGCCGCCAGAGCTGCGCGATCGAGCCGTCCCGCCCCGTGCCGGCGATGTCGGAGATCGGGTTCATGCCTGCGGAAAGCGTGATCGGGACCAGAGCCGTTTCCTCCCGCTCTCCCGGCGACGGGCGGGAAGCCGCCGCATTCGTGCCGTGGGCTGCGAGGAACAGGGCCGCGCTTGAGGCGGCAAGCGGCAGTAAGAAACGGCGACGGAGATCAAGGGGCATCGACTTTCCCTGCGGCTGTGCGTCCCTCGCGGATCTTGTGCCGGAGCGGTGAGGGACGGGCAAGGGTGGTCGCCGAAAGGGGTAGTGGGGGGATTCGCCCAAGCCGATTCGACGCTATTCGCGGAATTTTCCGGCAGGACGCGGAGCATCGGACATGCTCGATCCGTCCCGGTCGCGAACCAAGGTGGCCTGTGGAAAACTTTGCTTTTTCAGGAAATTATGAGGAATTACGGTGCTCTTCGCGCCATTTCGCTCCCCGTCATAAGAGCGGAGACAACAAAAATCGGATTGGGCCCTTGCGCCCCCCGGAGTCGCCCTATATAGGCGCGCTCCTGCCCAGGGCGGTCTTCGGAACGCCCACCCGGTCGGGGAATAGCTCAGCCTGGTAGAGCACTGTCTTCGGGAGGCAGGGGCCGGAGGTTCGAATCCTCTTTCCCCGACCATTTTCACCCTCGGGTGAGGCATAGAAACCCAGCGGAAACGCTGGGTTTTTTGCTTTTCGGCTTTTGCGATTTGCCTTGCGGCTTTCTTGCCGACAGCCTTTTGCTTGGGCCGCGCGATAGGCTAGGTTTCGGACATGACCGAAATCCTGACTGCCGATTCCACCGCCTCGATCACCGCTCCGCACTGGGAGTGGCAATATCTCGATCTCATGCGCCGCATCTGGGAAGAGGGCGATGAACGCGTGGACCGCACCGGTATCGGCACGCGCTCTGTTTTCGGGGCGACGATCCGCTTCGACTTGTCCGGCGGGGCCATGCCCTTGCTCACTACCAAGCGTGTCTACTGGAAGACGGCCACCCGCGAACTGCTCTGGTTCCTGACCGGCGAGACCAACATCCGCCCGCTCTGCGCGCAGGGCGTGGAAATCTGGACCGACTGGCCGCTCGACCGCTATCGCCGGGAAACGGGCGAGGCGATCGCGCGCGCCGATTTCTCGCGCCGGATTGTCGAGGATGCCGCCTTTGCCGAAAAGTGGGGCGATCTCGGCCCGGTCTACGGCAAGCAATGGGTGGACTGGCCGGTCTACGAAGACGCGGGCGAGGGTCTCTACCGCAAGCGGGCCGAAGGGGTGAACCAGGTCGCCCAGGTGATCGAGAGCCTGAAGAACAATCCGGGCAGTCGGCGCCACATCATCGAAGGCTGGAACGTGGCCGAACTCGATTCGATGGCACTGCCGCCCTGCCACAAGAGCTACCAGTTCCACGTCGCCGATGGCCGTTTGTCCTGCGCGCTCTATCAGCGCAGCTGCGATCTGGGCCTTGGGTTCTCAATATTTTCCGGTGAAGTGCACTAAGGCGGTGAGTGAGTGAGTGTCTGTCAGGCCTGAAATTGTTCAGGAATCTTGCTCGAGTATCTTTCCCGGAGTGGTGTAGCGCTTCACCCGGTGAGTGAGCCCACATACCCATATGCCGCCATTGATAGATTATTCAATTGTCAACCCTGATGTGGTTCGCGGATCGTCAGCAATCGGACGTTACCGCTCATTATGCCGTCAGAGTTAGCGTAGTCCTCCAACGTCCGATTGATGGTCAGATAATTCGCGGCCTCGTGATTCGCGATGTGGCGGTCACTCGTCAACTGAAGGCGGCAGTATTCAAGCTGTCAGAATCAGATTGCTGCCCGGAAATCCGCTCTGCGCCTAGATATAGCCTCGACTTTGGCGGCACTTTTCGACGATGTTGAGTTTATTTCGATATTGTAGTAAGTTGCCACAGGTCACAGTCGGATAAAAAGGTGTTTATTTAATTAAAAATACGTCGTTATTGGACGTTGTATTGGAGGTTGTTGCGATTTGAAGTTCGATTTTAGGTTATTTCGCTCGATGTTTTGGGCTCGATGTTGAGGAATTTAATCTCGACGTGCAATTGATCGGACGTTGGGCTTAAGGGTGGTGGTTTGATAGCGTGTCTTCGCAGGGGTTGTCCCTTGCTTGGATGGGTGTTCGGTTGTGGAGGCGTTAAGTTGGTAGGGCAAAGTGAGCATGCAGAAGGTCAATATCTCGACCTGATGCAACGCATTCTGGACAATGGCGATGAGCGCATCGACCGTACGGGCGTCGGCACGCGCTCGGTTTTTGGCGCAACGGCTCGATTTGACCTTTCGGACGGCACTGCCCCGATCATCACCACAAAGCGGGTGTATTGGAAGACATCGACGAAAGAGATGCTTTGGTTCCTATCGGGGGGGACCAACATCCAGGCGCTGCTGCGCGAGAATGTGCGGATTTGGACCGACTGGCCGCTCGCGACTTATCGCAGAGAAACCGGCGAGGATATCGACCAGGATGCGTTCGAGCGCCGTATTGTCGAGGACGATGAATTCGCCGCACGCTGGGGTGAGCTTGGACCTGTTTATGGCAAGCAATGGCGACGCTGGTCCGGCTCGGATGGCCAAGAATATGACCAGATTTCCCAGCTCGTCACTTCGCTCAAGACAAACCCGTCAAGCCGTCGGATGCTTTTCCATGCGTGGAATGTGGCAGAGCTTGGCGAGATGGCACTTCCTCCCTGTCACATGGTCTACCAGTATCATGTCACCTCGGACGGCCGACTGAACTGTCTCATGTTTCAACGGTCAGTCGACGTATTGTTAGGTTTACCCTTCAACCTCGTTGGCGCCACCGCGCTACAACTCATGTTGGCTCAGCAAGCTGATTTGCAGCCTGGTGAGTTTGTTTGGATGGCTGGTGACGCGCATTTATACTTGAATCACCTTGATCAGGCTCGGGAGCAGTTGACGCGACAGCCCCGTCCATTCCCGAAAATGCGGCTCGTCCGCCGGCCCGATAGTATCGATGGCTATGGTATCGATGATTTCGAGGTTGAGGGATACGATCCGCACCCAGCCATTAAGGCCGACGTGGCCGTCTAAGCGCGCGATCGCGCGCTGCCCGCCGTCGGCGGGCGATCTTCTTGGAGAATGATCCGCATGTTGCCCACGCAGCTTCAGGGCGGGGATTCCTGCGCCCGCGACTCTGCCAAACTTGAGGAAATCCTCGAGCGCGACGTCGCTGCTGGTGGCGTGGTTCTAGGGCAGCGCGGGAGGATCAATATAAAGCACTATGCTGCGGCAATTGGGTGCAGCGCATTCGTCTTCGAAAAGCGCGGACTAAAGCAAGTGACCGATCGATATGAAGTCGAAGTCGCTGTAAGCAGCAATATTGAAGCGAAATTGCCAGCCATCCGCAGTTGGCTTGAAGGCCGTATACAAGATGGTTCGCTGGGCGTTCGCAATGGAAAAGTAGACCGGAAAGAATTCTGCCATGCGTTTGGCGTTAAAGGCGGAACATTCCTTGTTCGTAATGACAAAATCCGGGAGATGTTCGAAGAATTCGATGCTCTCGTGGCTAGTGGCGAATATTTACCTGAGGTTACCCGAAAGGAGTTGGAAGCCTTAGAGCCCGATCCGAAAGTTGTTGAGCAATACCAGTATGTTGTGATTCACGCCGTCTTTGCG